>FAXN01000105.1 GCA_001493195.1 Sulfurovum sp. enrichment culture clone C5 | reverse complement strand
GGAGTAGCAAATCGTCTTAATATGACTAACTAACTGCTCCTAGACTCATGGTAAATATAGGCAGTAACATCGCTGCAACTATTAAACCTACAATCAACCCCACAAATAACATCATAGCTGGTTCAAGTAATGACATAAAAATTTTTAACTTATCTTCATTCTCTTCTATATAAAAGGATGCCATCGAACTCATAACGCTCGCAACTTCACTTGATTCTTCGCCTAGTGCAAGTGCGTGCATAAAGTTTTTTTGCAATTTAGGATTGTCCGTACTTGACAATGCTTGGAATAATTTTTTTCCTTCCAAGACTTTTGTTGTAGCGGTTTTAAATTTTTCTTTTAATGCAATATTGTTAAAAGTTGTACTAGCAAGCTGCACTGCATGAGCATAAGGAACCCCAGATCTTAACATCAAAGATAATATATAAGAAAACCTTGCAAGTTCATTATTACTAATGATTGAACCTACAAACGGTATTTTCAATAATAATCTATTTGCATTTATGGCAAATTTCTCTATCTTTAGATACAAAAGATTTAAAGATATCAACAAAACAATCAGAAAGATTAAAATAAAAATATAATGATTTGTTAGAAATTCACTAACTCCTAGCACTATTTTAGTTATCAGTGGTAATTCTTGATGAGTATCTTTAAAAATTGATGTTATCTTAGGAACTACAAAAACCATCAAAAAAATGCTCATGCTTATAGCGATGAAAAAAATAAATGATGGGTAAGCCAAAGCATTTGTTAATTGTTTTCTTGTTCTGCTTTGTGTATTGAAAAAATTACTCATTGTGACTAAAACTTCATTCATTTTGCCACTTTCGCTAGATATTTTTATGCTTTGCAAAAAGAACTCTGGCAACAAATAAACTTCTTGGAGTTTAAGTGCATTATATAATGACTTTCCCTCTCCAATCATTGTTTTAATTGTGCTTAAAAACGATTTATACCTTTGCTCGCTTGCATGTTGGTTTTCCATTAGTGTTATGGCTGAGAGTATAATCATCCCAGATTGCATATAAGAAGATAGCTCTTTTGAAAAACTACTTAAAAGGTTTTGTGGCATATCTTTTCTTATAAAAAAGCTTTTAAATAATGGATTTGATATTTTTAATTTTTCAAAATAAATACCTTGATTTATCAGTTTTTGTTCTGCTTCTTGGAGTGCGCCAGCTGACACAGTACCATTAACTTTAATGCCTGTTTTTTTTTCAAATCCTTTGTATTTAAATATCATATGTACCTCTTGATTACCTCTTCTAGTTCTTGTTTAAACTTATTTTTTATATCTTTTTCCAATGAAGTAATATCTACATTTAATTCTATTTTTTTATCTGTTGTTTTGAGTTTATATAACATCTCTGGTTTCGCATGCGAAACTTTCGACTGAAGCTCTCTTATGCCTTTTCTGTCTATTTTCTTAGTTACAAAATCTTTATATACCCTACTCTGCTCTTTGATATCAGCTATCTTTTGTATTTCATAAAGTGCCTCTATATCATTTGTTGAATTATTTGCAGTCAAATCAGCGATAATCTCATCATTGAGTGATAAGATTTTTAATGCTTTACTAACATAAGATTTTGACTTGCTTATAGCCATAGACAACTCATCAAGATTGTTGTATAGTTTTTTATCTAGTGCTTTTCTAAGCGACAACGCAAACTCAAGAGGATTTAAGTTATCCCTGTGAGTATTTTCCATAACTGCTATTTCAAAAAGTGCTTTCTCATTTTCTATCCTTGGGAGTATTGACTCTTCTTCGACTATTGCTTTTATTTTCGTTAGTCCTAAATTTTTATGAACCAGAAGCCTCCTCTGCCCTGCTTTGAGTATATAGTTTTTTTCACCCAATCTTATAACTGAAATTGGGTGAATAAGCCCATGAAGTTTTATGGACCTTGCAAGATCGTTCAAATCATTTTCATCTATATGAATCCTTGGTTGCATTGGATTATTTTCAATTTTATCTATTTCTATTTCTAAAAATTCTTGACCATCAATAAGTTTCGCATGCGAAACTTTATCGTTTGTTTGTAGATGTGCATCTTCGCCAGCAGCTATAAGCATCGCTGCATTTATTTTTCTCTTTGCCATTATTTAACCTTTTCTTTAATCTCTTTAATGAGTTTTTTTATTTCCGATTTTGCTTTAGAATTTTCAAGCTCAGTAACGCCCCTACCCTCTTCCATTAGCTTATAATAATCGGCTCTATGCGGTATAATCGTCTCCATTAAATCAAAGTGTTTTAACTTATCTACGAGATCCTCAATAACAGTAAAATCTTTTGAACTTGGGCTTACATCATTTAAAAGAATACTCGCTTTTACATCTGTTTTCATTTTCTCTGAAAGCTCTTCTATAATTTGATGAAACTTATATAGCCCAGCCATTTCTGTAACTCTATCGACAGCGGGCGTAATAACAATATCTGAAATTAGTATAGCCGCCCTGTTTAGGTTTGAATCAAATCCTCCAACATCTATAATAATATTTTTTTCTTCTGGCCAATTGTCTATAAGTTCTATAAATTCATGTTGTGTTTCTGGTTGGATAATGTCAAGCTTTTTATGTCCGCAAGCTTCTCTTAATTTATTTGTATAAACTAATGTTTTTTGAAAATCAAGGTCAATTATAGGTGTTTTCATAGCTATGGCCAAATGCCATGCGAGTAGACTCTTTCCAACACCTCCTTTGGAGTGAGCAACTGTTATAATCATTTTTTACCTTTTAGTTTCGCATGCGAAATTTTTAAAATTATGTCATAAGTTAAATTAAATATAGTTTCGCATGCGAAACTATGCAAGTTGAAATTCAAAAACTTTTGTTTGTGGTTGATTTTTTTCTCTAAAAGATGTGTTGGGTTTGACAAACTCTAACTCTATTGTTCCTATTGGTCCATTTCTTTGTTTACCTATAATAAGCTCTGCTCTTGATATCAAATCCTCTTTAAAGTTACTCTGAAAATCTATCCCTTTTTTTCGCAACTCACTTTCTTTTTGTTTTTCTTCTTGCTTTTTATATACATCCTCACGATAAATAAACATAATCAAATCCGCATCCTGTTCAATAGCTCCTGATTCTCTCAAATCACTCAACATTGGTCTTTTGTCTGCACGACCCTCTAATGATCTGTTTAGTTGAGAAAGGGCCATCACTGATATCCCAAGCTCTCTAGCTAAAAGCTTCAGCCCTCTACTAATTTCGCTAATTTGCAAATGCCTATCTTTTGTCGAATTTGAGTCTATTAGTTGCAGATAGTCTATTATGACTAATTTGGTATCAGGATTTTTTAAAATCAATTTTTTTACTTTTGATTTTATCTTTTGTAGAGTTAGGTTAGGAGAGTCATCAATATGTATACTTAAATTTGTAAGTTTTTTTTGAATATTTGCAATCTCTTTTTGTTGTTCTATTGTCATTTTGCCGCCCCTAATGGTTGCTAGTGGTATCCCACTTACAACACTTAACATCCTGAGAGCGATTTGATCTTTTGGCATCTCAAGAGAGAGTAGGGCAACACCATTCCCAAAACTACTTGTTTGTAACATCATATTAATTGCCAAAGAAGTTTTTCCCATACTTGGTCTTGCTGCTAATATTATCAAATCTCCGCTATTGAATCCACTTGTGTATGCATTCAGAGCTGTAAATCCTGTATCAATCCCTATAAGACTATCTTTTTTTGATTGCATCAGTTCTATATGCTTATTTACATCATTAAATATTTCATTTAAACAAAAAAAGTTTTGTTGTTTCCGTTCATGTGTTATCGAGAGCAGGGAAGATTCAATATTGCTGATAATATCATCACTTGAGTTTTGTTTTGCAACCTCTAATTTAATATTTAACGAGAGATGATGAAGCTCTCTTCTCGCATAAAGCTCTCGAAGTTCCTTAATATATCCATTTATATTTGAGATAGGAGTTGCTGACAATATTTCTAAAAATACTTCTTCGTCAAATGAGTTTATTTTTTTTAAATCAACGATAATAAACTCTTCACTTACAGGCTTATCATTTTCTTGAAGATTACAAATAGTTTCATATACTTTTTTATGAAACGGAATATAAAAAAGTTCTGATGTTATCTCTTCTTCTATCATATCTATGAGTTGTGCATCATAAACTAATGCACTTAATATCCCTCGTTCAATATTTGCATTATAAAATGTCTCTGTGTTTTTATTCAAAATCTTCCCCTTTCTCTTCCAAAGATTTTTTCCATAAAAGCTTCCAATAGTAATCTGACTTTTCTGGTGTAAGCTCTTCTATCTCAATAGTTCCGTCGATTGAAATATTTTGGATATAAAGTCTTCCCGTGGTATCAACTTTAAATACTTGACCATCAAAATTATATATCGATGGGAAATATCCATCATCAGGGTTTGGCATATATTGCTTTCTCATACTTTCAACAAAAGCTTTATAATTAAGTCTTTCTTCCATTTTTTCTTTTACGAGCCTAAATTGTATGTGAGTGATTCTTGGCATTCTCATTCTATTTGTCATAACACCATTTTCTGCTTCACTGGTTAAATCAGAAGATGGAATAGCCAACAGATTGCTATAAAGTACATATTCTAAGCCCATCCCAAACTTTTCGTTAATCTCTTCAACAGCTGGCGTCACAACTCTTCTGTGTAAATCTCTATAAGTTTTGTATGAGCTATCAGGAATATCAAGTGCTTTTCTAAACTCATCAATACTCCATTTTGGCAAACTTGGGAGCTTTTTATAATCTTCGAGTATTTCATAAAGTGAAATGGCATATTTTCTATCTATTCTATTTATTTCGTCTAAATCTAGAGTTACATACATCTTTGGGTTTTTGAGAGCATCTATAATCTGATGCGGAAAAGAAAACCTAAGAACACCATTTTCTATAGTAGCCCCTGCAACCAAAGAAAACCTATCCCATTTCTTTTTATCTTTACCTAAAACATTTGACTCGACAGTAAAGTCTTGTAAAGATTCTACTGTTTTTTTAAGATAAGTATAATTATTTGACTGATCCCCTATAAGATTTTTAAGCATTGAAACAGGAACACTAAATCCATCTTCTGGAGCAAATATTTCAGATTGTACCAAATCTTTTCCGAGATACAAAAATGCATTAAAAACTTTTTTTTGAGCAGCGGTAAGATTTCCAGAAGCATAAATGGCAGTAAGAGCTGATTCTTTTTGGATTATATGAATCTTTTTTTTGAGGGCAGGGTGTTTAGTAACTGAGGAGCTACTATTTTGTTCTTCGGTCATCACAATCCTTTAGTGGACATTTATAATTATTTACTCAATCGGATTTTTCACATAATTAATTTTAGCACAATTATAACTAATTTTATCCTTAAAATAATTATATTTGTCCTATTTTAGATTATATTAGTCCATTATATAATTACAAATGTCCATTAAATAAATATATCTTCTGTAAAAAATAATGGACAATCATAATATGCACTATATTGACTATATGGGTTTTAGTGGACATTTATAATTATTGAACCTTATTTAAAAACTATTTAGAGGTAAAAGGCCACAAAATAGGGGAGTTGGTGTTAAAAAAATAGATATTTTAATTATAAATGTCCACTATATATTAATCTGAGGTAAATTTTTTACTTTATTTCGATTATGATAATTACAAATGTCCACAATGAACTAATTAGGTCCATTAAAAGATTATACAAGTCCATTAAAAGATTACGATTGTCCATTAAAAGATTATAAATGTCCACTGCTACGCCCTGTACTTACGATGAGTTGGGGATTTGGTATCTCTTAAAATATTAAATATTAAATATTAAAAAGAGAAAGAGAAAATATATTGATAATTTAGATTTTTTAAAAAGATATTTTAACCCTATAAAAAATTATTTGTTATAATAAATCAAAAATTAATCATCTAAGCTATTTTTACCTGTTTTGACATAATCCCCTAGACATAATCATAAAAATCGATTTTAACCCATATTATGTGACACTGCGAGCATTTTTTATATAAAGGATAAACATTAAATTACTACCCTCTTTAAATATCAAACAATTTTATATGTTGAATTTTTGAGATAGTTTATTATATATAATTATATTATATATATATTTTATATTTATATATTAATAAACTACGCGCGAATATATATATACTGTATATATATAATATAATTATATAGCTTTTAAAAAGAATAAAGGGGTTTTTAAAGATGGGTCAATAGGTCTATAAATAATTGTTTGGTATAAACTCTTTATGGGTTAAAACAAATTTCTAAAATCTTGTTTTAGTTTATTTTTTAATTCTTTATATTTTTGTTTGAAAATGTATATTTTATTAATTTAATATACGCACGCGTAGTCTATTAATATATAAATATAAAATATATATATATAATATAATATAATATATAAACTACGCGTGCGAATATATGAGAGTTTTTGAATGAATTAAAATAAATTGATTATATAGGGTATTTTAATACTTAAATATCCTTAAAAAACTCACATATATCTACATCTAAAACTTTTGAGATTTTTGCAATATGTTTTATGTTGAAGTGATGATTTTTAATTCTAAGTTCAGCACGACCCAAATAAGCACCACCATTCATGCCGATTTCAAGTGCAAGATCCATTTGAGTCATACCCCTCAGAACGCGATATTTCTTGACATTTTTAGATACATTATCTAATATCTCTTCGCTATATAGTTCCAAGTCTTTATTGTCCAAATTAACATCCTAACGATATATATGTATAAGTAAGCAATAATAGAACTTTTGATATTATCTATCAACGATATATATATCGTTAATTAAAATCAAAGAGGACAATCATGAAGAAAATTATTTTAATACCAATGATATTACTGTTTGTGGGATGTTTATTTCCTCCATCTTATATGGACATAAGAACAGGTTTGTCGTGGGAGCAAAGATTTGAAGTCAAACGAAGCACATACAAAGAAGCCCAAGAGTATTGCAAGAATTTAACTCTTGATGGCTATAGTGATTGGCGTTTACCAACATTGGCTGAAGCCTGGTCAAAAAATAACAAACCCAAACGGTGTACGTTGGATTCTTTTACCATTCTAACATGGTCATCAACTTTGGATAGTCAAGGGAAAGCAGCAGCATGGAAAGATGGTTGTCAAATATTAGGCGAAGGTACATGGAATGCTAGCCAAGGACCATTTTATACAAGTCCTCTTGGAATAAAGGGTAAAGACTATTATGTTAAAAATGCTAAAGCAGCAGATGTTATATGTGTTCGTCAAAATAAATACTAAAAAAGGATTTTAAAAATGAAAAAACTATTATTGTCAATTGTGACTATATTTTTTTATACAGGTTGTACGCCATGGATAAGCGACCTAGACCCTAGGACCGGCATAACACAAGCCGTAACACATGATTATAC
>FAXN01000104.1 GCA_001493195.1 Sulfurovum sp. enrichment culture clone C5 | reverse complement strand
TTTTTGCTGGGTGTGGAAGTAATAGCGGACCTATCTATCCAGTGATGTCAACATACGATGCAGACAATAAAGAAAATGCTTTTGGAAGTTTTGCATTTGGTCAATTGTTTATGAAACCAGAATACAACAAAGATGCTCCTACTGCCTTAGAATGTACAAGAAATGCTTTTTTATATGTGGCAGCTAGAGAGAGTCTAAAAAGAGGATATCCCTACTTTGTGATAGCAGATAATAATAGCAATTTAAGTGGCATGGATAATAATCTTCTTGGAATTCCTACGGTTAACTATCAAGCATGGAGTAATTATTGTAATCCTGAGTATAGATTCAAGAAAACTGGACTCGAGAACTTTAAATGTCAATTTAGAAAACCATTCAAAGACATACCAAATAGGATAGATTCTTATGTAGTTATGTATAAACAAAAGAACTATCTCTTTCCTACATGGGACGCTAAAAAAACAATGCAAGAGGCAAAAGTAAAAGCAAATGAGTGTATTGATTTTAGTAAGTATGGTCCAGAAGTTAAATCTGTTGATAGTATTAGAATGATTATCAATGGAAAATATCCAGCACTAGATTCAAATGGTTCTATTGTTGATAAATAAAAAAAAGGAGATAGTAATCTATTTGATTAAAACTCCTTGCTTGCTGACGCTAAACAGCAAGCTCAAATCTTTGTAGCTTTCACAAACTACACAAAAATATATCCTTATCAGATTATCTCAAAAAGTCATCTTCGTCTATCAAATCAATATACTCTATACTTCCATCTTCATGGATGATGTTAAATCCTACTATCTCGTCTTTATTTTCGATATCTTCAGTAAAAATCGGTTCATTTGATGATGGAAAAAGTTCTTCAAGTTCAGCATCAAGCTCATCCATATCAAAATCCATCATGTATGGTTTTTCTTCTTTTCTAGCAATGAGAGCAAATATATTTTCTTCATTTTTGAGCCTAAATCTCTGTTCGCCGTAAACTCCAAACTCTTTTTTGCCTTTTATATTTTCAAAAAAGCTTACCCCAGTAAAATCACCTACTGCTTTTTGATCTATAATGGTATGTTTGTTGACCAAAGAGGCGAAACTCTTTTTGCTTTTCTGTTCTATTTTTGCAAATAAAACAGCAGAACACTCTTCGTCTCCACATAGATAATAATCACACTTTTTGATATCTTTGAAATCTGATGTTATGCTTTTGCCACACTTCCCAGAACAAGTTATAGTAACCTCTCGTTTCATAGCTACTCCTTTGATGATAATTTACCATAAATAACTCAAGTAGTGAAAAAATATGTCAAATTGAAATGGGATAGAATGAAATA
>FAXN01000103.1 GCA_001493195.1 Sulfurovum sp. enrichment culture clone C5 | reverse complement strand
GCCAAAGACCCTATAGACTTCGCAGGAGGAGATACTAACCTTTATGGTTATGTGTTAGGTGATCCTGTGAATTTTGTGGATGCAAGAGGGTTGTGGACTTTTGGTTTTTCTTTTAATTTCGGTGGTGGCGCTGGAATAGGCGGAACGGGCGGAGTAAATTTTGTCTTTGATGGTCATGGTAACTTTGAAATACAAAGAATCACTGGTTTGGGTGGTTATATGGGTGCTGGGGCAGGGCTGACATTTGATTTTGAGTATTCTAATGCCGATTGTATTAATCAACTCCATGGTGTTGGCTATCAACATGGTGCAGATTTTAGCCTAAGACCGTTTCTTCCTGTATCTCCTGTTGTTGAAGGAGGCACTTTCGGGGGTTCAGGGTATCATGGATATTACCTTGGTGGAGGAGTAGGCGTTGGTGCAACGCCTTTTGGATATGGAGTGTATGGCACAAATACAAGTAGTGCTATTCCATAGATAATAAGGAAAGATTATGATGTTATTTTTAGGGATAGCCACCATTTTATTAATGGTTTTTGGATTTGTTGCCAATACAATCATTTTAAGTGCAATTTTTGAAATACAAGCATTAGCAAAACACAATGCGGAACGGGGCAAAATATTTGATGTAGATACTATGGAAGGAATAGACGAAAAGGATAAACAATTACTAAAAGAAATAATGGCATCTGAATGTGAATACACTAATCTTAAATACTTAAATTTTAAGACAATAATTAATTTAATCAAATATTTATATACAAATAATCCTTATAGTGTTGTGCCAAAACATCAAAAATATTTTAGAATTTTTGCCAATCTATTTTTAATATCAGTATCTATTTGGCTTTTAATGCCTTTTTACTTTCTTTATCTTTTTTTACGTGCTACATAGATTAATGCAGACTAAACTCTTAATACAAAAAGGAGAACCAACCTTTGTCATACAATCATAGAGCGTCTACAACATCCACAGCTTCATATACTCCCGATGACTAATAACTCTGATTTTATGGGTCAATACAATAATTTGACAATGTGTACCAAAAATGATACAATATTACTATGAGTAAAAAAATTGAAGTGGTATTTTATATGTCATCTATGGGCAATGAGCCAGTTAAAGAGTGGTTGAAGTCTCTTAATAGAGATGATGCAAACTATAGGCAATGATATAAAAACCGTAGAGTATGGCTATCCAGTTGGTATGCCTACATCTAAGTCTCTTGGTAATAAACTCCATGAAGTTAGAAGCAACTTGAGCGACAGTAAAATAGCAAGGGTTATTTATGTGGTTGAAAATGGATATATGATACTACTCAATGGATTTATCAAAAAAACACAAGCTACACCAAAACAAGAGATTGATTTGGCACTCAAAAGATACAAGGAGATAAAATGAAACAGGGAATAGGAAGTAATTTTGATGATTTTTTAGCCGATGAGGGTATGTTGGCTACAGCTGAAGCGGTGGCTATAAAAAGAGTATTAGCTTTTCAAATCAAAGAGACTATGGAGCAAAACAACATCACAAAAACTCAAATGGCAAAAAAAATGAAAACGAGTCGTACAGCAATAGATAGATTACTTGACCCACTCAATACATCTATCACATTGGCTACAATAGAAAATGCTGTTGTAGCAATGGGCAAGAGATTGAATATCCAAGTAATTTAGTCAAACATTGATCCTATAGACCTAGCATCGAGTCCTCCTTCTGTACATTCCGAATCAAGTGCAGAGTGACGAATACACATATATGTATTGCATTACATATATTTTTCTGATATAATTGTAAAACTATACATAAAGGAGGCAATATGCTTGAAGAACTCTTCATAAAAAGTCGAGATTTTATCAGTCTAAACAATCAAAAATATAAAAGATATTTTATCAAAACGAAGCATTTAGAACATAGATTATCGATTATTATTGGCCCTAGGGGAATTGGCAAGACAACAACCATTGCTCAATACATGACATCAAATTATAAAAACAATGAAGCTTTATATGTAAACCTCGACGACATACAAAACTCCTCAAAATTTACAATGGCACAAATTGCCGAAGAATTTGTACTTAATGGTGGGAAGCTTTTATGTTTTGATGAGATACACAAATATAATAGTTGGTCGGCCGAGCTTAAAAATATATATGATAGATTTGATAAATTAAAAATAATTGCAACTGGAAGTTCGGCTCTTCAAATAAATCAAGGAAGCCATGATTTAAGCAGAAGAGCAATCGTATATAATATGGTAGGGATGAGTTTTAGAGAGTTTTTAGAACTTCATCATGGGTTTACATTTGATAGTTATACATTAGAAGAGATTCTTGCAAGCCATGTTGAAATATCTTCAAATATAAAAAAAGTTATCGAACAAAAAGAGAAAAAAATCATTCCTCTTTTTAAAGATTATTTGAAATTTGGATACTATCCATACTATCTATCTATGCCAAACGAATTGCTTTTTCTACAAACACTCCAACAAAATATAAATGTTTCTATCGAAAGCGATCTAATAAATGTTTATCCGAAGTTAAATGGAAGTAGCATTAAAAAGATAAAGATGCTTTTGTCTGTAATCATCAAAAGTGTGCCGTTTGAGCCAACCATGAGCGAATTAAAAAAAGTAGTAGAAATTACCGATGACAGAACTCTCAAAGAATACCTCGCAAAGCTTGATGATACAGGTCTTATAAAACTTTTGATGCAGAACTCATTATCTATGAAAGCATTTGATAAGCCGCAAAAGATATATCTAGCAAACACAAATTTAATGTATACAAAAGAACCAAATATCGGGAACTTAAGAGAAACATTTTTTGTAAATCAGCTTGACAACTATTATAAAAACAGACAAGGTTTAAACAATGATGGTATTTTTGCAAGTACTAAAGGAGACTTTTATTGCGAAGAGAAATATACCTTTGAAATCGGCGGGAAAAATAAAAGTTTTGAGCAGATAAAAGATATACCAAATTCATATATAGCAAGTGATGAAATAGAGGTTGGCTTTGGCAACAAAATAGCATTATGGCTTTTTGGCTTTTTGTATTGAGGTGTGTGCTTCTGCTATAAAAATTATTTTATAGAATTAAGATTATGTTAACCATATAATAGTTCTTGTCTCGTTTACCACTTAATCTAATTAAACTTATATTAATTTAAACTATAAAATCTTATAATTTATCTTAAGTTTATTTATGGGGATAAGGGGATATACATGAAGCAAGGTAAATCATTTTTTATAGGTAACTTTTTAAGATATTTTTTTCTAATCACATTTTCTTTTGTGTTTTCGTTTGGGACTTCTTCCGCTAACCCTAGTTGTGGGACATGTAATATATCTAACAATATTACTTATAGTTTTGATAATCATCATAGCTTCAATACTAATCACACTCAATTAACATGGGACTTTGATAGTCTTTTTTCTTTTCATCTTTCTTGCGGAGGTGGACAGAACCCTCCATCTCCATCATCAGATTGTCATATTTGTGATGGGAAAATAAACAAACTCACATTGCAATATACTGGTAGTGAAGATGCATTAGTAGAGGTTTATAACCATTTAGGGAATAAGGTATTTAGTTCTTACATATCTCCATATGCTTTTTTTACTCTTAATGGGTATGATAAAAAAGAGACATTGGGACCAAAGATATTTATCTATACCAATAGTAAATTTAATACAAGCATACACACAAGTTGCTCAGTTCCTATTTTAATTGGTATGAAGTTCGGTTCTTTTATAGTTAGAGATGGCTCTAGTCGCAATGGAGGGCAAATATGTTCCGAGCCAAATTATCTTCATATAGGGCATGTTTGCGGCAATGTTTATGAAGATCAAAATCTCAATGGAGCAAAAGATATCGATGAATCTTCTCAAGCTGGCATCGTCGTACGAGCTATAGATGCAACAGGCACTACCTACAATGTCAGTACAGATTCAAAAGGAGATTATTGTGTTTATAATGTCGCTCAAGGATTGGCACTTGTTTCCATAGACACAACAACACTTCCTGACGGAACCCAACTAGTAAGTGGCGAAAACCCTAGCGTGTTATCTGTGGTAAAAAATACTTTCAATAATGCTGGATTAGATGGTTATGCTATGCTTCCTCCACTAGCAGATGATATGAATATTACTATACAAGAAGACAATAATATATCTTTAGAATTAAAAGCAAAAGATTATGGCAGCAGACCCCTAACATATACTATCGTATCGGCTCCTAAACACGGAACACTTAGTGGCTCTATACAAAATCCGATATATACACCAAATCCAAATTATAATGGAAACGATAACTTTACATTTAAAGTTAACAATGGGTTGCTAGATTCAAATATCGCAACTGTAAATATTGCTATCGCTTCTGTAAATGATGCCCCATTGGCACTTGATGATAATACAACAACAAATGAAGATGAAAATATCATTATAGATGTATTGAAAAATGATAATGATATAGATGGTACTTTAGATATACCATCTATAGGTATCATAACACAACCAAAAAATGGAACGATTGTCATAAAAGACGGCAAGATAGAATACATTCCGAACCCAAATTACCACGGAGATGATACATTAAGCTATACCATCAAAGACAATGAACAAGGAGTTTCCAATACAGCAAAAGTAGATATAAAAATCTTATCAGTAAATGACGCCCCTATAGTATTTGATCAAAACATTACAACAAATGAAGATACTGTTGCAGACATACCTCTTCAAGCAAAAGATGATGACGGAGATAGTCTCGGATTTACGATTATAACACAGCCACAACATGGGAAACTCAGCGGAAACTCTCCAAATCTAAGCTATATTCCTGATCCAAATTATCATGGAAAAGATAGCTTTACCTTTAAGGTAAACGATGGGAATGCTGATTCTAATATAGCGACTATAAATATAAATGTACTTCCTGTTAATGATATACCAATAGGGATAGATGATAATCTCACGATCCAACAAGATACAAATGCAACAATCAATGTTTTGAAAAATGATAGAGATGATGATAACGACACACTACAAATTGATTCTATGACCCAACCACAAAATGGTACAGCGACATTAATCGGCAATCAAATAATATATAAACCAAATACAAATTTTAGTGGCATTGATACTTTTACATATATACCAACAGACGGTAAAAACAAAGGTAATGTTACAAATGTATTCGTATTTGTAGAAGCTGTTGCTCCTACAAATGAAGGATCTGAATTTTATTTTAATTTTAATTCCAATGCAGGGAAGCAAGGCAATCTTAGCATATTTATATCGTCTAGGCAAAACACTAGCGGAACAGTGGATATAGCAGGACTTAATTTTAAACAAGATTTTAATGTAACAAAAGGAGTTGTAACACAAATATCTTTGCCATCTAATGCACAAAAAACAAATCTAGTAAAAGAACAGTTAGCTGTACATGTGAAAGCAAATAGTAGCGTAACAATATATGGGTTAAATCGTCAAACAACTACTTCAGATGCTTTTTTAGCTATCCCATTACAATCTATAGGGAGAGAATATATTGCTATAGCTCATATACCAACCGCATTCAATACACAACTTGCTATAACAGGCACAGAGGACAATACTGTAGTTGAAGTAACTCCAACTGTAGATATTTATGGTCCTGATGGGCTTGTAAAGAAAAATACAAACTATTCTATTACAATAGATAGAGGTGATGTCATTATGTTTACATCAGCAGAAGACATTACAGGGGGTCTTGTAAGGTCATCAAAAAACATTGCAGTTACTAGTGGTAACGAGAGAACAAGTATCCCTGGCAGTAGATGTTGTTATGATCATCTTGTAGAGATGCTGGTTCCTCTTAATGATTTAGGAAAAGAGTTTCTAACTGAGCCATTAGCTACTAGAAAAGCAGATTTGATTCGTGTGGTAGGCACTGAAAACAACACAACTATAGAGTTTGATGGGAAGTTTATAAAAACTATCAATAAAGGCGAATACTATGATACTATAACAGGCGAAGGACATCATATCTTTACATCAAAGCCTTCCACAGTTGTTCAATATTCTCTGAGCACCTCATATGATGGAGTTCCATCAGATCCGTTTATGATGATTGTTCCACCAATATCCCAATATTTTAATGATTATACAGTCGCCACACTTAGCAGTAATGAAAATTTTGATAAAAATTATATTAATATCACTATACCAACTATTGCTGTAAATTCTGTGAAACTTGATGGTGTAACAATAGACAGCACACTGTTTAAACCGATAGGTGACAGTTCATATAGTGGAGCAAGTATATCTATAAATGATCCAGGCTCACACAACCTAAAAGCAGATACATACTTTGGGCTAACAGTATATGGTTTTGGTTCTATGGATTCATATGGATATCAAGGTGGAATGTTTATAAACAAAAACAATATATTACCTATGACATACACACAAACTTTATTATTAAACAAAGAGTTGCAAATACCAATCAACCTAAAAGCTAGAGATTTAGATAATGACAACTTAACATACAAAATATCATCACAGCCTCAGCACGGCACACTAGAAGGAAGTGGTAGCAACCTCAAATATATACCAAATGATATTAGTTACCGTGGAAAAGACAATTTTACATTTATAGTAAATGATGGTAAAGAAAATTCATATCCGGCAACCGTAACCATCGTTTATGATACGACACCGCTATCTTATGATAGCAATATTACGCTTGATGAAGATAACACAAAAGAGATAGTTTTAAAAGCAACAGATGTTGATAATGATAATTTAACTTATACTTTATTGACAAAACCTAAAAATGGTACGCTTAGCGGCACTGGCGCAAACTTGGTTTATACTCCAAAAGCAAACTATAATGGCAATGATAGTTTTACTTTTAAAGTAAATGATGGCTATTTAGACTCAAATATATCAACTGTAAATCTAACTATAAACAGTATCAATGATGCTCCTGTTGCAAATGCTGGAAAAGATCAACTCGTAGAATTTGGCAAAAATGTAACTCTTGATGGCTCTAAAAGTAGTGATCTTGATGGAAAGATTATCAAATATGAGTGGAGAGATAGCAATGACACTATCATAGGAAATCAAAGCAAGATTACACTGCTTCCTCTTAGTGTAGGAAGCCATCGTTTCAAACTTACAGTTGTTGACGATATGAATGCAACAAGTGTTGATGAAGTGATTGTTACTGTAATGGAACAAAGTTTATTTGCTGTAGCTGGGGATGATCAGGCAATATATGAAGGACAGAGTGTTAATATTTTCGGGAATAAAAGTTATGCGATAGGAAGCAACATAACCAAATATGAGTGGAAAGAAGGAGATAAGGTACTCGGAAATTCTTCTTATATTTCGTATAAAGGCATGGAAATTGGTGAGCATGTTATCACACTAACTGTTATAGATTCACTTGGAAGAACAGCAAGCGATAGTGTCAAAGTAGTTGTTAATCCAACAAGTTTAGTTGTTGATGCTGGTTTAGATCAAAGTATCTATATGGGAGGAAATGCATATCTTAATGGAAGTAAAAGTTATGCTATAGGAATTAACACTTCTAAGACAGAGTGGAAAGAAGGAGATAAGGTACTCAGCAATGCCTCTTCATTTTACTATAAAGGGGATGTTTTAGGAGAGCATACTATAACTTTATCAATTACAGATTCATTAGGTAGAACGGTAACCGATAGTGTCAAAGTAGTTGTTAATCCAACAAGTTTAGTTGTTGATGCTGGTTTAGATCAAAGTATCTATATGGGAGGAAATGCATATCTTAATGGAAGTAAAAGTTATGCTATAGGAATTAACACTTCTAAGTTCTCCTAGTGAGCCAT
>FAXN01000102.1 GCA_001493195.1 Sulfurovum sp. enrichment culture clone C5 | reverse complement strand
ATCTGTTATAACTTTATCTAGTTTGCCAATAGGCATTCATCATATAACACTTATGATTCAAGATTCGGCTTCTCAAAAACAATATGATGAAGTAATAGTTACTGTAACTGATGGAAAACCTCCTGTTGCAAACGCAGGAAATGACCAAGAGATTTATGTTGGGGATAATGCTACACTAGATGCTTCACAAAGCAGTGATATTGACGGCAATATAGTGGCTTATGAATGGAAAGAAGGGAGTGTACTTTTATCAAATGAGAAAGTATTTACCAAAGCAAACTTTACCGTAGGAACACATACAATAACTCTTAAAGTAACAGATGATAGGGGAAATACACATAGCGACACTGTCGTCGTGATTGTTAATCCTATCGCCGACATTACGCCACCACTCGCATTGATTACATCGCCTGTCAATAATACAAAAGTGTCACTTAGTATAGACATAGTTGGAACAGCAAGCGATGAGCACTTGGAAAATTATAAACTCTACATATCTCCTATTGGCAAAAACGATTCTACTCTAATAGCAGAAGGTAATCACTCTATAACTAACGAAGTGCTTGGCAAAATAGATGCTAGCACTTTATCAAACGGTTTATATAACATTTCGCTAGAAGCAACAGATATAAATGGTCAAATTTCTCGTGCTTCAAGTGTCATTTCAATAGAAGGTCAAGCAAAGATAGGCAACTTCTCATTTACTGTAACAGATTTTGATATACAAGTATCAGGAATGCCAGTACAAGTAAATAGAACTTATTCTACATTGCAAAAATTTGAAAATTTAGACTTTGGGTATGGATGGAGTATAGATTATCAAAATGTAAAAACACAAGAAAATATCCATCCTGGCAAAGATTGGAAAATGACTCCAGATACATTTATAGGAAATTGTTTTAAATTTGACAAATCACATCAGGTAAATATCTCTTTGCCTGATGGCTCCACAGAAACATTTGAGTATAGATTTGAGCGAGAGTGTGGAAACTATTTTGAAGGGTCTTTCTATGATGCTCCGAAACTTTATGCTCTCAATGGAAGTGAAGCGAAACTTGAAGCCATAGGAGCGTCTGATAGCGTCTCTATGAGTAGTTCAGGCGAGATTATAGATGGTAGTTCTTTAGCTCTTTATAATCCAAGTAGTTATCGTTTGACAATGGCAAATGGTATGGTTTATGACTTGAATGAAAATCTTGGCATTACTAAAATCACAGATCTTAGAGGCGATACGCTCACATACAGCACTTCAGGCATCGTCAGCTCCAAGGGAGAGTCTTTAACATTTGAAAGAGATTTTAAAAATCGCATTACTAAAATCACAGATCTTTCTGGCAAATCGGTTGTTTATCATTATGATAGCAATGACAACTTAGATTATGTTATAGATCAAATGGGGTATAAAACAACATATGTATATACTCAAGATCACTTATTAGAAGAGTATTTTGACCCAAGTGGAACAAGAATCACTAAAAATATATATGATGACAGTGGAAGACTTATACAAACGATAGACCCAGATGGCAATGTTGTTGAGTTTACCCATGATATAAATTCAAAACAAGAGATTATAAAAGACAAATTAGGAAGAGTAAGTGTATTTGTTTATGATGAGAGCGGTAATGTTCTAAGTAAAACAAATCCAAATGGAGAAACTACAAGTTATACTTATGATGCGAAAGGCAATGAACTAAGTGTTACTGATCCTCTTGGAAATAAAACATTCAATACTTATGATGCAAAAGGCAACCTATTGTCAACAAAAAATGCACTAGGTCATACGGAGCTAACAGCCTACAATGAGCATAATTCTCCAACAACCATAGCGGATAAAAATGGCAATACTATGACCATAGAGTATGATGAATATAATGCACCAGAATCCATACTTACACCTAGCGGAGCAGAAAATACATTTGAATATGATGACTTTGGAAACAAAGAGAGTGTTACAAATGAATACGGAGAGACTACAACTTATGAGTATGATAGCAACTTTATATCTTTCTTAGGCAAAGTATCATCAAAAGGAAATCTATTAAAAGAGACACATCCAAATGGATTGACTATAGAATACACTTATGATGATAGTTCAAATCTTTTGACCAAAACAAAAACATATACAAACTCAAGTGGTGTGACAGTAACAAATACGACATTAAATACCTATGATGCTTTCAACAGGCTTACTTCTACAAAAGATGAACATGGGAATATAACAACATATAGTTATGACGCTAGAGGAAACAAAATAGAAGAAGTTGATGCACGGGGAAATCGTACCCAGTATGCTTATTCAACGAGCAACAAACTTATACTAACCACTTATGCTGATGGAACTACCGAATCAAAATCATATGATGCAATGGGCAACTTACTATCCCAAACAAATCGTGATGGAGAAACTACTGGCTATGAGTATGACAAAGCCGATAGACTTACATCTACTATATATCCAGACGGAAGCAAAGAAACAAATACATATGATGCTGCAGGGAGAGTTGTCGCAACTATAGATAGAAATGGCAATCAAACAAGTTATGAGTATGATGTTGTTGGAAATAAAATAAGCCAAACAGATCCTATGGGCAACAAAACTACTTACACCTACGATGCACAAGGCAATATGCTAAGCCTTACAAATGCTCTAAATCAAATAATAAAATATGAGTACAATGCTCTAAATCAAAGAATCAAAACTATCTATCCTGATAACACTATCACACAAGAGCCAAAAAATATATCAGGGTTGCCCTTAGGCACCATAGATGAAAATGGAAACGAGATAGTTTATGAGTATGATACATCTACGGTTATCCCATTACTTGCTAAAGTTATACTTCCAAATGGAGCTATAACATCATATAGTTATGATAAAGATGGCAACAAGATAGCACAAAGCGATGCCCTTGAACATACAACAACTTGGAGCTATACAGACAAAGGAGAGATACTAAACCAAACACTTCCTTTAGGTCAAGTGAAAACATTTACTTATGATGCATATGGCAGAGCTTCGCAAATATCTGACTATGCTCAAAAAACTACAAAATTCATCTATGATGCAAACAACAATCTAGTAAAAATTGAGTATGCAGATGGCGGTAGTGTAACATATGACTATACACCAAGTAAACGAGTAAAAACACTCACTAGCCTTGAGGGAGCTATATCAAATACCTATGATGCAAATGGCAGACTTAAAACTCAAACAAATCCAAACAATGAAAGCATATCGTATGAGTATGATAACATCGGTAACATCACAAAAATCATCACTCCAACGGCAACCATCACTAAGACTTACGACACTAGAAACCTTCTCAGCAGTGTAACAGACGACAAAGGAACCACTAATTATACTTATGATGCATTGGGCAGACAAAGTACAGTAACTTATCCAAATGGAGTTGTTACTACCAACACATATAATGTCAAAAGTCAAATCACAAACATAGAGCATAAAGATAGCCATGGAGTGGTGATACAGAGCTTTGCTTATACACTTGACAATGTAGGCAATAAAACAAAAGTAGTAGAAAATACGAACAGAACTACTAGCTATGAGTATAACAATGTAAACCAACTCATAAAAGAGATAGTTACTAATGACCCAAACAATAACAACACTACTACTACATTTGAGTATGACCTTGTGGGCAATCTCATCACAAAAACCATAAATGGAGTAGAGACACACTATGTCTATAATGACAACGACCAACTAATCTCTGAGGGTACAAGTACATTTGCTTATGATGCAAATGGCAACCTTATCACTAAAGACAACATTAGTTACAGTTACGACGCACAAGACAGATTGGTAAAAGTACAAACTCCTACAGATACTACTACTTATACCTATGATGCTAACAATAACCGTATAGCTCAAACTATAAACAACCAAACAACATCATATCTTGTTGATACAAATACACCTTATGCAAATGTCATAACTCAAAGTAAAGGTGGGGTAAAAACAAGCTATACTTATGGAAATGATCTTTTAAATGACAATGAACATTATTTCCTCACAGATGCTCTTGGAAGTACAAGAGCATTGAGTGATGCTAGTGGTACTATCACTGATACTTATAGCTATACACCATATGGAGAACTGAGTAACCATACAGGCTCATCACAAAACAACTTCCTCTTTGCAGGAGAACAGTTTGATAGTCAAACAGGAGAGTATTATCTAAGAGCTAGGTATTATAATCCTAGCCAGGCTAGGTTTATTAGTAGAGATACATATGATGGAACACTGACAAATCCTATCACTCAAAATCACTATGCGTATGCCAATGCAAACCCTATGATGTACACTGACCCTAGTGGTAGGATGAGTATGATTAGCGTTACTTTTAATATGAGCGTTATGAATTCTTTAAATACATCCCAATTAGTGAGAGTTCAATTAATGAGACAAATTATGCAAGAAGCTGGGTGTTTTGTTATTGAAGAAACATTGGATTTAGCAATTCGAGAAGGTATTTACATGTGGGTTGGAAGCCCGGGAGTTTATGTTGGCAAATCAAATGTAGATATTGATGCAAGAATTAGAGATCATGTTAAAAAAAGATTTAAAGGTGCTGAAAAACAACTCCAACAACTGATGAGAATAAATATAAAATTACCGCCAAAACTATTAGAAACAATGGAACAAGCTATTATGGACATAATGGGGGATGAGTCAGCAAACAGAAGACCTAACTATAGCCCAAATAAACCAAAACGACTTAGAGCATATGAAAAATATAAAACATTACTTAAAAAAATATGCAAAGGCAAATAAATGTTTGATTTAAATGAAAGAAAAATTATAGAAAAATTCGGCTTAAATTGTATTTTTATTGACGAGAGTAATAAGGATAAAAAATACAGAGAGCTTGATTATTTTGATCATTCTTTATTTGAGCAGAATACTAATGTCAAAAATACATATTTATTTGATATCGAACTATTTAAGAGTTTTGATATTATTCCTTTTGGATTTCCAATATTAATAATCGATCCTAGATTTTGGAATAATATTTATATAGATATAAATCAAAAATATAACATAGAATCCTTGGTGATATCAACATATATGACAGCTCTTCTAAAAAAGCCAACTATATTACCAACAATACTTTCTTCTTTGGATTTTCTTAAATATTTTAAAAGCTTAAAACAATTTTATTTGCAACCACAAAAAAATATACTTTTTACAGATTTTTGGGATATAAAAGATTTTACATCATTAGAATACCTAAGTAATTTAGAGGATTTAAGTATTTCTAATGATGAAACGGTTGTAAATATAGACTTTGCAAAACTAAAACAACTAAAAAAAGTTAATCTACAATATCCACGAGAGAATAAAACACTTTATGAATGTACAAATTTAGAGAGTATAGATACACGCTATTATGAGAAAGATCTGACTTCTTTAAGTAAACTTCAAAAGCTTAACTTTCTTTCTGCTTATTGTGATAATTTGGAGTCGTTTGAAGGTATTAAAAAGTTAAGTAGCTTAAAAGATTTTAAGATAGAAACAACATCTAAAATGAAAGAATTTAAAAATCTTCAAAGTGATACGATTAAGACATTTTATTTATATACAGAAGAAGCAAGTAAATTGAAATCACTTGATGGAATTGAAGGACTAACTTCGATAGAGAATATTGCATTTAATGGTTATAAAAAATTAGAGTCAATAAATAGTTTGAGTAAATGCCATACACTGAAAATTATTACTTTTGAGAATTGTAAAATTCCAAATGATATTTATCTGTTATCCGAACTAAAAAATCTTGAAAAAGTAACATTAGATGATTGTAAAGATATCCAATCGTTAAAATTTGTTGAGAAATTATCTAATTTAAAATATCTTTCATTTGATAATAATACAAATATTTTAGATGGTGATTTGAAATTTTTAAAAGAATTAAATAAAAAAGGTGTCGAAATTCACTTCAATGATAGAAAGCATTACAACATTAAATATAAAGAAATAGAGAATAAATAATAATCTTATGTTCATCAAATACTTTGTCATATTTCTACTGACCCTAACACTACATGGAAGTACAGGCTATGACGCACAAGATAGATTGGTAAAAGTACAAACTCCTACAGATACTACTACTTATACCTATGATGCTAACAATAACCGTATAGCTCAAACTATAAACAACCAAACGACATCATATCTTGTTGATACAAATACACCTTATGCAAATGTCATAACTCAAAGTAAAGGTGGAGTAAAAACAAGCTATACTTATGGAAATGATCTTTTAAATGACAATGAACATTATTTCCTCACAGATGCTCTTGGAAGTACAAGAGCATTGAGTGATGTTAGTGGTACCATCACTGATACTTATAGCTATACACCATATGGAGAATTAAGTAACCATACAGGCTCATCACAAAACAACTTCCTCTTTGCAGGAGAACAGTTTGATAGTCAAATAGGAGAGTATTATCTAAGAGCTAGGTATTATAATCCTAGCCAGGCTAGGTTTACTAGTAGAGATACATATGATGGAACACTAACAAATCCTATCACTCAAAATCATTATGCGTATGCAGGCAGTAATCCTGCGATGTATGTGGATCCGAGCGGGAATAACTACACTGTTAGCGGTCAAGCCAATGTTATTGCAGTAACTGCGGAATTAAATGG
>FAXN01000101.1 GCA_001493195.1 Sulfurovum sp. enrichment culture clone C5 | reverse complement strand
TGACCCGTAATATGTAATATCAAAGTTATTATGACCAGGAATATGCTTTCCTTGTTGTCCTATATTAATATATTTAGATATGAACTTGCCATCCGAATGAGCTGAACTCATATTGGATCTTAGGTACAATTGTTTAATAAAATTAATTGGAAATAATTGCTTTATCTCTTGCTAATTTTAATGATAGACCCCTTTTCTCTTATCCTGCCTCTTTCCCCTCATTCTCATCGTCTCGATGGAAATGAGGGGAAAAATTAAGATACTACTTCAAAAGGAATATAATTAGTATGCATCACCGTAGAGCATGGCTCATATAAATATTGATCAACAAGAGCAAGTACCTTTTTTGCTTTTTTGTATTCTTGTACCTCCAATAGTCTATATAAATATTCCGGCAAACTAAATTTAAAAAAAATTCCTGCCGCTGCCTCTTCATTTTCCCAATTTTTAATTTCTTCTGTTTTACTAGGAAAATTATGAATTAAGTTAATATCAAAACTTGCCAATTTAAATTTATCTCGTTCTATATCTTTGACTGCTAAAGTAATAATCTCTAGCATAAATTTATATATATTTTCATTTTTTTTAGCAAGATTCTTTTGTACATATCTCACACTTTCATATGTCGCATCATTGCATTTATTTTTTAACAGCACATTTCTTATCATTGCCAATTCTAAAAAAGCCATATTTTCTCCTTATTTTAATACATTCATAGATCGCCTATATCTTTGTATCCTCTAAATGGTAATTGAACTTCTTTAGCTGGAACATTAGAGATATCAAGTTGTTTTGCAGCCTTAACCCTATGATGTCCATTTACAATATATTTATTACCATCATGAACAACATAACTAATAGATCCATCAGAACTATTATTTAAAGATTTTAAGCCATTTTCTTTAATATAAGCTTTTAATGCTCTAAATTGTGTCTTACTCATTGTTGGCGCATGAGTAGGAATTAATTCTTGCGTATTAATCATGGATTCTCCCCACTTCATTTTCACCCTCTCCAATAAACCTTTAGCAGCAACTCCTAAATTTTTCAACGGAGATGCTGTTAAACTTGTTACTTTAGTAACTGGAATCATTCCTGCTAACCCTAAAACTTTATTATCCATTATTTCATTATCAAACATTACTCTATTTGTAATAGGATTATGTCCATTATTGAAGTATGCAGCATAAGGATCGCCTATTATACTTCCTATAAATTCGCCTATGCCATGTTTAAAAAATGTAGGCTTTACATCTATAAGGTAATTCTGGTCTTTCCCTCCCTCAACAAAAAGATCTGGATTTTCCAATCTAACTTGTTGTGTAGCCCAAGCTTTTACACCTCCGTATTTTGGAGTATGGTCGTATTCTATTGGAATTGATTCTGGTGCTGTATCTATCTTCTGTTGGATAAGATGGTTTATCAATCCAGCTTTATTAACTATTGTTCCATCATACCCACTTGGATCAGTAAAGCCAAGTGAATTGTTTTTTACATAAGAGTAACGATTGTAACTTTGTGTACTATATGGATCTGGTACATGGATATCTGCACTGACAAAGCGTCCTATGGTAGAGTCATAGACTCTACCATCCATATGGATGAGACCTTCCATCTCTCCTATCTGTTCATGATTTGTAAAAGATCTAGTTGTGATATTTGTCATATTGGCAGGAACTATACCATTACCATAATTCATGGAGCGTATCTCCCCAAAAGGCTCATAACTTCTTTGTTCAACTATATTTGCATCTTCATCTGTGATAAAAGAGATAGAACCCAATGAATCAGCATGAGTATAACGATATGATTTTGCTCTAGGCTCCCCTTGGAGTACCTGCATAGCTACAAGCTTATCTCCAAAATAGAAGTAGCCTGTAAATTCATCTGTGCCTTCCCCACTATATAGTTTTCTCTCATATATCTTATCTAGATAGAGTGTTTCATAACTTGAAGTTTTCTTTTTGTATCTGTTTTCATTGCCATCATAATAAAACTTAGTCACCTCTCCATTAGCATTTGTAAGTGCATATGGTTTATCAAATACCGTATAACTTATGCTCTCATTACCTCTTGAGAGCATATTGCCACTTGCATCATATGTATAGCTTTTGCCATTTGCACTCTCAACAGCATGAGGTTTATCAGAATCATAACTATAATCATTTATGCTACCTTTTTGCAAGATGTTACCTATAGCATCATATCTGTAAACCTTTGTGCTTTCAGAGTTCATAGAGATACTTTGAGCACTTAAAGGAGTGCTATTGTTTACATCTAAAGGTGGTGGAGAATCGACACTGACATTCATCGAATTTATTCTACGCAATGCATCATAAGTAAAAGTTTCATCCATAGAATAGTTGTTTTGACCATATATATTTTTTCTTTTGATTACATTACCAACATGATCATAACCATAATCTATAGTATGAAGTTCTTTAGAATGTTCAGTGTCTATCGTGTATATGGTATTTATATAACCAGCGCCATTGTAAGTATCTTTCGCTTGTACTCCATTGCCAAAAATTTCATTAACAACATTGCCCCAAGCATCCCTTTGGTCAGCATAATATACATAACCGAGTGTTGATGTATCAACAGTTTTATTTTCAGGATTTTTAATACCAAACAAAAAGCCATTTTTATAAACATAATAGGTATTGAAATCAACGCCAGATCCATCATGCACATATGCACCTTTTGCTCTTGAAGCATAATCATAAATATACTCAATGCTATGTGTTTCATTGTCTATTAGAGATTCTTTTTTGGAAAGTCTTGATAAATCATCATAATAATATTCGAGTCGCATTTCGCTCTGCTCGGAAGCTATATTTGTTTGTGTGGTTGTAGTGCCAATTTCCCCGATACCATTTGTTTTATTATCATAAGTATTGTTAATGATTTTAGAAAGAGACTCATCATCATTTTGAGCATTGATGGACTTGAGCCTTGATAGTGCGTCATAACTGTAGGTTTTCTCTGTACCTCTTGCATCTTTTTCATAAGTCATGTTACCCAGCGCATCATACTCATAATCATGAATACCCCTGTCAGGATCACTTTCAGAAATTTTTCTGCCAACATTGTCATATGTATATGAAGTGATATTACCAGCATTATCTACTGCCTCCATAAGATTACCCAAGCCATCATATCTATAGGAGAGTGCCGACTCATTAGATGACCCAACCCCCTCAACAATATTTATAATCTGATTGAGTGCATTTTTGACAGTTTTGTTTTTGTACCCTTGTGCATCTGTTTGTATGGTACTAAAGGCACTATAACTAGTAGTTTCTATACTTGCCCCAGATCCAGATGGACTTGGTTTTGTCAATTTTATAAGTCGACTATAGTTGTCATAATCATATGTTATTGTCGGTGCCACATCGCCTGAAATATAAGGCAAAAATGACTGCGATAAAAGACCTTTTGCATTGTATGCTTTCTCCTGTAAAATAACATTACCAGCAAGATTATGAGTTTTTAACAACACTTCTCTGTCAAGCAAATCATAGTATTTTGTGATATATGGTTTTGTATCATCAATTGTGGTTATGGCATAAAGAGCGTTTGTCGCACCGCCCCATGAATAGTACCACTCGATTTTACTTCCATCAGGATCAACTTGAGTCTCTTTTTGTCCCAATGCATTATAATAAATATTTGTTTCATGCCCATTTGGATCAATATGTTTTGTCACTTCACCAAAACGAGGATCATATTCAAATGTTTCATAAAACAGTACACCATCAACCATTTTTTCTGCAGATATTTTAAATTTATTAACATATCCATATCTATATATATTTGTTAGTGCCGTTATGTTTGTTCCGCTCAAAGCTTCACTCTCTACATTTCCAGCAGAAGTATAAATATATGATTTTAAGAGATACTGACTGTTATCCAATAGTTTTTTATGTGTACTTAAAGCACCTGTTAACCCTTCATATGTAAACTCTTCAGTTGCAACCTTTTTAGTATCAGATTCATTTACAGTCTCTTTGGTAGAAGTAAGTTTTGTAACTTTGCCTATTATCCAGTTAGTGACATTTTCGCTCTTATACTCATAAGTCCCTGTTATTTTATAGGTTTTATTTATAGTACGATCTAGGATAGTTTGTATTTGGCTTGTGATATTCCCTAAACGATCGGTGCTCAAAACTTTAGTATTTGTTTGTGTTGTCAGTAACTTTGCAGAACCTGGATCGTATGTATTTTCAATTATTGATTTTGCATTTACTTGATGGAGTGTTTGATAATTGGCTGTGTATGATTTATCTTCATAAGTATAACTTCTAGTAGATACTTTTACTCCACTTGGGTTGGATGTAAAGCTACCAAATGTTGGCATCGAGCTATTTAAATAATTTATATTTTCACTAGGCGAACCAATGAAGGGAAATTGTTGTTTATATTTTGTATATTCAAGCTCTTTTTTTTGAGAATGATAACGATAAATCTCATAAAATCCCAAGGCTCCCCTATAACGGTTGACACTATACCCCTTATAGGCATAATTGGTTGTATCCTGCCCTCCTAAGCCATTGGCCATTTTAGCAGCCGTAACAACATAAAGTGGAACAGAAATCTCGTAATTCTCTACGCTACTACTAGTGCCAAATGTACCATCTGACCCTGACCCTTCGCTATAGTTTATACTACCACCATTTAGTCTATAATTATAATGTATGTCATCATTTGTGAGTGGTTCATATGCGATGTTAATATTTTCATCTTTTTCGTTATAGATATGATTTATTAGTGGCTTGGTGCTTTGATTGATCCAGATTTGATCATCATCAAAACCACTATCTCTAGCCTCATAGATATCAGTATATCCATCGCCATTAAAATCGCCAAAATAGATATTGTCTATATAACCATAAAAACTATAAGAAGTCTCATTAGTAAAGCTGTTATTGCCTTGATTTATCCATAATTTTGCATTTGCACTATAAGAAGCATAACCATATTCATAAATATCTGCCAAACCATCGCCGTTAAAATCAACAACCTCAATTTTGTATTTTGTTCTATTTGTAGTAATTTTGCTACTAAATTTTGCGTTTCCTTTGTTTATATAAAGATAATCATAATCTGATGTTGTATCGCCTAATTTATCTTCATAAATATCCATAAGTCCATCGCCATTAAAATCCGCTATAAGTATTTGGCTAAATAGGTGTGTGCTATAATTTAAAGTTAATTTTGTGTTTTGTGTTGATGGAAAATTTCCTTTACTATCATTGAGCCATATATACACATCTTTGCCTATGAGAGCATAGATATCCATTGCTCCATCTGCATTAAAATCATTAAACATAATTTGATTATTTAAAATTTTATAATTGCTAATTGTATCTTGTTTACTAAAACTCCCATTATTGTTTATATAAATCTCTACATTATAGTTATTTTCTAAAACAAGATCGGACAAGCCATCACTATTTAAATCCATAAAGTGCAAATTAGGTGCAGTTGTATATGATATTTCTGTTATTTTTGTACCACTTGTTCCAAAATAACCATTACCATCATTTTTCCAAAGATAATAACTACCTGATATTACCTCATAGATATCTATATCACCATCTCCATCATAATCAACAAATTTTAGATTGCTCAAGGAAGAACCTATATTGCAACTTTTGCTTGTAAAACCATTGTTTCTATTGTTAATTTTTATTTCACAATTAACATTGATAGCCCTTGCTATAAAGATATCCGCATATCCATCACCATTCAAATCAGCAATATACCCATTGTTATCTATATTTTGATCAGTTGATTCACGGCTAACATTTACTTTATTGCTAGCTTGATCACTCCAATCAAAACGCAAAGTTTTTAGACTGCCGCTAGAAGTATTTTCCGTAATACTAGCCAATCTGCTTCTATCAGAACCGTAGCTCTCTTTTGTATAAGTTATCGAGTAACTTCTGACGAATTGCCCTTCATTTTGAGTATAAACAGATACTTTTAATAGTCTTTTATTTATCTCGTATGGATATTCTGCCTCATAGCCCACTAGATTATCTGGTCTATCTTCATACTCAAACTTAACAGTATTATCAGCATATTTAACACTTGTTAAAAACATGATTCCTTTTGATTTATCAATGAAATAATTAAAATCAATACTATTTCCAAAACGATCTTCTATCTTTTTTACTTTCCAATAACGAGGTTTTCCTGCAGAAGTAGATATAAAACCGTCTGCAGCACCATCATTACCATATGTGTAAATATATCCTTCTTTTGTCTTCACTTTAAAATAATTGGGTCCATTAGTAGTACTGCCACCATATGATTTTATCTGCGAATAGGTATCTATTTCGGTACGATACTCTGTTCCGCTTGCTCCATAGCTTCCCTTGATATTGATAAGTCTTTTGCCGTCTATGCAAAATCTATCAGAAGATGTGTAGTTGATACCCGGCTGAAAACTATCGCCATCTTGTATTTTTGTTTGTGCACATCTTGTTATAACACTTACGCCCCCGATATCCCATCCCAATCCAACATATCCATTGTCAGCATTTGAAGTATAATTAAGTGAAAGTTTTGGCTCCATCCCATTTACTCCAGGTGGCACTCCTATGCTTACACTATAATTTGCTTGACCTTGATTTACATTAAGCTCCCCCTTGGTTGCACCTATGAGTGTTCTTGCACTGTTATAATCATAACTTGGAGTTAGATTAAGTTTAGTGTCCAATTCATCTTTATATTGATCGCCATTAATCAATGTAACATTCTGTACTGTATCTGCACTACTGCTTGTAGCAGAAGAAGCGATTACAATAACAGACATTACTAAAATGACAAAAATATCATTTATTTTATTTAGCATTTTGCTCTTCTTTTTTTTAAAATTTTTATATATTATCTTTTTTGGACTTTTAAATAAATTAGTTATAGTAAATATATAATTTAAAGCTAACATAAATTTAAGTAAACTTATAATTGATAAAATAACAAAAAATGGACTTTACAATTATAAGAAAAATTATATTTATACTTCTCATTACAATTAATGCTTATGGCTCTGAATTATATACAAATCATTGGGCTATGGGACTAAAATTTACAGATTATGTGAATCAAAATAATATAAATATAAACAGTGATTTTATCTCACAGGATGAACTACACCTAATAAAACAAGCTAGAGGAAGTGGACAAGAAATTTATGAGCTAAAAGATTCAAATAACCAAATTTTAGAAGTGCTGTTGCCTTTAGGAGAAGATATCCAGATTTGTCTTACAAAAAATAAAAATCATACAAACTATAATTTTTCTCTTATCCCCATAGGTCAAAATGAAAATATATATTTTTTAGACATAGCTTTGGATAATCAAAGCGAATTGCAAAAAAAAATAAATAATCAATCACTTATAAAAACTCTTTTGGAAACAATGAAAAATTATGAATTAAAAATTAGTGGTCAAACTAACTTATCTTTGATTTATACACAAAAGACTATTGGCGGGCATACTTATGGATTACCAGAGATTAAAATGCTTCGCATAAAAACCAAAACCAGAGAAAGAACTATTGTTTTAGGTGATAACGAAAGTGGTATTATCAAAATTAAAAAGAATATAGAC
>FAXN01000100.1 GCA_001493195.1 Sulfurovum sp. enrichment culture clone C5 | reverse complement strand
TCTAATAATTTTGATTTTAATATTTTTATTTATGCTTAGTTGTTGATACACATCTGTGGCACTCTTAAAATTTGATATCATCTGCCCATTCAAAGCAACAATATGATCATTTGGTATCAATCCTATTTTGTCAAACAAACTGCCCTGCTCTACCGAAGTAACCAACAACTCTTTTAGTTGTGTACCATTTTTTACCTCTTGTGTGCCTATTCCTATTGATTGTTGATTGGGTGAAGTTTGATTGAAATTTTCATTAGTACCGCTAGAAGTATTGGTATTTGGTTGTGTGTTGCTATTTGGCGTACTGATTGATGATTGAATATTTGATATATTGTCTATCATTATTTTTATTTTTTCGGAACCTTTTGTTAATTCTATCCAATCCAAACCACCGCCAGTAAGCTGATACCCATTAAACTCTTCACCTCTTGACAATATTTCTGTTTTGCCAGCATTTTCTATAGTTGCAACCAAAATATCACCAGAATTATATATCCCCAATAGTTTCAAGTTTGAAATATTTTGCATAGCAGCGTTTGAGCTATTTTGTAATTTGATAGAATAGTACAACATATTATTACTATTGTGCTGATTATCACTAACATCTTCTTTGTCTAGCCAAAATAATGTCAAAACTAACCATAATATTTTAAGAATTAACACATAACCTAGTATATAAATCAAGGATTTGCTATGCAAGAAATCAAAAATTGCTTTCATAATACCAACCCTCATTATCTTTTTTTAAAAACTCTTTTATGCTACTTGCACCATTCTCATTATTAAAATAAATTTTTAACATCATAGAAGAGATATCGAGACTTCCTTCTGCTTTGCCTAAATTACTATCAATGTATATATGGATTTTTTTAGGAGAGAAAATGCTCCACACGGCATCCATTTTGTCAATTTTAATAATCTCTTTTTGATTAGAAGAAGACCTAATGAGCATATTGTCACATATCATTTTATTGTAAAATAAAAAGTTATAGACTTTTATCTCATCGATATTTCCTATATCGCTATTGCGATATACTATTGTTGCATCTTTGAGTGATAAGCTAAATAAACCTTCTTGATACTTTTCATTTTTAATATTTATAGCATGATTTTGTAAAAAATGTGCGAAGGTATAATACATCTCCATCTTAGGTATAGAAAAAATCGTTACACAAAATATAATAGATATATATAATAATATTTTTTTTACCATTTTAACACCAACTTTACATTATGCCCATTAGGAGTATTTTCTACATTCAAATCTTTTATCTGAACAGGTAAATTTACAATTTCATTTATTGTGTATTCTACTTCTGATATATTTAACCCGATGAACACAGCTGATAATGATTGATTTGTTTTTTGAAAAGACTTTACCTTTGTTGTTGGGATTTTTGCTTTTATCAAATCTAATCTTTGTGGTATAGATGTATTGGATGCCCAAATTCTTTGTAGTGATGAAGCTTCTTCTATCTCCTGTGACAACTCCGTATTGTAACTTTTTTGCTCTATGACTTCTTGTGCAAAATATATTTTAATCGCCCATGAAAAAAACAAAAAAACAATTGATGCTATAGTAGTTTTATAATTAAATAAATATTGTTTCATAGTTTATCCACAACCACAATCGTGTCATCCAATTGTTTACTGATTTTATATGTGGTCTGTTTTACCAACTGTTCTAAAACTAACATATCCTGAGGCTTTGTAGATTTTAGCTTGCTTGACATTTTATTATCATTGATGCTTAGAGCCTTTAAAGCTGTATTTCCTTGCAATATACACTTAGAAATAGTACTTATAAAATCACGCTTATTTTTTTCAACTCGATCTATGGTTGAATACCTTTTTATGATATTTTCTCTTACATATGAGCTTTCTAGATTTTTGTTCACGCTTAATATCTCTTGAGTTTTTTGTTTGTATTCTTTTTGTTTTTTATATGATGCGGTTCCTTCTATTAAAAAAATAATCCCCATAATTACAGAAATTAGACTCAATATAAAATTATCTTTACCTGAAAATAGCTCACTTTTTTGAGTTGATACTTTTGTTGCTTTTGATGGCAAACTCAAGTTCGATAAACTTTTGTTGTAAGGTATATCGGTAGTTATTATTTTTCTATTGGTAAACACTGCTATGCCATCTATGTTTACAATGGCATACGAATCATCAAGCTTAAAAGGTCTCATGAAAAAATCAGCTACCTGTTGTGCAAAATAAATATTATTGATATTTTCTCTTTGTATATTTTTTTGTGCTAAAAAATCTAAAATATCATTTAGACAATATGATATAAAAACCCACTCGTCATTATCTTTATAGACATGATATTGATATGCTTTTGTGGGATCATCTAACCCAAAAAATATAGAAGGTGCAATTTTTTTTGCATAATATACATATTTTACAGAAGGTATGTGTTCTTTTTTTACTGTATAAAATTGTGGTGATATCAATAAATCAACTGTACCGCCATGCACACTATGTGCCATTTGTTTAAAAACAAATACCAATGGGTTAGATTTTTTCGCTAAACTCAAAATTTATCACCTTTTTATTTTGATAATTAAATGAATATTGATATTTTTCTGACATATAATCAAAAGTTGCAACGCAAGCCATTTCATCTCTATCTATACTCGAAAATATCTTCTCATCATATAATGATTTATCCCCATTATTATCTGAAATAAATTGTATCAAATTTTCACCATTATTTCGCTTTTGCTTAATATTTTCAATTGGTATTTTAAATAAGATAGACACAAGCTCATCTGATAAATATTTACTCTCAATTTGAGGAGAATCGTACATAGAATATATATCATCCCATTTAACCTCGCAAGTTTTCCAATCATTCGTTTTTTTGCAATAATTTAAAAATATAGAGTCTATGTCTACCCTCTGTTTTTTTTGTGTATCAAATCTACTCTGTTGATATGTGCCTGATTGGACTTGACTCAATCTGTTTTGGATAATGTCAAGTAAAATCAATCGATTTTGTATATTGTATTTTTCGGCAAATATATCAAAAAACCTTATCGCGGCTGTATATTGTTCTGTACTATTTGTCTCTTTGTTTTTATCAAGCCATTGTATTGGGATTCTACTGGCAATAGGTTTACACTTTAGCAACAGAGTATTATCTCCTGCGACTATCGCAATCCCTTGATTATATAAAACATTATGGCTTTCATCTTTTGCTTTATTGTTATTTAGCAAGCTTTCTATAATTTTTGATGTTTTTGCATAATAAACAAAAGATTGAGAATATGCTCCTAATTTTAAATTTTCTTTTTGCAACTTATTGACATACAAAAACATTACTATCAACAAAGCAGAAAGAGAAACTATTGTTGCGAGTGTGATAAACAAAACAACGCCTGAACGCATTTTCACCATATTAAAGCCTATTTTTCATTAAAATTATACTATCATACCATATATAAACAAAAGGTTATTGGATGGGTAAAAACTTTAGAAAAGCTTTTTCTTTGATAGAATTGTTAGTGGTGATACTTATATTGGGTTTACTAGCAGCTTTCATTGTACCAAATATCATAGGCAAAAGTGAACAAGCTAAAAAAGACTTAGTATGTGTTCAAATGAATTCCATTGCCAATGCTCTTAAAATGTTCAAATTAGACAATGGTGTTTATCCCGATACTGGGGAGGGGTTAAATGCCCTCATTGCAAATCCTAGCCCAGAAAAATATGCACAATATGCACAAAGCCCATATATCGAAGACTTACCAAAAGACTCTTGGCACAATGATTTTATATATACATCTGCTGATAGTTCATTTGAACTGATTAGCCTTGGTGCTGACAAAAAAGAAGGTGGTGGCAACGAAAATGAAGATATACTTTTTAGTAGATGCAAAAAATAAAAAATAAAACAAAGAGAGCCTTCACGCTCATAGAACTTCTAGTTGTTATTTTAATCATCTCTTTGATATATGGTTTGACTCTATCTTATTATACATCAAATGATAAATCAAATCAAAAAATAACACCCCTAACTCTCAAAGAAATTTTACAAGATACATATAATCAACAAAAGATAATCTTTCTATGCACAAATGATTGTACTTCTTGTTATGTAAACAAAGATGGAAATTTTACAAAATATGAAAATGACATGGAATTAAAAGGAACAGTTGCTTATACTATAAATCAATACGATGAACTGAAAAAAATAGATTATGGTAACTATAAAGACGAGCCTATATGTCTTATATTTAGCATATACCCGAACGGAAGTTCAACTCAGATGATACTATCGAGTAATCAAAAGTCATACTTCTTGCCTGCATATGGAAGAGTTCCTATAGTTGTAAAATCCCCAGAAGATGCCAAAGCCTTATGGCTTGAAAACTCTTATGCAGTATCTAAATATGGAGATTTTTATTGAAAAACTTAAGGCACGGATTTACTCTCATAGAAGTACTTGTATCTGTAGTTATTTTGAGTGTAGTTTTGGTTGGTTTTATAAAGATACAAAATGAAAATATCTCTATCGTTAACAATCTCTTTTCAAAAAAAATATCCATGTATGAAAATACACTCTTTTTAAATGATAATATTTCGTTTTACAACAAACAAAACATAGACGCCTATACAGCACTATCATCACATTTTTTTATAACAAATGATAAAACAAAATCAGCATTATCTGCTATAAAAAGAGAGATTACTGTAGAGCGAGCGAAAGACAAATTTAACAATGTAACTTTTAACAAATTGATATTAAAAGACAAAAATTCCACTATCAAATATACATTTTAGTCAAATGTTATGTAGTGACTGGTCTGCATTCTCATTGAGAGGAAATATATTTTGTTTTATCGGGCTTTAGTATGCGTTACCATCGAGACGATGGTAACGAGTTAAACACATTGTCATTTAGAGTTGTAAGTTCACTATATGTGTTGTAACCTATCCTTTTAGCAACAAAAGACGAGAATGATATTTGGTGATCATGACTCATTGGTTTGATTGGTCTTTGTTCTTTGCTTCGTATATATACACTATTGGTTTTGACTTTATATCTTGTAAGGTTGTTTGCAATGATTGCAGTTTACTATTATTGCTTATCCATAAAGAACTATAAAAATATCGTGTAGCAATATTTACTTTACCTTTACCTAAAAAATATTTGGTCCTGTCAATATAATAATCAATATCATATTTGTTATAAAATTGATTTTTTTGAATATTTTTTAATATTTTTAAGAAATTGGTTGCTTTCATATCAGAAGAAACAATTGCAACAAGTTGTTTGTTGTTAAATACAAACGCATTAGATTTTTCTTTTTCAAAATAAACAAAAATTTGATAACCATTTATATTTAATATTTTAAAATTTGTTCCAATCATATTAAATAAGTTTTGGCACATATTGGTTTGTTTCAAATTAGATTGATAATGCTTCAAATCTTCAATATTTTGTATAGGTTCACAAATTGAGGATGGAAATGAAAAAAATTGATTTGAAATCACTAAATAATTATCTTGACTATCCATTAAAACAATCGCTTTTGATATAATTTTTCCATCATATTTTGCTATTGTCATATCATTGGCTATAAAACCTTTTTCATTAAATGTGAAATGCAGTGGGTATATACTTTGCTCCGCAAAAATATAATTAGAAAGAAAAAAAGAATATATATTACTTTTTTCATTTTTACCTTTTTTAAATCTAAACCATTACCAGTGCATTCACTAGCTAAATTATTCCAAAAATCGGTACTAACACATCCAAGGGAACATGTGCTTGGATCACCAACACTGCACATTTTTGAATAATCTTGATTACCATTAACTTGATCATAATAAGCATCCCAAATCATTGTACGGCATTTATCAATAGATGGGTTAGTTTTCATAGCAGCTAGCACTATACAAGTAGCAGGACTTAATCCACCTTTTTTCAGCCCCTCCACATCCACAAAATTCACAGGATCACCTAACACATAACCATATAGGTTAGTATCTCCTCCTGCGAAGTCTATAGGATCTTTAGC
>FAXN01000099.1 GCA_001493195.1 Sulfurovum sp. enrichment culture clone C5 | reverse complement strand
GCAACGATAACAGTAACTGCAACTATTGCTGATAAAGCTGGTAATGTTTCTGCTCCTGCAACAGATAGTGCTATTTTGGATGCCGTAGCTCCAGATGCACCAACAGTTTTAATCACAGAAGATACAAACAATGACGGATTTATCAATGCAAGTGAATTAAATGGTCAAGTTGATGTAAGCGTAAAAGCACCAGCTGGAACAGCTATAGGCTCTACTTTGGTTATCAGCGATAATGCAGGACATACACAAAATGTGACAGTAACACAAGACATTTTAGATAATGGTGCAACTGTATCATTTGATGCTCCAGCAGAAGGTGCAACAATAGTTGTAACAGCAGTTGTTAAAGACTTAGCAGGAAATATAAGTTCAGAAGGAACAGATAACGCTAAACTTGACACTAGCAACCTAACAACTAATGGCGGTATATCAGTAAAAATAGTTGATGACGCAAATGATGATGCTCTTATATCTCAAGCAGAATTAGGTACTGATGGAAAAATAACAGTAGAAGTTACACTTCAAGAAAATGTAGCAGCAGGGGATAAACTAATCTTAACAGGAACTGGTAACAGTGATGTAGAGATCGTACTAACTCAAGCACAAATAGATGCTAAAATAGTTACAGTAGATTTCAATGCTCCAGCAAATGGAGTAAACTTCGTAACAACTGCCAAAGTTATAGACCCTGCACTCAATGCATCAAATCTAGCAGAAGATAGTGCAACACTAAAACTAGATGCTCCTGGAACACCAACAGTTGTAATCACAGAGGATGTAAACAGTGACGGATTTATAAATGCAAGTGAATTAAATGGTCAAGTTGATGTAAGCGTAAAAGCACCAGCTGGAACAGCATTAGGCTCTACTCTAATCATCAATGATAATGCAGGAAATACACAAAATGTATTAGTAACACAAGATGTTCTAACTAATGGTGCAACTGTATCATTTGATGCTCCAGCAGAAGGCACAAAAATCATCGTAACAGCAGTTGTTAAAGACTTGGCAGGAAATATAAGTTCACAAGGAAAAGATGAAGCAATGCTAGATACTAGCAACTTAACAGCAGGGTTAAAAGTAGTAATAACTGAAGATGAAAATGATGATGGTTATATAAATCAAACAGAACTACACGATTCGGATATTGATGTCAAGATAACACTATCTGATAATGCTAGTGTCGGAGACACGTTGACTGTTACAGGTTCTGCAAATACACCACAAGTCATTACATTAACACAAGCACAAATAAATGACGGTTTCGTAAATGTATCATTCAACCCACCTTCAGATGGTTCAGATTTTAAAGCAACAGCTCAAATCAAAGACATTGCAGGAAATCAATCAAATCTAGCAGAAGATAGTGCAAGAATGCAGCTAAGCGCACCAGGTAAACCGATCGTAACAATTGCAGAAGACATAAACAATGATGGATATATCAATGCAAGTGAACTTCAAGGTGATATAAACATTAGCGTAGTGTTACCAGGTACGGCAGTGGTTGGAGACATTATGAAATTAGATACCAATAAAGACGGAGTTGCAGATCAAACTAAAACTCTAACATTGTCTGATATCCAATCTGGCAGTATATCTTTTGCGGTTACTTCTCCTGGAGAAGGAGCAACTCTTGATGTAGATGCATGGGTTACAGATATAGCTGGTAATGACTCAGAAAAAGGTAACGATAGTGCCACTATTGATACAACTTCTCCAAGCTTGAGCGCTACAAATGGTGTAGTTATCACAACAGATATTGATAATGATGGTTATATCGATGCAAGCGAAAAAGGCTCATCAGTTAATGTTCAAATAAACATAGACAAAGCTGAAGTTGGTGACATTGTAACTGTAAAAGACAATGCAGGACATTCAACTCCTATAACATTAACAGCGGCAGATATTGCAAATGGTTTTGTAACTACAACATTTCCAAATCCTACAGAGGGCTCAACAATAACAGTAACTGCAACTATTGCTGATAAAGCTGGCAATGTTTCTGCTCCTGCAACAGATAGTGCCAAACTTGACACAAATATTCCTTCTTTCACAGCTACGAATGGAGTTGAAATCATCACTGATGCAAACAATGATGGATTTATCAATGCAAGCGAGAAAGACTCATCAGTTTTTGTAAAAATCAATATAGACAAAGCTGAAGTTGGTGATATCATAACAGTAAGTGATAATGCAGGAAATTCAACTCCTATAATACTAACAGCTACAGACATTGCAAACAAATATGTTACTACAACATTCCCAAATCCTGCAGAAGGTGCAACAATCATAGTAACTGCAACTATATCAGATCCAGCTGGCAATACATCAGCTCCTGCGACAGATAGCGCTACTTTGGATGCAACTGCTCCTACTCAAATTATCGAAATTACATCTATTTCAGACGATACAGGCATAAACACTTCAGATTTTATCACAGATGATAGAACTTTGACAATAAATGGCACATTGGCAAGCAATTTGGCTTCTGATGAATTTGCTCAAATAAGCATTGATGGCGGAAAAACTTGGAGCGATGTAAGTGTTAGTGGCACTACTTGGTCTTATGTTGATGGAAGAACATTAGCAGATGGGAACTATACATATGATGTTAGAGTTGTTGACCTTGCAGGCAATGTTGGCTCTACTGATACTCAAGTTGTTAGCGTTGGTTCTGCCAATGATGCTCCTGTTGCGGTTGATGATGTTACTACGGGCGTAAATCTTGGAGGAACTGTTCTTGTGTCAGAAAATTTTGAAAATGGAGCCAAGGGATGGACTAATAATAGCGTTCAAAATAACAGCGCTACATCTAATTTTCTTGGAAATTTTGGCGGAACAGACGGCAAAGAAGGAGTATCTAAAACATTTAATTTTGGTACAGCACATGCAGGCGAAACAGTAACAATAGAGTTTGATGTGTATGAGCTAGGGACTTGGGATGGCGATGGTTCGTGGAATACTGCCAATGAAGGTGGAGCCGTTGAATCGTTTAAAACATTCGTAAATGGAGTAGAAGTTGTTTCTCACACAATGGGACAAGACGGTATTGATAATAATAGTGATGATGGTGGCAAGATTATATCTGGATCTGCTGGAACCTCATATCAAATTGATAGCCATCACTTTATAGTTGAAGCAGTAGTGGATGCAAATGGGCAAGTGCAACTTGGCTTTGGATCAACTACGCATGAGTCAGCAAGCAATGAGTCTTTTGGTATCGATAATTTGACCATAACAGCTAGTCAAAATTGGGTTGGTGTGCTTACAACCGATGAACTTACTCCAATTAGCGTTGATGTTTTAGCTAATGATTTTGACATAGATGGAGACAGTTTGACTATCTCAGAAATTCAAGGCCAAGACGTAACTTCTGGGCAAATTGTTAATATTACCATAGGAGGAGATATCGTTGGTACCGCACAAGTCGTAAATGGAGAGATAGTGTTTACTCCAGGTATTTATTTCCAACCAATGAAAGATGGAGAGTTAAAAAATGTAATTTTTGACTATAGCATCAGCGATGGCAAAGGTGGAAGCGATAGCGCTAATGTAACTATCAATGTGACTGGTGTCACTCAAAACCATGCGCCAACAGATTTGGTTACAAATACAAAAAGTGTAGATGAATATGCAAAAGCTGGAACTGTAGTTGCTACAATGTATGTTGTAGACGAAGACTTGCCTGACGATAGTCATACTTATGCTCTAAGTGGCAAAGATGCTGATAAATTTAATATTGATGCAAATGGAACTATAACTGTAAAAACTGACGGTTCTTTATATCTTGGATGTGAAGCAGATGCAAAAGACCAAGTTATGACAGTGATAGTAACAGTAAAAGATGCAGCTGGAGCATCTTATAGTGAAGCGGTTGACATAAAAATAACAAATATCATGGAAAACCCAGTTAAATATTGGAATCCTTGTAGCCATCAAGATCTTTATATTGTTGGCGGAGATAATAATGACTGCATAGTAACCGGCTTTGGCAATGATACTATAATTGCTTGTGCTGGGGATGATTATATTGACGGTAACTGTGGGAACGACACTATATATGCAGGAAGTGGTAATGATAAGGTTTACGGTGGAAGCGGCAATGATATAATTTATACAGGGCTTGGTGCAGATTGGGTAGACGGTGGATGTGGGACAGATACCGTAAGTTATATTTATTCGAAAAGCGGCGTAAATATCGGACTTGATGGTTGTAAAACTGGTATAGGTGGAGATGCCGAAGGTGATAGATTACTTTGTGTAGAAAATCTTATAGGAAGTAACTTTGACGATACACTAAAAGATGGCTGCGGAGCTAACACCATAGATGGCGGCAAAGGAAACGATAATATAACAGGCGGTTGTTGCGATACTCTTATAGGCGGCGAAGGTAATGATAAAATTACTATTGATAGCGTATGTTTTAAAAGCGTTGATGGCGGAGAGGGTTATGATGTTTTAAATTATGGAAATTGTGTTGGCCATCTGGATTTAAGCAACTCAAATTCTCCAATAGTAACAAACATAGAGCAAATCAATATGAAAGATGGAGGCTGGGCTAGAGACACTCTCGTGTTAAATGCTAATGGTGTCGATAAAATAACCACAGATGGTGTTTTGATGGTTACAGGCGATGCTCAAGATCAAGTTAAATTGGAAAGTTACGGGTATTATAATGACCCTACTGATTGGACCAAAGGACAGGATACCACAGTAAACGGAACAAATTATTCTGTATATACTTCTGCTGGACAAACTGTTATGATAGAAAGTTCAGTATTTGTAGTTTTTTATAATACTCTAATATAAATATTTAGCCATATCGGCTAAATAGACACTTTATTACTCCTATTTTTGCAAGATTATTAAATCTTGCAATTTAATTTATAATATCATCATTTCTAATTTATTAAAACGGCACAGAACTATAAATTTGTAGCATAATTACTCATAAAAATATAGACAATAATAATTTTCCTCTAAGTAGTATTATTAATAAAATAAATTTATTGAACTTTAAGCAAAAGTATAGTATATTAAATCAATAAGTAAAACTTATTATAAATTATATATTGGAGAAATTAAACTTAATAAATAATAAAAAAAATGGATTTATTGAAAAGTTTTATAAATCTTTTATTATTTAATATCGTGCTGCAAGGATTAATAAGCACAATATGTTTTAGGGGAACAGGGAGTTAAGATGAAAAAGTTATGTAAGTTATTGATTTTATCAATATTGTTAGTTAGTGGAGTCGTATATGCAAATCCAAGTGTTTTAGGCGGATATATTCCCTCTGAAATAAATGAAAATGTGATTGATAAAAATATATCAAATAAGATACAATTGATTTTTTACAGGGTGGATGGCAATAAAGAATTTATTCCTATAATCAAAGTTAACGATATGGTTGTTGGTTCTTTGTTTCCAAATAACTATGCAAAAACATATGCTTGCTCTAAAAATATAAAAATAGGAGTTGCATCAAGAGGAGAGTATGTCGGCTCCACTTTGGATGAGGCAATATTTTTAGAAAACTCCAATATTATTTTTATAAAAGTAATTGAAAATAAAAATCATCAATTTATACTAAAACAAATTAGAGAAGATATCGCAAAAGATGAAATAAAAAATTTTAATCTAAAATCAAATATCATAAATAGGTACAATCCAAAATGCGATTTAAATACAAAAGAGAATATCAATCAAAAAGAAATTGTTTTAAAAACATTTCTAAGCGTATTTTTTGAAACAAATAGTTTTGATTTGACAGATGACACAAAAAAAGAATTAGATAAATTTGCCAGATGGGTCAAAGAGTATAAAAATATCGATGGAATAATAATCAAATCATACGCAGATTTTAGGGGCTCAAAACAATACAATCTGATACTTTCTCAAAAAAGAGCAAAAAGTGTACAGGATTATATGGCAATAAGAGATATAAATATACCACTGATTGTTGAGAACATGGGAGAAACATCATATTTTTCAAAAAACTGTAAAAGCCTAAAAGGATTAGCACTTGATGCTTGTTTGCAAGAAAACAGAAGAGTAAATCTGAATATTAATATTCAAAAAGGAGTTATAGATGGCTAAGCTAGTAGAACTTGTAACACACCTTAAAAATGGAAGTGAAGTAAAATACCTAGTATCAGACGATGCAGGGAATACAGGTAAACAACTTGTAATACAAGCAAACAAAAACATAAAAACTTATGAGCTAAAAGAAGTTACAAGCAAATTTGCACCAAATCAAATATTGGTTAAAAGGGTTGGTAAAGATTTAGTTATACATATGGACGTGGACGGCAAAGCAGAAGAAGCAAGCGAAGCACCAGATATTATATTAAAAGACTATTATAGTGACAATTTTGGACAATTAGTGGGTGTTGCAGAAGATGGCAACATCTATCCTTATATTCCACAAGAGGGTGAAATAACACTGCTTAGCCAAAAGATGGCAGATAGTGCTTTTAGTTATCAGTCACTAGGAACATACAATGGTGTTGTTGGCACTGATTTTAATCTTTCTTCTCTTGGTCTTGGAGCTTTGTTGCTTGGCGGACTTGGTGGAGGCGGCGGAGGAAGTAACAATAACTCCAATAATGCTCCAGACGCCGTAGACGATGGGACAGCCCTTACGCCAGCAATAATAATAGACGAAAATACAACTGCTACAAATATTGATGTGCTAGGAAATGACATTGATGCTGATACCGGCGATATATTAAGTGTAACATCAGCTGGCAGCCCAAATGGCTCAGTAGTTATCAATGCTGATGGCACACTAAACTTTACACCAACTAGTGATTTTAGTGGAGACACAACCATAACTTATACCATTAGCGATGGTAATGGCGGAACAGATACTGCAACAGTATACATTAGTGTTAATCATACGGGCATTTTTAATACCAACCCCATAGCAACTCCAAGTACTTCAGGTGGTAATGAAGATACAAGTATCGCGGTTGAATTATCAGGCACAGATGTAGATGGAATAATTGATTATATAACAGTTATAAATCTTCCTTCGGCTAGTGAGGGTGTGCTTTACTATAGTGATGGCACAACACCTGTAAGCACATCAACTCCACTGACACCTACAGAAGCTGCAAGCTTAATGTTTATACCTGCAGCTAATTTCAATGGAGAAGTTACAATAACATTTACAGTAACTGATAACTTGGGGGCGACCTCTGCTAGTGCAAATGAAGTTATTACGGTTACTCCTGTTAATGATGTACCAACTATTACTGTTACAGCTACTAATAACTTCACAGAAGATAGTGGTGCAAGCGTAGGTGATGTTGTTGCAACATATACAACATATGATGAAGAAGGCAATCTTGTTAGTGTAACACTTAGTGATACTACTAACTATGCAATCGATCCAGCAACTGGAGCTGTAACACTAACTGCAGCAGGTGCAGCTATAGTTAATAGAGGAGCTGATTTACCTGCATTCACACTTACTCCAAACGACGGTACGGCTAACGGCACACCTGCTAATGTTGACCCAGCTGTTACTCCTATTGATGATGGTCTTAT
>FAXN01000098.1 GCA_001493195.1 Sulfurovum sp. enrichment culture clone C5 | reverse complement strand
AATATTAATTATTGAGAAAATTTAAAAAATAGAGGAAAGATATGTTTATTAAAAGTTTAATTATGAAAACTATTTTATTTATTTTGATTTTATTGATTACGGGATGTGGGCATACTCCTGTCCCAAGATATTCATTTGAACAAAATGACAAAATAGGATATTTGGTTGATATTCCTTCAGGTTCTGTTACGCATAAGCATTTTGGGGTTACCATTTTTGGTAATTTTGTAAAGCAATATCCTTATGAGTGGAACTTGGATAAATATGTTGAAAAACAAATCATTTCTACCATTAAAAACAAATATAAGTTTAATGTGGTAAATTTGGAAAATGCTAATTTTACAAAAAATGATTTAAAAGATTTGATTACTAGCTCTGGTGATTCATGGATAATTAATAAAGAACATGAAAATGTATACAATAAGCTAAAAGCAATGAACCTAAAAGCTGTAATTTTTATAACAAATGGAAAGCAAAGATATGGCGAAGATAGATATATATATGATTATGGAATATTTACATATACTGGCGGTGATGGAATGTTTGCATATGCTAATTTTTATACTATACCAAAACCATTTGAAGAAAAAATATATATAATAAATGAACCATCTGATTTGGACATTCTTGCAAGAAACGCATATGACAAAAGTGTTCTAAGTAAAAAAACAATGTCTAATAGTTTTAATATGATTCAAGTAACTCCAGAGGTTGAAAATGAAATAGACTTCGTGACGCCTAAAGATTTTAACAACTTGACAGAAGCAGAAATGATGCCATTTAAAAAGAAGCTATATGAATACTTTGACTATAAAATAGAAGCCATAGGAAAAACATTGCAAAAAGATGATAGAAATAGTACAAAAGTTATTTATAATCTATTTCCAGTTGTTCTTTAGGGGGGATAATGAAATTTATATTTATATTTATACTAGCATTGGTAGTATCTGGATGTTCTGCTAAATTTGAGGGTAATTCCATTGTTGGATTATCTGTTGATTCTAAAAAAATATGTATTATAGCTCGCGATGATATAAAAAAAGAGTTTCTAGTATCTTACAAGAAGATACTTGAAGAAAAAGGATTTGAAGCTAAAGTTATTCCTCGTGGGTATTCTGTTGATACATGCAGGATAACATCGAAGTATGCAGCAAAATGGTCATGGGATTTTGTTTCATATTTGTCTGAAGCAGCTATAAGTGTATACAAGGATGATGTTTTGATTGGTAGTGCCTCTTATTCTACCCCACAAGATATGTTTTCATCGACTGAAAAATTTTATATTAGTACAGATGAAAAAGTTAAAGGTATGGTTGAAGTATTATTCCCAGAATCTAAAAAACAATAGAAGCTTATGATTATTCATTTGGATTGTTTCGATTTATATATCACAATATTAAAATAGGACAGGCAAGATTTTTCCTTGTCATATTTATTTTTCCATCATTCCTCTCGTTCTCTCCTGAGTGGGAACGCAAATACTGGATACCTGCCTTCGCAGGTATGACAAAATCTACTTGAATTTTTTATAAACTTGTGTATGCTTACCAAGCATAGCAAGTTTTAGACTCTCTTCGTCTATTTTGAAAACCAAGAGCCAGTCATTTTTGATATGCACACATTCATATCCTCTCAAATCTCCCTTTAGAGGGTGTCTCTTGTATTGAGGTGCGATAGAATTGTTAATTTGCAAATCTACTATTATGGATTTTAGTAGCTCAAAGTCATCCGTTTTATATTTACCGCTTGTCTTATCTCGCTCTATATCTTTTTGGAAACCTTTGCCAAGAACGATCTCTCTCATCAGATATTTAACTCTTTAAATAACTCATCGCTATCTTTAAATGTTTTTATCTCTTTGCGGTTTTCTATATTATCTATTCGGCTTATCAGCTCATCAGTGGGTAAAGATA
>FAXN01000097.1 GCA_001493195.1 Sulfurovum sp. enrichment culture clone C5 | reverse complement strand
CAAAAGAGATGAGAAAAGGTAGATTTGAGTTAGCCGATGGAGGAACTCTATTTTTAGATGAAATAGGAGATATTTCGCCTTCTGCTCAAGTTAAACTTTTAAGAGTATTGCAAGAGAGAGAGTTTGAGCGTGTTGGAGGTGCTAAAACCATAAAAGTAAATGTTCGTCTTGTTGCAGCTACAAATCGCCCACTAGAGCAAATGGTAAAAGAGGGTAAATTTAGAGAAGATTTGTATTATAGACTAAATGTAATTCCTATAGATTTGCCACCTCTTAGAGAGAGAGGAGATGATATAAGATTGTTGGTAAATTTTTTTCTCGAGCGTTCTATGAAAAATCATAAAAAATGTGTTGTCATAACAGAAGAAGCGATGGGTGAACTAATGAGATACAGATGGCCTGGAAACATTAGAGAACTTGAAAATACAATCGAGAGAATTGTGTTGATGGGGAGTGAAGAAGATGGCATAAGTGCCGATGATATGAGACTTCTTCTTCCTGCACTTGAACCACAAAATAGGTAAAAAAATGAGCCATGTATCATATAAAGATGAAAAATTATCACTAAGCGATGAGTTAGTTGATGTTGGGTATATGGCTGAAAATATTGAAGTTGTTGATACGGCTAAAAACAATTTGATTGTAAAAAGAAGCCACTTAGATCATGCAATGACTATTTTGATTTCATTTCCAAAATCAATTTTTGATGAAATTTACAGATTGGATGAATTTTTATCAATGATACAAGTTGAAGTACATTGTTATGCTATTTTTGGCGAGTATTGTGATGAAATCGCTAGAATTGAAAAAGATTTAAAAAAAATAAAAATAGTGTTTGATGATTTCAAAGAGTTTAAAGAACTCTACGGAACGGAAATTGTAACTGGAAGTATGGCTGGAGATTTATGTAAGTCTATTTTTCTAATAAGCAAAGATGGAGCAATATTTTACATAGATATCTTAGATGATTTAGAAAAGCGTTTTGATTTGGAAAGATTACAAATAGAATTAAATAAAGCATATTTAACATATACTGGAGCAGGATGTCATGGTTGAAATTATAGAAAATTTAAAGAATGGAACATTAGTTCCATTTTTGGGAATGGGTGTATTTAAAGGTGTTGTTGCGAAAGATGGCTCAACTATTCCACATGATAGCGACAGTATGATTTTAGCACTCAACGGTGGTAGGGCAATGAGCCCTCGTTTGATGTACGAATATTCAAGAGCTGCAATGAGTTTAGAACAAAGAAAAGGTAGAAATTTTTTGGTTGAAATGGTAAATCATATATATACCAAAGAGTATGAGTTGCCTATAATTTATAAGCTATTGAGATATATACAACCACCTTTTTTAATAGACACTAATTTAGATAATAGTGGGTGTAAGGTATATGAAGGTTTTGAGCATTTTATGATTGTTGGAGTATCAAGAATTATGGGCGGCTACGATAGATTTATAGTTTATGAATATGATGTAGAATCAAATAGCTACAAAGTTGTTGATAAAAGTATTTTAAATGCCTCAAAGCCTATTTTATTTAAACCACTTGGTTCAACTATTCCAGAGAAAAATTTTATCATTAGTGATGCAGATTTTGTAGATTGGCTCACAGAGGCAATGGGTGGATTTGCTATGCCAACTTTTCTAAAAACATATAAAGAGAACAAATCATATCTTTTCTTGGGTATCGATTTCAACAGAGATACTTACAGAATGGTTGCCAATGAATTAACTCTTGGACTTGAGGGAGGTATCATAGTCGAGCCAAAAAGCCAGTTGAGTAAAAAAGAGATAAGCTTTATTAAAAAACATGATTTGGACATAAATACTCAAGAGATCCAAGATTTTGTCGAGGCATTATTATGCGAAGTGAATTGATTTGTGATTTTTGTGGAAAAAAATATAGTGATGTTATAAAGATTTTTAGTGCAGAAAATGCACATATTTGCAATGAGTGCATTGAAAATTGTTCGAATATTTTACATAAAGAGCAGGTCAAGAAAAATAAAGAAGAGTTCCAAAGAGGTTTGCCAACACCTCATAAGATAAAAGAGCATCTCGATAAGTATGTTATCGGTCAAGATGAAGCTAAGAAGATACTTTCCGTTGCTCTTTATACCCATTATAAAAGAGTGGATAAGGCGATTTTCAAAGATACTGAAATAGACAAAAGTAATATCATGCTCATGGGATCAACAGGAAGTGGCAAAACGCTTCTTGCTAAGTCTTTGGCAAAAGTTATGGATGTTCCATTTGCTATAGCTGATGCTACTGCCTTGACTGAGGCTGGGTATGTTGGAGAAGATGTAGAGTCAATACTCTCAAGACTGCTAGCCTCTTGTGATTATGATTTGCAAAAAGCACAAAAAGGTATAGTTTATATTGACGAAATAGATAAAATTGCAAAAAAAGGCGAAAGTTCTGTAAGCGGAAGAGATGTATCAGGCGAGGGTGTACAACAGGGATTACTTAAAATAATTGAAGGATCTCAAATCTATGTTCCCTTGAAAGGCAGTCGTAAAAATGCTACCGCGGACACTATTTTATTTGATACTACACATGTATTGTTTATTTGTGGTGGTGCTTTTGTAGGTCTTGTAGACAAAGAGGGTGAAAATAAAAAAAGTGTTAGTTCTAAAGTAGGCTTTTTAAAAACTTCTGATGAAGATGATAATCAAAAAGAAATTGAAGCTAAAGATTTGATTTCATTTGGGCTTATACCAGAATTTATAGGAAGAATACCAGTAATTGCAAAATTAAATTCTTTGAGTATTGAAGATTTGATTAGAATTTTAAAAGAACCAAAAAATGCTCTTATCAAACAATATGAAGCCCTTTTTGAACTTGATGGCGTAGAGCTTGGTTTTGCCGAGGATGCATTAGAAGCAATAGCAAAAATGGCATTTGATAAAGGTGTTGGAGCTAGGGGGCTTAGAGGAATTGTAGAAAAATTTATGTTACCTTTGCTGTACGATATTCCTTCTTTGGAAAATGTGGTTAAATATACAATTACTAAAGATTATATTGAGGGTAAACAAGAACCTTGTGTTGAATATTTGACAAATAACAAAAAAGAGGTTAATTAAACGTGATAAATATAGCAACAAGCTCTGACATTTCAGGTTTGTGTGATTTGCTTTTTTTATTATTTTCAAAAGAAGATGAATTTGTTCCAAACAAATCTGTTCAAGAGCAAGGCTTAAAAATGATTATAGAAAATCCCTCCATAGGTCATATTTTGGTAGCAAAAGAGGATGATAAAACCATAGGTATGATAACTATTCTCTATACAGTTTCAACTGCACTTGGTGGGATAGTCGGATTGCTGGAAGATATGATTGTTCATCCAGAGTACAGAAGCAGAGGAGTTGGAAGTCAACTTGTGAATTATTCTTTGGAATTTGCTAAAAAACAAAATCTTAAACGTCTTACGCTTCTAACAGATAAATCAAATACAACTGCTCATGCTTTTTATGAAAAACATAATTTCATAAAATCTTCAATGGTGCCTTTTCGAAAAATTATTTAATTTTTTATCATAATTTTTACTCCAAAATCTTTATTGGAACAGATAATGTATGTATTAGGTTATTAAAACCTAAGGAGTATAACATGGCTGTAATGATAACAGATGAATGTATCGTATGTGATGCATGTGCAACAGAATGTCCCGTAGCTGCAATATTGGATGAAAAGAATGAAAAAAATCCACAAGATTATAAATATTATGTTAAACCAGAAGCATGTGTGGAGTGTGTAGGTCATTCAGATTCGCCAAGATGTGCCGAAGCTTGCCCTACGGAAGGTGCTATTGTCTGGGATATGCCGTATATCACAGAGTATGAATCGTATTTTTTAGATGGTCAAGAAAGTGGCAAGTATAGCATTAGAGTTCATAATAAAAAAGGCTTAATGCTTCCATCTATAAAAGAACAACCGTACAATGAGTTGATTGTCATGAATCAAAGACAATCTCATGAGAATGTAACTACTTTTTAAAGGATAAATTATGGCAGTTATGATAACTGAGAGTTGTATAAGTTGCAATTCTTGCATAGATGAGTGTCCAGCAACAGCTATAGTTAGTGCAGATGAAAGCCCTATAAAATTTGATGATATTGTTTATGTTAAACCTGAAAAGTGCATAGAGTGCGTAGATAGCACTATGCCAAAATGTGCTGATGCTTGTCCAACAGAAGGTGCTATTGTGTGGGATATGCCTTATACAGAGTTATATGATGATTACTATATGCAAGGGCATGAAGAGGGTAGATATAACATAAGAGTGCATCCAAAAAAAGGAATATTTTCTCCAAAAAACAATCCTAAACCTTTTAGGGAAAATATATCAACAGAAGACAGAACTGCGCATCAGCCAGTTATCGCATAAGGAGAATAAAATGAGTTGCGCATGTGGAACATCGAGTAATTTTGATCCAAATGATTCCAGAGCATTGGAGATACAAGAAAAAATAAATAATCATCCTTGTTATAGTGAAGGAGCCCATCAACACTATGCTAGAATCCATGTGCCAGTTGCTCCTGCTTGTAACATTCAATGCAATTATTGTAATCGCAAATATGATTGCTCTAATGAGAGTCGTCCTGGAGTAACAAGTGGAAAATTAACGCCCCAAGAAGCAGTAAAAAAAGTTCTTTTTGTTGGGGGAGAAATCCAACAACTTTCCGTTGTGGGTATCGCAGGACCAGGTGATGCACTAGCAAATCCAGCTAAAACTTTTGAGACTTTTAGACTATTGCAAGAAAAAGCTCCAGATTTGAAGCTTTGCTTATCTACAAATGGGCTCAGACTTTCGGAGTATATAGATGAGATTGTAAAATACAATGTAGATCATGTTACGGTAACTATAAATACGGTTGACGATACAGGCGAGATAGGCTCAAAAATATATCCATGGATTTATTGGGGATATAAAAAAATAAAAGGCAAAGAGGGAGCTAAAATATTGCTTGAAAAGCAATTAGAAGGTATCAAAATGCTTACAGATAGAGGTATTTTGGTCAAAGCAAATTCTGTACTTATCCCTGGTGTTAATGATAAAGATTTACCGAATGTTGCTAAAAAATTAAAAGAGTTAAATGTGTTTTTGCACAACATAATGCCACTTCTTTCATCTCCTGAATTTGGAACAAAATTTGGACTTGATGGTGTGCCAAGTGCAACTGACCAAGAAGTTATGGATGCTCAAGAAGCTTGTGGGATGGATATGAAACTTATGAGTCACTGCAGACAATGTCGTGCAGATGCTGTTGGTTTAATCGGCGAAGATAGAGGAGAAGAGTTCACTAAAGAGAGCTTTACAACTATGGATTTTGAACAGTTAGAAGATAAATATAATATCAAATCAAGAGAAGAATTTCACAATAAAATAGAAATTTGGAGAGGTGCTTTAGAAAAAGCAAATCAAAGAATCAAAATAGAACAAGCTACAAAAGAGCAGTTAAGTTCAACTGGCATTATAAAACTTGTAGCAGTAACAACTGCTGGAGAAGGTCTTATCAATTTGCATTTTGGAAGTGCAAAAGAGTTTTTGATATACGAAGCAGGGGATAAGGCTATTAAATTTATTATGCATAGAAAAATAGAAAGTTCATATTGTAGTGGACCTGAAAATTGTCATGGAAACAATCCAATCGAAGAGATAAAACAAACTCTTAAAGATGTAGATGTATTGCTTACTGAAAAGATTGGAGATTGTCCCATGGATGAGTTAAAATCAATTGGTTTGATTTGTGATGATAGTTATGCCTTGCAGCCTATCGAAAAGTCTGTACATGAGATTGTCAAAAAGCTATTTTTCAAAAATGAAAATGAAATCGGGTAACAGATAAGACTAAAATAATATAGCAGCGGAACATATATTGCATATTAGTTTATAAAAAACTAAAGGTGACAAGATGGTTCGAATTAATGATACGACACTTAGAGATGGCGAACAAGCTCCATTTGTCGCTTTTAATACAAAAGAAAAAATTGAAATCGCACAACTTCTTTTTGAAGCAGGTACAGACGAAATAGAAGTTGGCATACCTGCTATGGGAAAAAAAGAACGAGAAGATATCAAAGAGATTGTTTCTCTAAAACTTCCTATCCCCTTGATGACATGGAACCGTGCAACTATGAGTGATCTTGAATCGTCTCTTGATTGTGGAGTGAATTCTGTTGATTTATCCATACCAACTTCAGATGTGCTCATAAATGTCAAATATAAAGGCGATAAAGCTAAGTTGTTGAAAAATTTAGAACAAGTTATTTTATCTGCAAAGAAAGAAAATCTTATAGTTTGTATAGGTGGAGAAGATTCTAGTAGAGCAAATATAGACTTTTTAAAAGAAGTTTTTATCATGGGAGCTGAGCTTGGGGTAGATAGATTTCGCTACTGCGATACAGTAGGGATACTCACACCAATGCAGACTTTTAAAAATATTTTGGAACTTAAAAAACTAAATTTATTAGAAATAGAGATGCATACTCATAATGATTTTGGTATGGCAACCGCAAATGCAATTGCTGGTATTGAAGCAGGAGCAACTAGTGTCAATACAACTGTTATTGGGCTAGGAGAACGGGCAGGAAATGCATCTTTTGAGCAAGTTCTCATGAGTCTAACACATCAATTTAATGAACACCGCAAGATAGACGCAACTATGCTAACAAAATTGGTAAATAAAGTAAGTATCGCTGCAAATAAACCGATTGACGACAATCTCCCCATCGTTGGGGCACATATTTTTTCACACGAATCAGGTATTCATACCAATGCAATGATGAAAAATACATCTTCTTATGAAGCATTTTGTCCCGAAGAAGTAGGACTTTTTAGAAATTATCCGATCGGAAAACATTCAGGAACATCTACTCTAGATTATCATCTAAGCTCTTTTGGCATTCATGCAAGCAAGAGAAAGCTAACTAGTTTACTACCGAAAATAAGAGAAATAGTCACAATGAGAAAGCAAGTTCTTGAGCCGTTTGAGCTAAGAGAGTTGTATCTATGTTCATAGGCTGGCATACTGAAGATTTTCCAAAAGCACTGGAAGCTTTTAGCCAAGATATTTTATGCGATAAAAATCTCCTTATTAAAACATGGATGGAAAACAAAACAATCTGTTTTGGAGCATATTTAGACGAGGCATTGGTGGGTATGATTAGTGCGTATGTTTTTAAAGACAGTATCATAATAAATAATTTTTACTATAAAGAAAATTTAGATTTTGAAACAAAAGAAAGATTGTTATCTTTACTATTAAAAAATATCAATAATGAAAATAAGACAATTATGGTTTTGGTAAGCGAAGAAGAGCGAATACTGTTTGAAAAGTATAAATTTGATGAATTTGCTCCATTTTATAAAGCTTGGTATAGCGGTAGTGGTGGAACGACTTTCAATTCACGAGTTGATGAAATAGCAAGTTTGAATCATGTTGATAATCTTAGAAAAAATGATGAGTATGCTTTTAGCGAAGATAGGTTTTTTTATATTACTCAAATTATGATGAAAGAGTCATCATTGCTTTTGAGTACACAAAATGGCTATCAACACTCATACGCACTTAGTAAAAGTTTGATAAAAATATCACCATGGGTTATGAAATCTGGTGCATTTAGTGATGCCCATAAACTTATAAAAGAGTTGATGCATCATAGAGGGCTTAAAAAAATCATATCATTTATCCCGTCCCAAGTTAATGAAATTACAGATTTGTATAGTTCTTGTAAATTTGACTATGTGAAAAACTATACACTAATGTATATAAACAAAAAACCAACCATAAGTTTGGATATGGTTTATGGATTTTAATTTTTGATAAAGGATAAAATATGGAACAAGAAATAGATGAAAAAGAGATAAAAAAGATATTTGCAGGAGCGAAGCGAAAGGTAGTTGAAATTGCTGGTGAAGTACACGATATAGTAGAAGACACTATTTGGGTTGATTATGACAAATTGCCAATTTTAAGTAAACAGATACAAGAAGCTATGGTTGAAGTTGTTCAAATGAGAGAAAAGTACGAATTTTTAAAATAAAAGGATAATTTATGGCAGATATTGGTGATAAAATCATTTGTGATTGTGGTCAAAAGACTATCAATGAAGCAATAATGATTTTTAACCAAAGTGATCTTCCATACAAAAAGGCAAAAAAATTGGTCACAGAGTGCAATAAAACTTGTTGCAGGAGACCGCTTGTGAGGTTATTTGATATGATAAAATTTGGCGAAATTGACTATGAAGAGATTGACTTTTTGATAGAGCAGAGAAAATTAAAAGATATGGAGATGGAAAATGAAGAATGATGGATTAGTCGATTTTTCTATGTGGATAAAGTCAAATGGACTAAATTCGATTGTTCCAGTAGATGTGGAGACACTAAAAAAACTTTCTGTTTTGGATTTGAGTAAACAAAAATTACGAGAGTTGCCTGTTAGTATTGGTTCATTGGAAAACTTGACAGTTTTAAAAATATCTGGCAATAGACTAAAGAAATTGCCGAGCAGTATATGTAAGCTAAAAAATCTAAGAAATTTGCAGTGTGAAAACAATCTATTAGAAGAACTTCCCGAAGATTTTGGACTATTGGATTCGTTGTTGGTTTTAAATCTAAATGGAAATCATCTAAGAGAATTGCCAAAAAGTTTTTATAAACTAACAAAACTTACAAGACTTACAATTGCTACTAATTTACTTCAAGAGATTGATGATGAGTTTAAAAATCTTGATAAACTGTTGTATCTTTCACTAGATACAAATGATATCAAGCAACTTCCAGATGTGTTTGGAAAAATGAAAGCACTTTATTATCTTGATCTCTCTTACAATAAACTAACAACACTTCCAAACTCTATATCGCAAATTGATGAACTTGAAACGCTACTACTGGAGGGAAATCGCATATCAAATCTACCCTCACTAGAATCTCACGATATGCTCATAAAACTAAATCTAAATAATAATGAACTTTGGGAGCTTGATTTTGATTTGAGTAAACTTGAAGATTTGCAAATATTGACTTTGGACAATAACCAGTTGCAATCTCTCCCGAATAGTATATGTGAATTAAAAAAATTGAGACATTTGAGTATAACAGGCAATTTGCTAACAGATTTGCCAGAGCATATCGGAGAGCTTGAGAATCTAATAGAATTAGATGTAGAGGACAATTTACTTCACACTTTCCCACCATCATTTACAAAATTGTCTAAGTTGAAAATTTTGTATATTGACGGAAACAATGGCATACAAAAACCAGATATTAAATCTTTGGAGTATTGCGATGTTGAGTAGCACACCATAATTTGTTATGTGCATTTACTTTAATATTTTCCTTTAGCCCTAAGTTTGGAAATATTTTTGTTTTCAGGCTGATTTCTGATTTCACACCAATACTCTTCTAGAACATCTTCATCGATGGATACATCAGTATTATAAAGTGCATCCATGCCGTCTTTTCTACATCCTGAAATCCAGTAGTGTTCACCAGTTTCTACATCAAAATAATTTGCTTTATAGCCATTGCCACTAAGTGTTTCAAATGTTTTTCCATCGTAGTGAATCGACTTTCCTGACTTGGAAAAGCGAACTAGTCCTATATGAGCTGGTCCAATAATCCCTCCACCCTTATACTCGATATACATGATTCTGTATTTATATTTCATTTTTTATTTTCCTGCTGCATAATGTTTTTCCTTACTCTGCTTCTTCGGAAGTTGAATGTACTACTTACAACATTGTAACACATTCCCTCTTTCCATTCCTATTAAAAGATAATAATATATGGGTTGCACCTCGGGAGAGGTGGAACGAGGTGAAGCCATTTGTTAGAGTGCATATGCCGCACGAACAACTGATTCATAATTTTCTGCACTAAACTCGAATGGACCAACCCCTTCAACTGGCTGAGGATCTTCATAGCCATTTTCGTATGCGAAATCATTCCAAATATAAACGCCATTTTGTCTAGTGATTTTACATCCGTAGGCTCCACAACCAATATCAGTGCACTCAGGGCAAACATATATTAGACTTCTGCCAGACTCTATTTCTGGAGCTTCATTCAACAAGAGTTGGTTCAAACTGTGCTCATTCAGATTCTTCCATCCGCGAGCGAAACAACCCAGGAAATCTTTGTGGCCTCCGGCTTCACGAATAATCATACTCAGAAGCGATTCTCCATTTATAGTGAAGTCACATGAATAGCTTTCATGCACGATGCAGCCATTTTCTTCTGAGCCTTCTCTGAAGATAATTTTGAAATCTAGCACTTGCCTCCCTTCTCTCGTTCCACCTCTTCCAAGTTGGAGCTTTTAGTTTTTTGTATCTGTATGGATATTTGGTGTGTTGCTCAATCTTTTATAGCTCCCAAAGATTTTGATTAAAAATACCGATGATTAAAATCTTGTCGTTATATATTTTATATACCACAACATACCCTTTAAAAACCATCTCTCTAACACTCGAATCATCAGATATTTTACATTGTTTATATTTTTTTGGAAAATTGATAATATTCTCAATTTTTAAAATCAATGAGTCATAAAAATATAAAGCATTAGCTAGATTATCTTTTGCTATAAAGTCCAATATACTTTCAAGCTCTTCATTAAACCTTTTAGATTTAACTATTTGCATATTTTTTGACTATATTGTCTCTAATATCATCAAGCCCATCATGAAAAGTCAAATATGTCTCTTTGCCTGATTCTATATCTTCTATTCGCTTTTTTATCTCCAAAGAAAGGGTGTTTTTTAGCACTTCAACTTTATTCTTTGGCAATGTGTTTATGTATTGCATAAATTGGTTCAAAAAACCATCTTCTACTTTTAGTGTAACAAGTTGCACTTTCTTTCCTTTTTTTTGATTATAACATAAATCCTATATTTTTTGAAATCAACTATAGGTGTGAGATTATTTATTTTCTCTATGTTCTCTTATGAGGTTTTGCTATAATAAATTCATTAGACGATTTCTTGCTCCTACTTTTCTAGGTTGGAGCATTTGGTTTTACGCTTGTACGCATTCCAACTCTTAGGAGGGTTGGAATGAGAGATAAATAGCTTATTTAATTATGAGGAAAAAGAAAATGTTAGCATTTAAATACATAGTTACAATATTCATTATTGCTGTATCAGCACTTCTTATAGCTTATTATTTAAAATTAAATTATAATTACAAACAAGGATACAATAAGGGCAGAATTGATATGGCATTAGAAGTTACAAACAAAATAAATTTAAATGTAAATAATAATGCATTCAATAACAAAGAATACAAACATTTTATGTCATTAAAAGACATAGATTTGTACATATATGAAAAAAATGGATGTAGAACAATTGTTAGACATCAATAATAATTTAATTACGGGGCGGTAAAGAAATATGGTATTGGAAAATACAATGAAAAAGATTGTTCTCATATTAGTATTTATGTTATCCAATGGATATTCAAAATCTTTAGAGTGTACAAAGCAACAGTTTATGTTAAATATTTTGAGTTTAGAAAAAGCAGAGTGGCGACCAACTGGAAGTCTAAATGAGATAAAAAATTCTCCAATTCAAATTTTTATGGCAAACAAAGGGAATATTGCCATTAGTTTATATGGTCAAGGTGGCGATGCTAATGATTTTTTCTTGGGCATAACAAGCGAATTAGATGTTCCAGAGGTTAGGGTTAATGGATATTTTAGTTTTCCATTAAACAATATAAAAACTTCATCTATTGATAAAAATTTTAATGAAATATATGCGGACAAAATAGCTATTTTAAGACCATATAAAAATGATTGTAATTTAGAATATATGACATTTGAATTTGTTCTTGATAATAGTGGTAAGAAAACAAAAAAAGTATTATTAAAAAGAGTAAAATAATTTTTTGAAAGTGTTAGAAAAATATTCTATCTTCTTTATTATGGCAAACACTGCTTTCCAATTTATTTTTCAATTAACAACTTATGATAAGTATCATTTAAATCTTTTGCATACAAATAATTATTATTTTGGTTGTAATTATGTATTTTATGTTCAAAAATTTTTATAAGTTTTTTATCATTTTTAATATCATAAATTTTGTTTCTTTTTAGGTCATAAAATATCTCTAAAATACCTTTAATCTCAATCGAGTTATTAGCTTGTAATAGTTTGTTTTTCAAATATGGAACCATTTTTGCTCCATTTTTAGAAATATCATCAGAGAATATAAAAATTACAGGATGAATGTCTGCAGCACATATATAAATTGCATATTGTTTATTTAAATCAAATTTTTGAAAATCTCTTTTTGTTTGTGCGGAGTGTTTGAAATAGTATTTTTCTCTTATTTCATTGCAAGAATAGCCATTTGATGACTCAATATCATCTTGGTTGTATATCTTATATAAAAAAGTGACAGCGAGAATAAAAAGTACAATAGTAATTGGTAATATTTTTTTCATTTTCATAAAGAGCCAAAAACTTTATGTTCAGATGATGAAAATAAACCCATAGAATAAAGGGAACAAGCTACTTTATTTATCTTTTTTCTGTTTTTTCTCTTTGTTTTAGTGTTTGTATGGATATTTGGTGTGTTGCTCAATCTTTTATAGCTCCCAAAGATTTTGATTAAAAATACCTAATATCCAAATTTCATTTTGTTCAATTTTGTATGGAACAACATAGGTTTTAAATATAAGCTCTCTTATATTATCATCGTTTATTTTGGTTGATTTTCTATTTTTATATGGCATACTTGAAATGTTTTCTATAGATTTTTTGAGTTCATTTTTAAACTTTAATGCCATATCAATAGAATCCAAAGCTATAAAAGTATAAACTTCAAAAAATTCACCCTCAAATCTATCTGAATATTTGATAATCAAACTAGACCCCAAGTTTTTTATCTATTTTACCCCACATATCTTCATGTGTTACATAAGATCCGCTCTTTATATTTTGAATTCTTTCTTGTAGTTCATTGGAGAAAAAATCCTCTCTTATGCTAATTTTATCTTTTGGCAACATATCTAAAAGAGAAATAAATTTATAGACAAAATCATCTTTTATATCTAAAGTAATTTGACTCATTGTTTGCTCCTTTTTTCTTTGATTATAACATAAATCCTATATTTTTTGAAATCAACTATAGGTGCGGGATTATTTATTTTCTCTATGTTCTCTGATGAGATTTGCAAGTTCAAAGAGAAGATAACAACTGCCCTCATAAAGTACATCATTTTTCATCCCATTGCCGACAGTTTCATAGTTTGGAAACCCTCTTAGCATTATGCTTTTATGATGTTTATGAGCGATTCTCTCTCCATGAAAGTTTGAGATGATAATCTCACACTCACTCAAGATATTTTCTAAATCTTCCATATCGCCCACAGCAACATTTTTTGCATTTATATGTTCATTTATAGCACTTTTGGTAGGAACAAAAGCGTATAGTATGTTAGCACCTGCTTCGCTTAGTGCTTTTGCTAGAGAATATGTTTTATCAGGTTCATCGGCGATAGCTATATCGGCACTGCCGATGAGAAAATGAGTATCGAGCAAGGCATCTTGAAGTCTTTTTCTCCATCTGATGATAGGCAAAGGGGGAGTTTTGATATCTTTATATTCCATGAGTATTTTATAAAAATTATCACTCTCAATTAGCCCACTTAAGCCATTCACATGAAAATGTTGAGTAAGCAGCTGTATGGTTTTAAATTTTTCACCACATTTTCTCATACTTTCGCCTATGGATATAACTATCCCAGCATCTCCTAACGCTTCTATGGTAGAAACTTCTACTCCTCCACTGCTTAATGCCCCTTGTTTTTCTCCTAGATGCCCATCAAGGCTTTCACTAAGGTCTGGCAGTGCAACTACATCAAAACCAAACAAAGCGATACTCTCTTTTATCTTTTCAACTTCTATGGGAGTAAGATTTACATTTGGAAGCAGGAGAAGTTTATTTGGATTTATACTGTTTCGCGGCTTTATGAGTTGCGATATGATACTTTGAACGCTTAAAGACCAGCCACTCTCTAGCCCACCTTCAAAATCAGGAGTATTAACATATACTATTTTTTGTTTGTCTTTGAGCAGTATCGTCGCTCCTTTGATGTCATCGCCTTTGGTCTCTGTTAGACCAGTAGTAAAAAGACCAACCAAATCTGGAGTTACTTTGGCAGTTATATTTTTTATCGCTTCACTTATAGAGTAGTCTCCTCCATCTATCACAGCTGTTATATCATTGACCGCTGTTGTTTGAATGGCGATTGGATCATTGAAGTGTCTTGTAAAAAAAACTTTTGAAAAACTAGCACAACCTTGTGCGCCATGCATAAGAGGCATACAGTTTTTGATGCCCAAAAAAGCTAACAATGCTCCCATGGGCTGAGAAAGTTTTAATGGGTTTATCTGAAACGGTTTTGCCATATTTTACTCTTTGTATACAATTCTATCTAATGATATACAAAAATTGTTCCAAACTGTAAATTGTTGTAAATTTGAAATAAAATTATCCAAAAAATTTCTTGACAAGAGAGCTAAGCCACTTATCTTTTTTTGCTTTTTCATTTGGAGCAATATTTTTTTTGAGTAATGCTTTTTGAACAATATGTTTATAGTCTGCATCATCTCTTTGGATATGGTTAATAAGCCACATTTGAAGATCTGAAATAAGCTGTTTTGTGATATCTTCACCATCTTCAAATCTCTGTTTGAAAAATGCAACTCTATCTATGAAAGCCTCATGTACTTTTATGTGAGGCTCTAGCATATCATAGCCAGCCTCTTCCATCAACTCCTCTTCAAAAGAGAAATGTGATATCGTATAATCAACAAGTTTTGCAAGTACGTCTTGGACTCTTTGCCTATTTTCAAATGACTTATATGCACCAGCAATGCTAAGCTCATTTATGTATTCTATAAGCTGTTTATGCTGATGATCAATTACCTCTATCCCTACTGAATATTTTGCTTCCCACTGCCACATTTTTTAACTCCTATTTGCAAAAATATTTATAATTATACTCTAACC
>FAXN01000096.1 GCA_001493195.1 Sulfurovum sp. enrichment culture clone C5 | reverse complement strand
TAGATATATAAGGAATATTGTATCGCTCTTGCATTTTACGACAAAGTGTTATAAGGGATTTTGCACATACAATAACATTTAATTTTGCCCTGTGAGCCATTTGGATATTTTCTATTCTTCCATCTCCTGCTAATGTTGAGATAACTTTGATACCTATACGCTCTAAGATAGGAATATATTGCCACATATCTCCAGTGACATTGTATTCACCTATGAGATTGATGCCGTATGGATGTATCTCTTCAGGCTCTTTTGTTCCAATTAGATGTTCCAATACTGCTTCTCCACCAAGTCTTGAGCCTAAATTTTTATTTCCGACAAATCCTGGAGAGTGTACTACTATGATTGGTGTATTGTATTTTTTTTCTATTCTTGCACATACATTATCCATATCATCGCCAATCATAGCTGTAACACATGTCTCATATACAAAAATAGCTTTTGGGTTTTTATGTGATATGATATATTCCAAACTCTCTTCTAGTTTTTTGTTCCCACCAAAAATAATATCATTTGTTGTTACATCAGTGCAATATCCCAAAACAGTATTATTTTCTCCTTGAAAGCTTGTCATCGTGGCACGAGTTTCCCATGATGCACCAAGGCAAGTTGCAGGGGAGTGAACAAGATGCACAGCGTCTGTGTATGGAAAAAGTGAAATTTGAGCTCCCTCAAAAGCACATCCTCCATTTGTTGCACCTGGTTTTGGTTTATCACAGCTTACTTTTTTTGTTTTATTGTGAGAGCAAGCAGATTCGCTTAGTAGTTCTTTGATAAGTTTTCTATTTACCATCATATACTCCTTGGATATAACTCTATATACATATTTCATTCCCAAAGGAATACTATATGTATATAGAGTTATGAAAATCAAATAAGGATTTGAATGAGCAGAGATAGATATGTTACATTTGAAAATATTGATTGTTATCTTAATGCAGTAGAAGTGCTTGATGCTATGCATGAGCTTTTTACTAAAAATACTGAGGCTAAAAATGAATTTTGGGAGAGATTTTTAGACAATATTGATTCTAACTATCACGAAGTATATTCTAAAGCCGAATGTAAAGATATCTTATATCATGTTTGTTCTAATGTATTTTATATCTCAGATTTATTTGAAGAATATAAATTTGAAAAAGGTATTGAGTTACTTGAAATAGCTGAAATGGAGTGTTGCTAATGAGTCATATAGAAGCATTAAAGGCGTATAGAAACGAAGATTATAGTTTGGCAAAAAAACTTTGGATAAATGAATCAGACAATGACAATGATCAAGCTATGGTTAATTTGGGATTGTTATACCTAAAAGGCGAGGGAGTGCAAAAAGATTTTGCATTGGCAAAAGATTGGTTTGAAAAAGCCTTAAAATATGAAAATGCTTCTGCTTATTATAATTTAGCTCTAATGTACCAAAGCCATATAGGCGTAGAGGAAGATTTGGATAAAGCACTGTTTTATTTTCAAAAAGCTCATAAATTAGGACATGCTAACGCATCTTTTCGTTTGGGTGTATGGCTCTTAAAAGATAGAATCGACGAACAAAAAACAAAAGATGGATTTGAAGCTATGCTAAGTGCTGCTAAAAATGGTCACGCTATGGCTCTTATGCAAATGGGAGGAATAGATCGCAAATTAGATAAAAATAAAACTTTGAATATCTCATTTAGAAAAAAAACTTATAGTGAAAAAATAGAAATTATAGAAGATACCCTAAATAGATACATAAGACCAATCCTTATAAAAGATGGTGGCAATATAATGCTTGTAGATTTTATCGACACTATAGATACAGAACTAAGATTGGCATATCAGGGCAATTGTGCTGGATGTTCCATGGCAACTACTGGTACATATAGTATCATTTATGATACTTTTAGTAAAGTTATCGATGAAAATATCTTGGTATATGTAATATGAAGATAGCATTCGCCTCTAAACAAAATTTATATATAGATGAACATTTCGGATGGTGTGAAAGATTTTTTGTTTATGAAGTGAATGGTGATAGTTTTTCTTTTGTATGTGAGATTGATTCTTCTTTAAAATATGAAGATGAAGCCGAAAAACTTTTATACAAAATAGAGTGTATAGATGGGTGTGATATAGTATATGTTCTGCAAATTGGTCCAAAGGCAGCAAATATGGTTCAAAATGCTGGAATTTTTCCATTGAAATCTTCAATCCAAACACATAGTATTCAAGAGGCATTGCAAAAAATCCAAGAACTTATAAATGAAAATCCTCCTTTGTGGTTAAAAAGAATACTGTTAAAGACACAAGGCGATGAATAGTAGTGCAATTATGGTATCCAAAGATGTCTATTATATAGGTGTGAGCGATAGCGATATAAGGACATTTGATATCATTATGAAAACATCAAATGGAACAACATATAACGCATATCTCATAAAAACGACAGATGGTTTTATCTTGCTTGATACAGTAAAAGAGGAATTTTCGAATACATTTTTTGAGAAAATAGAATCTATATGTTCCTATGATGAGATAAAGTATATAGTAATGCACCATCTTGAACCTGATCATTCTGGGGCATTGCCAGAGTTAGTTAGACGAGTGCCGAATGCTAAAATTTTTATATCCCCAATGGCTACAAATATGTTTAAATCAATTACGAAAATTGATAACATGAACTTTGAAACAGTTTGGACAAATAAAAATTTAACTTTAGGGGACAAGACTCTAAAGTTTTTAAGCACACCAAATTTACATTGGCCAGAAACAATGAGCAGTTATCTAGTAGAAGATAAAATACTATTTAGTGGAGATGTTTTTGGAAGTCACTATTATGATAATAGAGTTTTTGATGATTTAGTTGGAGATTTTGATTATTCGTTTAAATACTATTATGACCATATAATGAGACCATTCAAAAGTGATGTATTAAATGCACTAAAACTATATGATAGTTTGGATATAGCGATAATTGCACCATTGCACGGGCCAATTATTCGCTCAAATCCACAAAAATATATCTCCCTTTATAGACAATGGAGTACAAAAGAGTCTAAGCATCATGATAAAAAAATAGTATCCATATTTTATGTTACAAGCTATAAAAATACACAATTGATGGCTCAAAAAATGTATGAAGGCGTAGAAGATGTCAATAATATAATTGCAAATATATATGATTTGAGTGCCTTGGATGAACATAATATGTTAGATATATTAGAAGAAAGTACTGGAGTATTGATAGGAACTCCAACTATAAATGGAGATGCACCAAAACCAGTTTGGGAACTTTTGGGCTGTATGATGCTATTGGAAAAAAAAGGTAAAGTAGGTGGAAGTTTTGGAAGCTTCGGCTGGAGCGGAGAAGCACCAGACATGATACATCAAAGAATGAAAAGTTTAAATTTTAGAGTTCCTATGAATCCGCTCAAAGTAAAATTAATACCAACAATAGATGAGCTTGAAGAGTGTTATGGTTTTGGAAGAGAGTTTGGAGAAATAGTAGACGGGAAAATGGTAGAAATGACATTGTAATTTTTCCAATGGAACACTTTGTGTATATAGTTAGTAAATTACAAAAAAGGAGTTTCAAAATGGAAGCTGTATCTAATAACTACGAAAAAGGTGCAATAAAAGTTGCATTTGCAACGAATGATACCAAAAATATTGATGCACACTTTGGTGGAGCAAAACAATTTTATATATACAATGTTACTTCAAAAACGAGTGATTTGTTTCATGTTGTAAATATTCAAGCAAAAGATACAGATGAAACCATAGCGAAACTTCATGGTGTGGACATCGTCTATTTTGTTGACATAGGACCAACTGCAGCGGCGAAAGTTATCAACAATGGAATTTTCCCAATCAAATATAAAGATATAGTAAATATAGATTCTGAGATAGATAAGCTAAAAAAAATGTTGGGTACAAATCCACCACCATTTATCAAGAAGATTATTGATAGAAAGGGGGCTTAAATATGAGCGATTTGTTTATAGAAACATTGGTTGGTCAAGTTAGAGCTTT
>FAXN01000095.1 GCA_001493195.1 Sulfurovum sp. enrichment culture clone C5 | reverse complement strand
AAAAATCTCAATCATATACATATAGTATTCTTTGTTTAAAAAGGCAAAAGCTCCGCTTCCTTCTTGTACACCATACAGAACCGACCCACTTACTACGATAAGAGAACCAAACGATAAAACCAAAATAGTGTACCAACTTGAAGCAGGATTATGCCCAGCTGGAATTTTTCTCCAACGATTAACAACTTTCTCTTTAAAATACCATTGTAAATCTATAAAGTTGAGTTTAAATGTATTAAAAGTGGCATATCTTGGTCCTACAAAACCCCAAACGATACGATATATAAGCATTACACCAAAAATCCAACCAAAGGCTACATGATAATGAAGATATGATTTATCTAGTGAACTTACAAAAGAGGCTATAAAGGAGAGAGCTATAATCCAATGGATAATCCTTGTACAAATTGGCCATACAAATACTTTTCCATCTTTTCTATTCACATAATTCCTTTTATAATACCTGATTATAGTCTATTTATAATACATAATTATAATTGAGATTATTTTATCAAATTTAGTTGAAATATAAAGTTAAGAGTTATTAAAAGTATGTTAAATTAGTAGAATAAATACGTCATCATCCCACTAGGGGACAATGTTGTATGGTCTTATTTTTTATTGATATTAAAATTGTCATAAATATATTTTGCCATTAGGTCGGTGTCGTAGTCCATTCCCTTTTCAATAATTTTTTTCATATTATGCTCCATAACTTCATGCTCTGTTCCACTAGAGTTTACTCCTGAGCCTCCCATTTTGATATCCGTTATACCAAGTCTTAACTCTTGAATAGTTTGGTCATTAAGTGCTGGACCTTTTTTCTTGGTATTACCTTCTCCATTTTTGCCATGGCATTTAACACACATTTGTTCATAAACTTGTGCTGTTGTTAATTTGTATGTTATCTTTGCTTCATCTACATTTTCTTTTTTTTCACATCCTGTTGTAAAAAAAAGAATAGATATCCCAAAAAGTATTGATAGTGTTTTTTTCATTATGTATCTCCTTTTTTATTATGCTCTACCAGAAAGCATACCATATTGTGTCATTGGTTTAAGTGCATAAACTTTTAATAACCACCAAATCCATCTCTCTTGGGTTGGGTCAAGAGGAAAAGATGGAGCTGGTTTTCCACTCCAATTAAACTCTGCTAACATAACTGTTCCTATGCTTGTAATCAAAGGGCATACTGTGTACCCATCATATTTTGCAGGTAACTCTTTTTTGCCTTCCATCACTGCAACAAGATTTTCAACCAATACTCTGTATTGTTTTCTAGCACTCCCTCCTGTTTTCCCCATAGGCAATGCCGCAACATCTCCTAGTGCAAAAATATTTGGATATGTTGTATGTTGTAAAGTTTCTTGAGTAACTGGCACCCATCCTTTTTCTGAACCGATTGGTGATTTTGCTATCTCTTCTGGAGCTATTTGAGCAGGTGTTACATGCATAAAATCATAAGGAACCTCTATTTTTTCAGATGCAGGAACCATCTCATACTCTTCAAGATCAGCATCCCATGCGCCTTTTTCTAGCCAGTGTTTTTTAAATGTTGCTATTTTTTTTGCAGGATCTACCGCTATTAGATTATGACTAAAGTTATACTTCATGTCTCTAGTAGCAAATTGTTTTACCATAGCATCATTATACTCAGGAACACCAAACAATTTACCACCATTCGGGTATAGAGTTAACTCCGCATTTGCTCTCGCACCAGCTTCTCTAAGTCTAGCATCTGTTAGATACATTATTTTTTTAGGAGCCCCTCCGCATTTGATAGGAGTATCTGGATCCGTAAAGACGCCTTTTACTTTTTTACCGCTCTTAGCATCACTTACAAATTTTTGCATTTGTGTCCAAGTATCAGTTGCACCATCAGCAAAATATATAGAGCAGAGTCCATTTTGACCAATTACTTTTTTAACTGCACTACTATCACCTCTAGAAGTAATCGTTTCGGTAATGCCCAAGCCTTCAAGTCTTGCAAAGTCAAGCTTTAGTCCAGCAGCAACAATCATATAATCATATTTTATTGTCTGCCCTTTATCGGTTTTTACACTATTTTTATCTGGATCAAACTCTACAGCTTTTTCTTTTATCCATTTAACACCATCTGGCATAAATTCTGCTGTTGTATATTCTGTATCGGCATTTGTCCAAACACCACCACCAACCAATGTTTGTCCTGGTTGATAAGAAACTGATTTTGGGTTTGGTTCAAGTATTGTAATATCAGGATTTTCAAGAGTTCTCATAAGCAGAGCTGCCGTTGAAACACCAGATAAGCCTCCTCCAACTATCAAAATTTTACCTTTTGCTGTACTGCTTGCCTTTGCTTGTGTAGCTACTCCGCTCCCCATCATAAGTGCAGTTCCACCCAAACCTAACATCTTCATCGCATCACGACGCGATATACCCTCTTGTTTTAAATATGAATCTATTTGTTCTAAATTTTCTTTAAATAGTTTTTTATCCAAAACGAACTCCTTCTCTTATAAATTTTAAATATTATACAAAACTTAGTATTAAATAAAGAGCAAAATAAAAATAAAAATTGATAAAAAATATCTATATTAATAATGAATATAGATAATCATAAATTTTTATGAATTAAATTATAACTAATTGTAATGTATCTTTGTTTTTGAAACTATTTTTATTAATTGTGAATTTTATTTTGTTGTTAATACTAGCTTCGAATGGTTTTATTGGATTAAAATGCACGGCTTCAAAAATTACATCTCCTTGGGAAATTAAGTATTTTCTATGTTCACTATTTTTCCCCATTGAATTTGAACTTATTATTTCTACATCATGACATTCAAATAATAATTTTGGATTAGCTTCACCATAAGGTTCATATTTTTCTAAAATTTTGTAAAAATCAAAATTGATTATATCCATGTCTATTTTATAAAAAATACTATTATCTAAATTAAAATCTATATTTGATTTTATATCTTGCAATGATTTTATAAAGTTATTTAAATTTTCTTTTCTCAACGATAATCCTATCGCCATGGCATGTCCGCCAAATTTATCTAAAAAATCATTTGCAGAAAATAGGGCTTCAAAAAGATTGAATCCATTTAAACTTCTTCCGCTTCCTTTGAGCATTTCTTTTTCTGTATTTGTAAGAACAATTGCTGGTTTTTTATATTTTCTAACCATTCTTGAAGCCACAATTCCTAAAACACCTTCATGCCAATCATTAGACATAAAAACCAATATATTGTCTTTCGGGTTCAATAGATTCTCATCTGCCAAATCACAAATCTCATTTTCTATAACTTTTCTTTGCTCATTAGTATTAATTAATTCATATAAATTTGAAGAGGCTTCTAGGATAGTTTTGCTTTGTAAAAATTTTAAAGCAAGCGAAGCATCATCCATCCTGCCGGCGCTATTAAGTAGTGGTGCGACCCAAAAAGATATAGTTTCAGATTTAAATGATGTTATATTTAAATGATTTTTAAGTGCCAAAACTGCAGGATTTTTACTTCTGGTAAGTTCTTTCAATCCAAATATTACAACAGCTCTATTTATATGAATAAGCGGCATAACATCAGCAATTGTTGCAATAGCAACTAAGCCTAAGTATGATTTTAAATCTATGTCAACTTTTAACTCTTTTTTTAATGCGGACACCAAATACCAAGTCACAAAAGCTCCACATATATCTGGATATAAAAAGTTGCAGCTCTCTTGTTTTGGATTTATAATTGCATACGCATCAGGCAGAATTTCTTTTGGTGTATGATGATCTGTTATAATTAAATCTATTTTATTATCCAAACACCAAGAGGCAAAAGGATTGGCAGTTATCCCATTGTCAACACTTATAATTAAATCATAATTATTAACAAAAGGCGTGATATTAAGCGATATTCCATATCCATGTTCAAATCTATTTGGTATAAAAGAATCAATGTTAAAACCTATAGAGTCAAAAAAATTTACTAAAATTGTTGTGGAAACAACACCATCAACATCATAATCACCTACTATTATAATCTTTTCTTTATTCTCTATTGCACGTGCTATTCGCTTGCAAGCTTTTTCCATATCTTTAAATGTATATGGATATGGCAAATCAGAAAGAGTTAAAAATCCTCCACTTACTTCAAATCTATTTTTTAAAATAGATTCTA
>FAXN01000094.1 GCA_001493195.1 Sulfurovum sp. enrichment culture clone C5 | reverse complement strand
GGACAACTTTTAACAGGACTTAGTGTAGAAAAAACAGAAGCATTAAAGGCTGATGGGACAATTCATGGTGGAATGGTCCCAAAAGTAGATGCTTGCATAGAGGCACTAAATGGTGGAGTTAGTAGAGCTCACATTATAGATGGCAGAGTAGAGCATTCATTGTTGTTGGAAATTTTAACGAGCAGTGGCGTGGGGACATATATAGAACTATAATAAAAATTAGGAACCATAATTTATCAAGCAAAAAATGGTATAATTTAATAAATAGTAAAAGTATTAAAAGGTTAGGAATGCAGTTTGTAGAAACTAGAGGAAATGATGGCAAAAAGCCATCAACTGTTACATTTTCGGAGGCTATCCTCTCTCCGAGTGGTAGTTTTGGAGGTTTGTATGTGCCAACAAAGCTTCCAAGTATTGATAATAATTTTTTAACAAAACATAAAAATAGTTCATATAAAGAGTTGGCGTTTGATTTTTTGAAACTATGTGAAATTGACATAGATGATGAAACCATAAAACAAGCACTTGATAGATATGACCTATATGATGATGCCTCAAATCCTGTACCGCTTAGCAAGATAGAAGATGACTGTTTTGTAAGTGAACTATATCATGGACCAACTCGTGCTTTTAAAGATATGGCATTGCAGCCTTTTGGATATATATTAAGTTCACTAGCAAAAAAAAGAAATCAAAACTATTTGATTATGGCAGCAACAAGTGGCGATACAGGACCAGCTACTTTAGAAACTTTTAAAAATCAATCAAATGTACAAGTTGTTTGTTTGTATCCAGATGGAGGAACAAGCGACGTTCAAAAACTTCAAATGGTAACCGAAGATGCAAAAAATCTTCATGTATTTGGTGTAGTTGGGGATTTTGATGATACTCAAAATGCACTAAAAAATCTTCTCGCATCAGATGAATTTAATAATACACTAAAAGAGAAAAATATAGAGCTTAGTGCGGCTAATTCTGTAAATTTTGGAAGAATAATTTTTCAAATAATTTATCATATATATAGCTATATCAAGCTTGTCAAAAGTGAAAATATAAATCTAGGCGAAAATATATATATTGTTGTACCAAGTGGAAATTTTGGCAATGCTTTGGGCGGATATTATGCTAAAAAGATGGGGTTGCCTATAGAAAAAATATTGATTACTTCAAATAGGAACAATATCCTAACAGATTGGATCAAAGAAGGTTCTTATGATCTTACTACAAGACATTTAATACAAACAATATCACCTGCTATGGATATATTAAAAAGCTCCAATGTTGAGAGAATCTTGTATGATAAATTTGGTGATAAGAGAACCAAAGAACTTATGGATGAGCTTTCAGATAGTGGCAAATATCATTTGAGTAATGATGAGATAGGAGAAATTAAAAAAGATTTTGATGCATCATATTCAAGTGACGAGGAGTGTTTAGAAGTTATTGGCGAGTATGCAAAGAAAGATTATATTATGGATCCACATACTGCAACTTGTATCAAGGCGTATAAGACCCTGAGGGAACAAAAATTACAAACAGTTATATATTCAACAGCAGAATGGACAAAATTTAGCCCAACAGTTGCAAAAGCTCTTGGTATAGACGCAAAAGAGGATTTAAAAGCACTTGATATGGTTAGTAAAAAAGCTAATTTGAAAATCCCAGATATGGTTCTAGGGTTGTTTGATAAGCCTATAATTCACAATAAAATAATAGATAAAAATAGCATAAAGGATAGTATTCTTACTATTTTATAAAATATCAAAAGGAGAGATATCATGAGAAGGTTTTTATTTTTTGTGATTACTCTTTTTTTGTTTCTATCTATCATAGTTCAAGGTGAGCAAGAAAAAAATATCTCCGAATCAAAAAATTTAACAAAAACTATATTAGAAGTCAATAGCTCAAAAAAACAACAAGAGAAAAAAATCACCAAAAAAACTATAAATAATAATTTTGTTAAACCAAAAGCCAAAAAAATATTTTTAGTTAGTGAGTTAAATAAACAAAAAACAGATAATATTAATTACATCAATCTACAAGAAAAAATAAACTTTCCCATTAGTTTTAAAAGTATATACATAGTTAAAAC
>FAXN01000093.1 GCA_001493195.1 Sulfurovum sp. enrichment culture clone C5 | reverse complement strand
GGGCAGATAAAACCAACGCCATCAGTAATCTTTTATGTAAATCTTGTTGCTCCACTAAGTTTGCCTTTGTGTGAAATTATTTAAATAGCTGGAATCGCTTCAAAATATTGTCAAAAACTTCCGATAAATTCAAAAATGACTCTGATAATATATCTGGCTTTGCTACAAAAACATAATTACCAGATTTAATTAAATCTGCATTTTTTATAAACAAAGCTCTCATAAGTCTCTTAGCTCTATTTCGTTGAACTGCTTTTCCTACTTTTTTGCCAGCCACAAACCCCACATTATACTCTTTTGATTCTTTATAAAAAAGTACAAAATGTTTGTTGTGCCAGACGTTGTTTTGCTTTGAGTAAATATCATTAAACTGTCTAGTTGTTCTAATGCGAACAAAATGTTTTATGCAGCTAATCTTCTTCTACCCTTAGCTCTTCTAGCAGCAATTACTTTTCTGCCATTTTTAGTCTTCATTCTAGCTCTAAAACCATGAGTTCTTTTTCTAGGTGTTTTATGTGGTTGATATGTTCTTTTCATACAAATCCTTGATAATATTAAATAGTTAAGCCCATGTTTTAAAGGGATTAAAAACGGATTATTTTATCTAAATAAGACTTTGATAATGATTAATAAAAAATCTTCAGTCTTGCGAAGTTAATTTTTATACTGTAAATATTTTATAGTTTAACAGTATAGCTTTCGCTTAACTCTTTGCCTAAAAGATCACTATATTGGATAATCGCTTTATCTATTTCATCTCTTTTTGCTGGTCTTCTAGTGGCACTATATCCGACTATATCATTTCCATTTTTTATTGGAGTTATAAATGTATATACCCAGTAATATCTTCCATCTTTTCGTAGATTTTTAACAGCACCTTCCCAATCTCTTCCAACACTGATGGTATCCCATAACTCTTTAAAGGCAACACGAGGCATATCTGGATGTCTTATGATATTGTGATTGCTCCTGACTAGCTCTTCTTTACTATACCCTGAAATATCACAAAATATTCTATTTGCGTATGTTATGATACCCTTTAAGTCTGTAGAACTTACAATCAAACCTTCTTTGAAATAATACTCTTCATTTATTGGAACAACTTTTGACATGTTTTATCCTTGTTGTAAAACTTATACACTATTCTCATTATTGTATCTAAAAGTTGTATAAAAAATATCTACTCTATCAATAAATTTTCTTTTCTTCTTGTTGGGAAAGATTGTTGTATAAAGATTGCGCACTTTCTATCTCTTTTTGATTTGCTGGTCTCCTAGCAGCACTATACCCCATAATTCTACCATTTTCTCTTATCGGAGTTATAAATGTATGTACCCAATAATATTTCCCATCTTGTCTTAAGTTCTTCACAACGCCTTCCCATTCTTGCCCATTACGAATTTTACTCCATAAATTATCAAAAGCCACACGAGGCATATCTGGATGCCTAATAATATTATGGTTAGCTCCTATAAGCTCTTCTTTTTTATAGCCTGACATTTCACAAAATTTTCTATTTGCATATGTTACTATTCCTTTTAAATCCGTAGAACTCACTATCAATCCATCTTCAAAGATATACTCTTCATCTACTGGAGTAACTTTGGTCATTCAAATCCCCTTTTTATAAAATATTTTATTGAAAAATTATATACAAAAACAAATACTAAAATATACCAATATATTGATTATTTTTTACTCAATACTTTATATTTTACGCTCTAAATCAATTTACAAAAAAAGATAAGACTTAAAAGATATAATTGTATTTATGAAAAAGATATATGATATAAACAACTTACCATCTCCATGTTGGCTTTTGGATGAAAACAAACTTCGTAAAAATATGGAAATACTAAATAGAGTTAAACATGAGAGTGGAGCTAAAATACTGCTAGCACTCAAAGGTTATGCTTTGTGGAAAAGTTTTGACATAATACGCCCAACACTAGATGGATGTTGCGCAAGTGGTCTTCATGAAGCTAAACTTGCATTTGAAGAGTTTGGTAAAGAAGTACACACATACTCTCCAGCTTTCAAAGATAGCGATATAGAAGAAATTTCCAGAATATCCCATCATTTGGTTTTTAATACTCCAAATCAATTTCATAAATTTGCCAAAATAGCTATCGAAATAAATCCATCTATCTCTCTTGGACTCAGGGTAAATCCAGAGTATTCAGAATCTCCAACAGAGATGTACAATCCTTGCGGGACGTACTCAAGGCTTGGCACTACAAAAGCAAACTTTGATGAGAGTATATTGGAGCGTTGTGAAGGATTGCATTTTCATGCACTATGCGAACAAGATAGTTCAGCACTTGAGGGAGTTTTAAAAAACTTTGAAGATAAGTTTGGTAAATTTATTCCAAAACTAAAATGGATTAATTTTGGTGGTGGTCATCATATAACAAGAGTTGATTACGATGTCAATAAACTTATAAAACTCATACAAAATTTTAAAGCTAAATATAATGATATAGAAATTTATTTAGAACCAGGAGAAGCTGTGGGCTGGCAAACAGGAGCATTGTATGCAACTGTACTTGATATTGTACATAATGGTATGGATATAGCTATCCTTGACACATCTGCAGAAGCACATATGCCAGACACAATACTAATGCCGTACCGATCTGATGTAAGAGATTCTGGTATTGCTGGAGAAAAACAATATACATATAGGCTAGGCGGTAATACTTGTTTAGCTGGTGACATTATGGGAGATTATAGTTTTGATGTGCCTTTAAAAATTGGCGATAAAGTTATATTTGAAGATCAAATGCATTACACCATGGTAAAAGCTACCACATTCAATGGCATACCTCTTCCATCTATTGCTATACAAAGAGCAGATGGAAGTATAGATATAGTAAAAGAGTTTGGATATGAAGAGTTTAAAAATAGATTATCATAATTTAATTTGTTTTATTATTATCTTTTTTAGACTTACTAAATAACTCTTTAAAACTTTTAAATTCTTTTTTGTAAATTAAATCAACACTTGTTGATTTTTTGCTTACACTTAGCACTCCATCTATACTTGGATTAAATTCATATCTCAATTTTGCTTTTGAAACTTCGTCATTTGCATATATTAGCGTTGTTCTTCTATTGATTTTCTTTCCAACTTCAACACTATTATTGGATCCAAAAACCAAATGGTCAAAGCTTATGCCCATGTTTGAAAGAAGTGATTTTGCCACTGCTCCTCCCATCATTTTCATCATCTCATCTGTGGTATATTTATCCGCTTCAACTTCAGAGTCAAACATAATAAGAGCCAATATTTGCTCTTTTGTAAGTTTAGGTGTTGAGCTGAAATTTACGTTTGGGCTACCTGGAGTACCTGTTATTATTGTTCTAATTGTATGATTTGGTGCTTTGTATATTGCTTGAATATCTAGCATAGGTCTATTTATGTCACCTGTAAAATAAATTCCGCTTGACTGTAAAACAAATTTTTTATCTTCATAAGAATAATATCCGCCTTGTAAGATTTTTGCACTTCCCACAACAAGCATAGATTGTCCAGCAACTTTTTCAACACCTAAATCCAAATTTACTTGGAAACTAGAGTTTCTTTGTTTATATCTAAGTGGTTTGAGTGTATTTATCTTTAAAGACATAGATAGATTATCGATCAGAGGAGAGGTTGTTTTTTGCTTTTCATCTTGAAGTATAATGATATCACTATCTGTCGGAAATGTTTTTTGACCTAGATAATACAATATATCACCATCAATGACAACAATATTTCCACTTAGACTTATGGCATTATTTTTGATATCGGCTTTTAAGTTTGTATTGAATTTAACAGATGCATATTCATGTGCTACAAAAATATCTTTTCCATTTATAGAAAAATTACCATTTTTCGATTTTAAATCATATTTTCCACTTGCAAACAATTGATCATTTACCCACAATGAATTGAAGTCCAAAAGTCCATTGTTAGAATTAATGATAGATTGTTTTGTTGCAAAAAATTGTAATTTATCATATAAAAAATTATAATTGTCTATTGTAATTTTATCTCCATCTATAGTTAGTTGGGCTTTTACGTCTGTTAATGGTTTTGCATATCTTGTTTTGTCACCAAGCAAAATATTAGAAGAGTTAAATATTAAATTTGTTTTACCATTTGAATCTATAGTCAAATCTATTTTACCATCCCCGCTTAGCATAGGAGGTGTAAAATCTAAATATTTTGAAAGTGAATTTAACGAACTTTGCATATCATTAGTATTTGATTTAATCGAAGTATTGCTTTTTGTATTACCATCAATTGTACCAGAAAGCCCTAAGAGTCCAAAAGTCCCCTTTATGGAATTAGTTGAATTTGAATAATCCACACTTGATAATAACTCTTTAGATTTTATGTTGATATTTGTAATATCATTTTTTATAGACAATACTATATTTGCATCCACAAAAGAATCCCATTTTACAAAACTATATTCTTTTTTTAAAATAGAGCTTGCTGGAACGGATGACACCTTGGTATCAATAGTCCAAATGCCTCTATCATCCGTTACCTTGCCAGTTAAATTTACCAAATCAGATTTTACAATAGCTTCAAAATCTTTAAAAAATGGTTTTTTAAAAGTAGTTGGAACGGTTATTTCGATATCCCCCTTGGCAGTCTCTAAACTTTTTGGTAGGTATAGGAAATCTTTAATAGGAATTTGTGTTTTAGAATTTGCTTTTAAAAGTCCTGTTTCAAAATCATTGGTTGTAAATATTCCTTTAAAGTCTTTTGTATCCAAAGCAACACTAAGTGTTTTTTCTTTGCCTTTAAATACTGCTTTAGGAGAAGTTAATATTTTAATCAATTTGGGATTTAGGGAAGTTATTTGATCAATTTCAACAGTGCCACTATATGTAGCTTTTCTATCTTTATCAACAACAACATAATTTGTTATTTTTAAAATTGGTGCATAATAACTTTTTGCAATTGCATTTGAATCTACTATAACATTTTTACTTTTCCAATTATAGCTTACTTTTGAATTTACCTGCAAGGCATCGAGATTGTTTGTAGCATTCAAATCTTTAAATATCTTTTCGCCTTTAGTATCTGCTAAAATCGTAAATCCTGTTTTTGAAACATTAAATTCACTAATATTTGCATTTCCTACATTTTTTGCAATCAGGGGAACATGATATCTATCATAAAAAGTTTGATTTACGCTAAGGTTTCCTTTGCCCTTAAATTCAAAATCACCAATTACCTTAGCATATAGATTTATTTTTCCATAATTCAAATCTACATGGTAATTTATCTCTCCTGAGTGAAATTTATTGTTATATATATCATATGAAAAATTTGACAACTCTGCTTTCATAGAATTAAATATATAGTGTTTGTATGAATATTTTGTTGTAGTTATATTTGCTTTTTGTAAGATAAATACAAAATCTGGTTTCTCGGTGGATGATTTGCCATCACTTTTAAATGATTTCATCAAATTCGTTAAATTTGTAATATTTAAATCTTCTATATTGGTTTTATGTACAACAACTTTTTTTTCAATCAAAGAAAGAGGACTCCAAAAAAGCTGTAGTTTTGTTGCTACAGGCTTTTTGTTAAATTTAACATCATAAAAACTAACACCTTGCAATACATCGCCATCAATTTTTTTATATGTTATGTTATGTTCTTTTAAAAAATCATTTGTAATATTTTGTATAAAAAGAGGGGTATTTACTAAGATAGTGGCCACAACCATTATGAATACAATTGCTATCATCCATAAAAAAAGAAGCTTTTTCAAAATGATTGTCCTAACTGAAATTGGATACTAAATTGAGAAACATCGCGTATGTTTGATCCTATATCAATTTTAAGTGGTCCCACTGGTGTAATATATCGAACCCCAACACCAGCTGAAGATATTATCTCACCATTAAAATCATAACTGCTTTTACTAAGCATTGTATTGTCAGTAAAAATAGCTCCATATATGTCATCTTTTATTGGGAAGTTTACTTCGCAAGATAAATTTGCCATGCTCAAAGCACCACTTGTTAAAAACTCTGTTGAAGAAGTTGTAGTTCCCAATTCATTGTAACCATACGCGCGATTACTAAACATACCTCCTCCAAAAAATAATTTTGATTCTGGTACAAGTCCAGATATCTCTTCTATGGTACCTACCTTTCCAACTGTTGAAAATGTTATATTTTTGTACGTATAGATGCCTCTCGCTTCTAGTTCAAACTTTGTATAATCACTCGCATCTGTGTTGTAAGGCAAACCATATTCTGCATACCCAGAAAAATAATATCCATTTTTTGGATTCAATCTATCATCTCTAGCGTCATAAACTATCTGTACAAATGGATAATTTAAAACATATGTTCCGTACGTTATATCAGGGTCAATAGTCCCTAAATCATAAATATTTATGTTTTCTAAACCAATGCCGCCTTTTATAAACAACCTATCAAATTGATATAAAGCAAAACCTTTTAAGTACTCTTTTTCTTCTCCAAAACCTTCATATTCCGTATCAGAATATCCTGCATTTAACCCAAAATCTAGATAATATCCTTTGTAATAAAAAAGTGCTGGTCTAAAAAAATCAGCACTTAAAACTTTGTCTTTCATGGAATATTTTCCAGTCAATGTCAATTTTTGTGCATTACCAAAAAAGTTTCTCTTGACTAGTTGTGCTTCGAGTTTCATACCAGCAAAACTATCATAACCGATACCACCGCTAAAATAATATGGGTTCTCAATCATTTTTAAAGTTATATCTATAGGAACAACATTATAAATTTTTCTATCAGCATTAACCAGCACTGTATCAAACGCTTCAAGATCTTCTATCCTTTGATATGTATCTTTTACTCTTTGTGTATTGAATTTTTGCCCATTTAGTGCTTCGACACGAGAAAGAATAACACTATTATCTATCTCTTCTGCACCTTTTATGGTTGTTTCGCCAAAAGTACATATATCGCCCTTTTTTAAACCATAAACCAAATCTGCTCTATGTTTTTCGAGGTCGATATATGCTTTTGCATCCAAGTCATAACTGCAATAACCATCATTTAGCAACTTGTTGACAATTTCTTGTTTACTCTGGATAAAATCCTTGGATCTAAAAACACTATTTTCTTTGTTGTAAATAAAATTTGAAATATCAAAATCACTTGTTGTGCCTATGCTAGTTGTTTTGATTGGTTCTTTTTCATCTATGAGGATTCTAATAGAGGTATTGTTTTCGCCTATCATAAAACTAGCATCATAAAAACCTTCTGATTCGTAAAAACTTTTAAGAGTCTCTGGTAAAGTTTTGATAAGTCTAGAATTTATCTTAGGAGTTTTATCTTTCCAAAAAGCAAATGCACTTGCTCTGGAAACATCAAGTGCATCTTCTATAGATTCAAGCTCTATGTTTTGATTTCCTATTATCTCTACAGTTTTAAATACCATTTCGTTTTTTTCTTCGGCCATACAGGTTGCAGATAGAACAATGGTAATTAAAAAAATATATCGCATCAGAAACTGCCCATAAGAATATTGTTCATTTTCTCAAAAAAATGTGAATTATTTGTGTTATGCACGAATCTGACCATCTCCATAAATTTTATATTTGTATGTAGTGAGCTCATTGATGCCCATAGGTCCTCTTGCGTGAAGTTTATTTGTTGATATCCCCACTTCTGCTCCAAAACCAAACACACCTCCATCGGTAAATCTTGTACTAGCATTTACATATACACAAGCAGCGTCTACTTGATTTAAAAAATACTCTGCAACACTATAATTTTCTGTTACAATGGCTTCTGAATGAGCAGAACCAAATCGTCTTATATGCGCTATGGCATCATCTACGCTATCTACCATTTTTATATTTAGCGTATTTGCCAGATACTCGGTATCAAAATCTGCTTCAGTGGCAAGTTCCATCTTGACAATTTCATTGACCTCAGAATCTCCTTTTAGAAGTGTTCCTTGCACACCAAAAGCCTCTGCTAACTTTGGCAGAATATCTGAAGCTATTTTCTTATCTATGATAAGTGTTTCCATAGCATTACAAACTCCAGGTCTATGGCATTTTGCATTTATGGATATATCGATAGCTTTTTTATAATCAGCATCACTATGGATATACGTATGACAAAGTCCTTTGTCGTGCTTAACTACTGGTATTGTTGAATTTGCTGATATGTACTTTATAAGCTCTTCTCCACCTCTAGGAACAACCAAATCTACATACTTATCCATTTTGATTAATTTTGCTACACCTTCTCTACTGCTATCAGGAAGAAGTGATATTATCTCTTTTGGCAAATTATTTGCCTCTAAAACTTCTCCTAAAATAGTTGCTATGATTTTATTTGAATACTCTGCTTCTTTTCCGCCTTTTAGTATTGCTACATTACCACTTTTAAAACACAATGCTCCAACATCACTTGTAACATTTGGGCGAGATTCATAAATAACTGCCACAACTCCGATAGGAACACTAACTTTTTCTATACGAAGATTATCTTCATTTATCCACCCCTCTAAGACTCTTCCAACTGGCTCTTTAAGTGATGCTATCTCCCTAAGAGAATTAGCCATGGAGTTTACTCTCTTTTCATCAAGAAGAAGTCTATCAAGCATAGCACTACTAAGTCCATTTGATTTGGCAAAGTCTAAATCTTTTTGATTTTGAGTAATTATCCTCTTTGTGTTTAAAACAAGAGCATCTGCCATATCATTTAAAATTCTATTTTTATCTTTTGGTGTTAGTGTAGCAACTTTGTGAGCTGAATTTTTGGCATCTTTTAGAAACGACTCCATGAGTTCAAATCCTTATAAAATAAATTGTTTAGATTATACCATAGAGCTTATAAAGTATCTGTTTATATTTTTTATATATTAAATAAATGAAACAATAAACCCTATGGCTCCTCCAAATACACCGCCCCAAACCACAAGCCATCCTAAATGTTCATTGATGAGCATTTTTATAAGATCTTTTACCATTCTTGGCGTTAACTCATTTAGTCTATTTGTTACCATTATCCCTATGAAGCTTGTCAAATCTTCTTGTATGGTTGTACTGCTTAAATGTTTTTTTATCTCTTCATGAAAAGAGTTTGATTTGACTATAGAAATCAAAGAAACCCTTAGTTTATCTAAAAACTGTTCTCTAAATGATTCTATAACACCCTCTCCACCAAACATACCTATCATACCACCAAACTTTGACTCCATAATAGTGCTTTTAAGTGCGTCAAACGCCTTATTCATATCTACGTTTTCTATGACTCCAGATAAATCTATCCTCATCTCCTCTGTTTCTAAAAAATTTTGCATATTTTTTGAGCTAAAAAACTGCTCCATTACCATATCTTTGATAGATTTTTTAAAAACTTCGAAGTTAAGTTCTATAATGCCCGAACCGTAAAGAAAAGGAACTTTTTCAAAAAGCATATACACAGCAAGCCAATTTGTGACAGCACCAGAAAGTGCATAAAATCCCATATCAAAAAAATGTTTTGTTAAAAATTCTGGCACTACAAAAGATAGCAAAACTATACAAAAAGCTATTAAATTTGTTAAAATTGATTTATCTACTTTCATGACCTCATCCTAAAATATCTATAATGAAATTTTATCTCTTTTTTTAAAACTTTTAAATACAAAATAAATTATAAAAATCTGAACAACTAGCAAAATATAGTGAAGTTCATACACTTGCTCGAAATTATTTTTTGAATCTATCATTTTGTAAAACAGATACGACAATCCCATCCCTACTATATAACCTATCTGCTTATATGTATCAACTTTTGTCAAAAGTGTTGTTTCGTTTAAAAATAATGTTTCAGCCCTAAAGAGATAACTTCCAAATGTAAAAACCATTTGATATCCAGCATAAATCAAAAGTGCCAACATATAATCATAAGGAAAAAACAAAAATATAATTATCATAAAAAATAAAACAGATTCTACAAAAAGAGAAATTTTAAAAAACCACTCAATATTTAATATTTTTGAATATAAATTTGCTATCAATAGAGTCCCTAAAGCCAAAACAACTCCACCAATAGAGTAAACTTCTGGCTTCAATGGGGCGTATATCGTAAAAATAGAGCCTATACTGAGTCCTAAAAAAAGACTATTTAGTGCTTTGTAAACAAAAAAATATTTAGGAATTAATTTCATAATTTAAAATCTATATCTAACATCTGCATATATACTTCTACCTTCACTATTGTAATTATAGATACTTTGATACTCTTTGTCAAATAGATTTTTTAAATGCAATCCAACATCAATATTGTCATTATACTTTTTAGTCAAATTCAAATTCCAAACCGTATAATTTCCGCTTGCCATTGGTGAAGCAGGATAACCAAAAGGAGAATATCTCTCTCCTATATATTGTGCATTTAGGCTTGCAATTGTATTTTCATCATAAAAATACTCTAACCATCCATTAGTCTCATCTTTTGGTCTATTGTAAAGAGGTGTTCCACTTGTATCTTTCATATCAATAAGATGTGTATAGTTTGCTCTAACTCTAAAATTATCATATATATTCATCGTAGAAAATGCCAACTCTAATCCTCTGATATTTTCATCCGCACTATTGTTATAATATCCCCAATTTGTATAATCATATACGATATCATCTTTTATCTTATTATCAAAATAGGTTAAAGTGACAAAATCTTTATATGACAAACCCATATCATAACCATTCACAAAGCTTGGTTTTAGTATTTCACCAAAAACAGGATTTGCCAATTGATATACCGAAGGGGCATTTAGTGATGTATAATAATTTGCTCTAAATGAAGCATTATCCAATATGTTATATTTTGCACCTAGTTTATATGTAACTTTACCATCAAACTTATCAAAGTCATCATATCTCAGATTTGCCTCAATTAGTAGCTTATCTGTAGGATTTATACTGTTAGATAAAAATATACCTCTATTTATAAAACTTCCATCTGTTGGTGCATATGTATTGTATTGATTAAAACCATCAATGTCTTTATACTCAAATCCTAAAACACTTTTGCCAAACTTGTGGGCATAAGAGTTGATGAGGGAATATTCATTTGTTGTGGCTTCATATCTATTGTCTCCATCACCCCATAAAGATGTCGTAAAGTATTCTCTTTTATAATTTCCGTGGGTTATATTGAACACAGAATCTATTGAACCTACTTTCGTTGAAATAGTTCCAGCAATATTTGTGCTATCGGTTATAAAGTTGCTATAATCATCATTGGCACTATTACTATTGTACTCATCATCATAATCGCCTTTAGTTTTTGTTTTGATAAGAGCAATCGAGGCTTTTGTAGTATCTGTAAAATCATATCCTATACCTGCTGTTAGATTTTTACTGTTATATCCATCTTTTTCGCTTTTTTGTGGAGCAAGTGCAGAGATACCATTTGTATCAAAAATAGAACCAAGGAGTCTTGTATTTAGTTTACCATTTTTATAAAAAAGAGAAACATCACTGCCTTTTGTTTGGTGGCTTCCACCATTTATTCCAACGCTTCCAGTTACTCCATCTTTGAGGGCTTCTTTTGTTATAATGTTTATAACACCTGCGCTTGCATTTGCTCCCCATACACTCGAACTTCCACCTCTGATAACCTCTATTTGTTCTACATTTGATATCGGTAAAAACTCAATCATCGATGTACTGTTTGTAGTCGAAGGGTCGTTTAATCTCATCCCATCAACAAGAACCAAGATTTTTCCACTGTCCATTCCTCTTAAAAAAAATGAACTTTTTTGACCAATGCCACCATTTTGAGATATATTTATGCCTAAAGTATTTGATAATGCATCAACGATAGATGTATATCCATTTTGCCTTATCTCTTCACTTGTAATTACATCAATATTCGAAGTAGATTGTGATGCTTTTTGTTTTGTCTTGTTGGTCGAGATGACCTCTATCTCACCCAAACTCTCAACATCTGCAAAGATGAGTGTTTGAATAGTTACTAGCGAGAGTAACAATATATTTTTTTTCATATTTTAATTTCCTGATTTTTTTATTTGTTTTTTAAAATTTAATTATAGTTTTTATATAAGTTACCGTCATTCCTGCGAAAGCAGGAATCCATTTTTAGACTCCATATCAAGTGCGGAGTGACAAAAACATATTAAAATATAAAAATGTTAATTGGCGGAGAAGTTTTGGGTATTTTAATGATGTGAGGCTTTTGATGATAAGCTCTATTGCTATCACTTTTACATAACTTAGAAAGCGTAGAGTACATTGCGATAACTGCAAGTGAAAAATAACGGCTACCAAATCCTCTTAAGTGTTTCATATTTCTATTTCTCTATCTTATAAAAATGCTGATAATCTTTTGCACCACTCCATCTACCACCCCATCCCCAGCCATACTTTGCAAATATTTTTACAGCTTCGTCTCCATTGACTAAAACAGCTTGATCATTTTTTCTATTTTTATCATGAGCTCTCTTTAAAAAAAAGACTGAACTTTTATGTGAAGTGTTTCCGCTCCTAAAGACATAAGGATTTTCTATGGGATTTATATCTATGGCTTTGCCATAAGCATGTTTTGACCAACTGCTCTCGCCTGTGGCATATCTACAATTAAATGCTGATGTATTATCAGCTTCGATAGATGCGAAATCGCTACTATTAAAATTGTGTATAGGTACTATTTGTTTGATTTGGTATTTTATGGCAAAAAGTTCATCAAATATCTTTATGACATCATTTGATACATCTTTGTGAACTATCAAATCACCATTTTTGATTTTATTTTCAAAATCATAATATTTTATATTTACTATACGCAAATCTTCTATCTTTACGGGGCATCCATTATAATAATTCTTGTTTTTAATCATCTCATTTTTTAAATTTTGCGAAATGTTTTGCACATTGTTATCGGCATTTATCATTACACTAAAAAGTGCCAATGAGATATAGTATTTTGTAGAGTTTTTAAGATATAACATACTTGATTATACTCTCTTTTTGTTTATAGTTTAAACAATACAAAGTATAATATACATAAAACAAACAGAAGGAATTTTTATGATAAAACAAATTTTGACTATTGATGAGTTCAAAAACTTTATAGAAAATACAAAGTCAAAAGATGGATACAAAGAGCCTATCGCATTTGGCATAGCAAAAGTTGACAGAGGACAAAAAAATGCCCAAAAGATTTTACAAGCCAATTTTCCTATCATAAACTGGATGGAAAATTATGGTTCTGCAGCTGTTTTTATAGCTTCACTTGAAGATGCAGGAATAGAGATAGATTTTAGTGATTCTGAATTTGTAGCTACTATAAATGAAAGCTTTGTTACAAATGCTTTAAATATTTTTACACCTTATATCAATGAAGCATCGGGTGACGCACACAAAAATGTGCAGGTAATAAAAACTTTAGCAAATATCAAAAAACTTGATTCAAATTATAAAATAGTATTTTTATTTGAGGATACAAATCCGATTAGCGTAGAAGCTGTTTATCTAAAATTATATGCCTTATCTCTTTCAAAGGCAAAGCTTAGAAGCATCAACCTAAATGGTGCTTTTGGAGTTCTTAGTAATGTAGCATGGGTTGGAAATAAACCATATGAACTTGAGTATCTAAGAGACAATGAAATAGAGATGAAACTAAGTGGAACGTATCCAAATATTGATAGTGTAGATAAATTCCCTAGATACTTACAACATGTCATTCCTGCTGATAATACAAGGGTACTTGATGCAAGTAAAGTTAGAATGGGGGCTCAACTTGCTGCTGGAACTACAGTTATGCCAGGAGCTAGTTATATCAACTTCAACGCTGGAACACTTGGACCAGTTATGGTTGAAGGAAGGATTTCAAGCTCAGCGATTGTAGGAAGCGGTTCTGATGTTGGTGGGGGTGCGAGTATCCTTGGCGTGCTTAGTGGAACAGATGGCAACCCTGTAAGTATTGGGGAAAATACACTTCTTGGTGCAAATTCAGTTACGGGCATACCGTTAGGAGATGGGTGTATCGTAGATGCTGGCATAACGATACTTGCTGGAACAAAAATCAAAATATCTTCAGAAAATTTAGAGAAAATAAAAGCAGCAAATCCAAACTCAAGTATTGAAAACAAAGCTATATTTAAAGGTAGTGAACTCCAAGGACTCCATGGGATTCATTATAGACACAATTCTCAAACTGGCGAAATGATGGCAGTTAGAAGTACTAGAGAAATTAAACTAAACAGTGAACTTCATTGATGAATCAAGAAGATATAGAATTGCTAGAGGATTTATTTTTGCTAGCTATGCTAAACAAAGAATCAGATGAAACAATTGATGACATAATAAATATACTAGTTGAAGGCAAAGCCCTAAATTTTGATGAAGCAAAAGAGATAGTAAATAACTTAAAAACAAAAGGTGCGATAGTGGATAATGACTTGTCATTTTTAGGTTTAACGCTTGCCAACATCGCAAAAGAAAAATTTAAATTAAAGTAACAAAATGGATAATATCAAAGCAAACGAAGCATTTAATAATGATAGATACGATGAATCATTTGCAATGTATAATCAAATAGTTTCAACCACTAAAGATAAAGATGCAATTTATATGTTAGGGAAGCACTATTATGATGGTCTTGGTGTTGAAAAAAATATAGACCATGCTATCATTTTATGGAAGAAAGCGAGCAAGGCTGGGAGTTTAGATGCACAATATGCACTTTTAGAAATATCTCAAACAACCAGCCAATGCTGTAAAGGATAATTTTGAGAATAGATAAATGGCTCTCTTCCGTAAATGTTATCAAAAGAAGAACAGTAGCAACAGATATGGTAAAAAATGGTGTAGTTTCTGTAAATGGAATAGAGGCAAAACCATCAAAAAATGTATCTATTGGAGATAAAATTAGGATAAAATATCTAACTGAAGAAAAAAATTATGAAGTTTTAGATATTCCAACAACAAAAACTATACCAAAAAGTCAAAAAGATCTCTTTGTAAAAGAGCTCTAAAAGGAAAGATATGTTAACTCAAGTTAATTTTGAAAAACTATTTGCGAATGAAATGAGCGAAGAAGAAGCTAGGGAATTTTTAATAGCACTTTATGAAAATGGGGAAAGCTCTTCTGACTTAGCGATTGCTGCAAGAGTTATGAAGGGTTATTCAAAAGAACTTATAATACCAGATGAACTAAGGGGAAAAGCCATCGATATAGTTGGTACAGGGGGAGATAAAAGTGGCACTTTTAATATTTCTAGTGCTACTTCGCTTCTTTTGGCATCCATGGGATGCTATGTTGCAAAACACGGAAATAGAAGTATTACAAGCAATTCTGGTTCGGCTGATGTGCTTGAAAAGCTTGGTATAAATCTCAACCTCACAACCGAACAACAAGCTTTAATGCTAGAAAATGTTGGTTTTTGTTTTATGTTTGCCCCAAATCATCATCCAGCGATGAAACATATTACTCCTGTAAGGCACTCTATTCCTCACAGAACTATTTTTAACCTACTTGGTCCTTTGACAAATCCTGCTAATGTAAAAAAATATCTTATTGGTGTTAGTGAGCCAAAATTTATAGATATTGTCGCAAATGCTTTGGTTGACTTGGGTATCAAAAGAGCTATGGTGGTTAGTAGCATAGATAATGTTGATGAGATTTCAATTTCCACAAAAACGAAATTTGCTTTCGTAGAAGATAATTTTGTATCACATGGCGAGATAGATCCTATCGAGCTTGGATTTAAGCAATACGAATCAAGTGAAGTTCTTGGTGGCAATAGTGAGATAAATGCTGGAATCATAAGAGATGTTTTTTCAGGAAAAGAAAAAGGTGCCAAAAGAGATATTATAGTCATAAATGCGGCATTTGCCCTTTTTATAGAAGGAAGTGCTATAGATTTAAAAGATGGTATTCAAAAAGCAAATGCTGCTTTAGATAGCAAAAAAGCAATGAGCCATCTTGAAAAAATTATAGAATTTTCAAATTCATTCAAATAAGATAGGATGATGACAACAAATATACATAGTTCTCTTGAAAATATTTCCGATATAGCAAAAAAGCTCAAAGAAACATTACCAAAAAATTGTATTATATTTTTAAATGGTACATTGGCATCTGGAAAAACCACACTAACTAAAGCTATAGTTAGAGAATTTGACAATCTAGAGCCAGTTACATCTCCTACTTTTTCTCTTCAAAATATCTATGGCAACAATCTTTTTCATTATGACTTATATATGGTTAATTTTGATGAGATAATCAATCTTGGACTATATGAAGAGTTCGATAAGCCGGGTTGGCATATAGTTGAATGGGCGGATGATAAACTCAAAGCCTTTTTAGAAAGTGCAGGATATAATACATTCAACATTACTATTAATATTGTAAATTCTAATAGTAGAGAATATATACTAGGAGCCTAAGTTGCACACTTTAGAAGCAAACAATCTTGCGAAAACGATAAAAAAAGCAAAACTTGTCCATGATATATCACTAAAAGTAAAAACTAAAGAGGTTGTTGGCTTACTAGGTCCAAATGGTGCAGGCAAAACTACAACTTTTTATATGATATGTGGTCTTGCAACTTCTACCAATGGTGTAGTATCGCTCGATGGCAAAGATATAACAAATCTTCCTCTAAGTTCAAGAGCAAAATTAGGCATTGGTTACTTGCCACAAGAATCTAGTATCTTTAAAGATTTGACAGTAGAAGAAAACCTCCAAATTGCAGGCGAAGCTTTAAATCTTGATGAAAATACTATGAAAGAAAGAATAGAAAAACTTTTAGAAATTTTCAATATCGAACCAATCAGAAATCGTGAAGGCATCAGACTAAGTGGTGGGGAGAGAAGAAGAGTTGAGATAGCAAGATCACTTATGGGTAAACCAAAATTTCTTCTTCTTGATGAACCATTTGCTGGAGTTGACCCTATCGCAGTAGTTGATATTCAAAACATTATAAAACAACTTATAGAGCTTGATATGGGGATACTCATAACAGATCACAACGTTAGAGAGACTCTTGGCATTTGTAATAGAGCCTATGTTATGAGAAGCGGAGAGATGTTAGCATCTGGAACAAGTGAAGAGATTATAGAAAATGAGGATGTTAAAAAATATTATCTTGGTGAGAATTTCTCTTTTTAAGCATCTGCAAAATATGAATCAAAAAGAACTCATCAAATCCAAATCACTAAAGTTTACTCCTGCTAGAGAAGCTTTATTGGATATATTGGAAAAATCTTCTAAGCCTATAAGCTATGAAGATGTAAGAGATAAAATATCTATGGATAAAGCCACTTTTTATCGCAATACCAATGCTTTTGAAAATGTGGGATTATTGAAAAGTTTTGAGTCAAATAATAAAAAAAGATACTATTATATCTGCAAACAACCACATGGGCATTTTGTTTGCAGTGTGTGTAATTATATAGAGTGCCTAAATGAAATTGATAATTTATTGGTGCCAAAAGATTATAAAATAGAAAATATAATTATTTATGGTCGATGTGCCAAATGTAAAGAAAAAAACTAATATGTCTCTTTTGAAATTAAAAGAAATTTTAGATTATGAGATGAATTGCAGAAATAACTCTTGTGAGTTATCAGATGAAAAACCAGATCCACTAATGGTAGCCAAAAGATACAATGATGAAACAATTGCATTAATTTGTGCTATTTTTGCTTATGGAAATGCCAAACAAATAGTAAAATTTTTAAATTCATTGGACTTTTCGATACTAGAAAGTTCGGAAGAAAAAATCAAGCAAGAATTAAAACATCACTACTATAGATTTCAAAAACCAAACGATGTTGTAGATATTTTTATTGCTCTCAAAAGATTAAGAGAGGTATCATCTATCGAAGATATTGTTGCAAATGAATATAAAAAAAATGGAAATATACTAGATGGATTAAATTCTCTTATTGAAAATATAAAAAATATTAGCAATAACTCTAAAACTCAAGGTTTTGACTTTTTAGTTGGCAATAAAAATAGCAATAGTCCGCATAAAAGATATATGATGTATTTTAGATGGATGACAAGATTTGATAGCTTAGATATGGGGCTATGGAGCAAGATAGATAAATCAGATTTGATACTGCCTTTAGATACGCATACTTTCCATGTATGTGGTAAATTAGGGCTTCTTTCTAGGAAAACTTATGATTTAAAAGCTGCACTAGAAGCAACACAAAGCTTAAAAAAATTTGATAAAAATGACCCTATAAAATATGATTTTGCATTATATAGAATTGGTCAAGAAAAAGATTTAGATAAAATTATCAAAAAAATAACTTTAAAATAATTATACTTAATCAGCTATTTAGGAGCTTTTTAGTAAAATAAACAAAATTTTTAAGAAGGCTTTTGTATGGAAGGTATATACACCATATTTGGTTCAATTTTTGGTCATGGAAATGGACTTATTATATCCCATGTTGCGTTAGCAGTAATACTGATTTTATTGGTTGCATTTTTTGCTA
>FAXN01000092.1 GCA_001493195.1 Sulfurovum sp. enrichment culture clone C5 | reverse complement strand
TAATATCAAAGGGGATGATTTGTTTTTGTGGGTTCTTTTGATGTTAACTCCTTTATTTGTTCCACTTTCAGCATATTTATTGCTTGCTTTTGGGGCTGTGCTTCAAACATTTATTTTTATGATACTTACTTATGTTTATCTTGCTGGTGCTGTTGTAGTTAGCGAGGACGAGCATCACTAAGTATGAAATCTTATGCTATAAGCGATAAGACAAACTTAGACTTTAATAACCTTGAAGCATCCATAAAAAGGATTGCTTCAAAAGCTTCGATGATTCTCTACAGAGACAAAAACAATCCAAACTATAAAGAAAACTCCAAACTTTTTTTACAAACTGCAAAAAAATACCCATTTGAAAAAATACTACTTCATTCAGATTATGATTTGGCTTTCAGGCTAAAAGCTGATGGCGTACATTTAACAAGCACACAAATAGATGATATTCCTCTCGCAAAAGAAAAAGGTCTTTTTGTGATAGTTAGTACTCATACACTAAACGAAGCATCAAAAGCCCAAAGACTAGGAGCTGATATGATAACTCTTAGTCCTATATATGATTCTCCAAACAAAGGCAAACCTATCGGATTAGATACATTAAAAGATATTACTTCGACTCTAAATATACCAGTAATTGCACTTGGTGGCATATTGACCGAGGAACAAATACAAGAGTGTAAAAATGCTGGAGCAAATTGGTTTGCTTCTATTAGGTATTTTGTATAATAGAAGATTTTTTTGCTTTTTGGGTATATGTTCGATATAATTTGTTTAAAAATTAGGATATAGATGAATAATTGCGTTGGAAGAAAAAGAAAAAATAGAAACATAAATATGGATCATTCCAAGGTATGTTTCAAGCCATGTGGAATTCCAAGAGATACATTAGAAGCGGTTACAATATATGAAGACGAAATGGAAGCTATCAGATTGGCTGATCTAGAATCACTCTATCAAGAAGACTCTGCAATTAAAATGGGTATCTCGCGTACTACTTTTGCCAGACTTATACAGTCTGCTCATCAAAAAATTGCCGATGCTCTTATCAATCAAAAAACCATAGAAATTCAAAAAAGATAATAAAAAGAAAAAATTATAAAACCCCTTGACTTTTGAACATATGTTCGTTATAATATGGTCATATGTTCAAAATGATGAGCATAATCTTAAATTTTTAAAGGATAAACTATGTTTGGGCGCAGTCAAGGAAGAGGTTGTGGTAGAGGCTTGGGAAAAAGAAACCAGAATGAGCAAATAGTGAATAATGACAACAACTCTAATGTTGGATTAAAAAACGGAAGTGGTAACGGAACAGGTTTTGGCAGAAGAGCCAACAAAAACAATCAATCTTGCCAAGGCAATGGTAAAGGAATGGGGCTAGGTGCTGGTCGCGGTAAAGCACACAATAGAACTTTTAGTAGCAGTAACTAAAAAATGAAAATAACGATTGCAAGTGGAAAGGGTGGTACAGGAAAAACCACCGTTTCCTCTAATCTAACAGCATATTTGGCAGAACATGGTAAATCTGTCGTATTGACAGATCTTGATGTAGAAGAACCAAACTCAGGGCTATTTATACATGGAAAAATTAAATACGATCAAATAGCTAACAAAATGGTACCTCATTGGGATAGCACTGATTGTACATACTGCGGTGACTGTGCAAATGTTTGCAACTTCAATGCCATAGTAGCTCTTAGCGATGAGATTATCATACATCCTGAGCTTTGCCATAGTTGTTATGCGTGTAGTGAACTTTGTCCCACAAACTCATTGCCAATGATGCCTGAACGAATCGGTGAAATTAAAGTTTTTGAAACAGAAAACTTTGACTTTGTCGAAGGTAGGCTTGATATTGGTCAAGAGATGGCGGTACCACTTATCGGGCAAAATATTGACTATGTAGATGAAAATTATGATGGATACATCAAGCTTCTTGATGCACCTCCAGGCACAAGCTGTCCTGTTATCGAAGCAAGTCGTGAGAGTGATTTTGTAATACTCATAACAGAACCTACTCCTTTTGGTTTGAATGATCTTAAACTTGCTGTTGAGACTATGAAAGTTTTGGATAAAAAAATAGGTGTAATTATAAACAGATATGGGATTGGCAACAATAGCATAGAAGAATATTGCAAAGATGAAAATATCCCTATTATTACAAAAATCAACAATGACAAAGCAGTTGCACAATGCTACTCCAGAGGAGAACTTATATATACACAAATAGAACATTTTAAAAATTCTATTGAAGAAATTGCAAAATTTTTAGAGGGGATAAGATGAAAGAGATAGTAGTCATATCAGGAAAAGGTGGAACTGGCAAAACTTCGATAAGTGCATCTTTTGCGTATCTTGAGGGATCAAATGCAGTAGTTGCAGATTGCGACGTTGATGCTGCTAATATGCATATATTACTTGATGCTGATTTTGCAAAACAAGAGGATTTTTTCAGCGGAGAATTGGCTATTATAGATGAAGAAAAATGTACAAATTGTGGTAAATGCGAAGAAGTTTGCAGGTTTGATGCAATTGAACTTAAAAATGGGCAGTATGTCGTAGACAAAATTTCTTGTGAGGGATGCTGGTATTGTAGTAGAGTGTGTCCAAAAGATGCTATTACTATGGTTAAACAAAAAGCTGGGGATCTTTTTGTCTCCAATATCAAAAATAATTCGACAATGGTACATGCCAAGCTTGGATTTGCAGCAGAAAATTCCGGTAAACTTGTAGCCAAAGTAAAACAGGAAGCAAAAATTTTTGCTCTTAAAAATGATAAGGAATTTATCATTACGGATGGAAGTCCAGGGATAGGATGTCCTGTAATTTCTTCTTTGAGCGGAGCTAATCTAGTAGTATTGGTAACAGAGGCTACTGTGTCTGGATTGCATGATTTAAAAAGAGTAATAAAATTACTAAAAACATTTTCACTTAAAGCAGTTTGCATAATAAACAAATACGATTTAAATGCAAATATGAGTAAAAATATAGAAGAGTATTTGGATACAGAAAATATCAAAGTAATCTCAAAATTACATTATAATGAGATATTTACACATGCTCTGGTAGAGGCGAAGCCTATAGTAGAATATAGTGCAGAATGTGAGATTTCAACCCTTATTCAAGAGAGTTGGAATGAAATAAAAAATATAATTAAGGATAAAAAATGAGAATAGTATTTACAGCAAAAGGCGATAGTTGGGATAGTAAAATAGATGAGAGATTTGGACGAATGGATATGTTGGTGCTTTTTAATGAAAAGGAAGATTCTTTTGAAGCAATCAAGATAGATACCGAACAAATGGAACATGGTGCTGGACTCCAAACAGCTCAAAAAGTACTTGCATTAAACCCAGATGTTATTATTACTGGAAACGGTGCTGGCAATAAAGCATTAGATATTTTAAAACGCTCTACTGTCAAAATGTATATTGGTGCAGGCGGAATGACTCTGAAAGAATCATATGAGGCATATAAAAATAAACAATTAAATCTTCAATTTTAAAGGACGAACTATGAAAATTATATTTCCAACAGATGAAAACAACGGTTATTTATCAGCAAGAGGAGCACATTTTGGCAAAGCAAAATTTTATACCATCATAACACTAAAAAACAATAAAATAGTGGATGTTAAAGGTATTGCCAATAGTGGGCATGATAGTGGAGCTTGTAGTAATGCAGTTATGAATATTATGAAATTGAACCCTGACGCACTTGTAGTCGGTGGCATAGGCGGAAGTCCTGCGGCAGGATTTGCAAAAGCAGGATTAAGTGTTTATGTAGACAAAGATAGTGCGACTGTAAAAGATAGCATAGAAAAATTTATTTCCGGAGAATTAAAAACTATCAATGGACAAGGAACTTGTTCGGTTCACTAAGAAAAACTTATCCTAGCAAATCCTTTACGCTTTTGCGTGGATCTTTTCCCTCATAGAGCATATTGTACACTTCTTTTGCTATTGGTAAATATATGTTTTCTTTTTGTGCTATATCATAAAGTGCTTTTGCAGTAGGAACACCCTCTGCTACTTCGCCAAGCTCTTTTAAAATATCGTCTATATTTTTGCCTTTACTAAGCATAAATCCTACACGATAATTTCTTGACATATTAGAACTTGCAGTCAAAAACAGATCCCCTGCGCCACCAAGTGATAAAAATGTGTCTTGTTTCGCACCGAAACTCATCCCGAATCTACTCATTTCCACAAGTCCACGAGCAAGAAGTGCAGCTCTTGCATTATTTCCAAGACTTAGTCCATCACTAACCCCACCTGCTATGGCAATAACATTTTTATATGCTCCTGCTACCTCTTCGCCTGTAACATCACTGCTCGCATAACCTTTTATAAATTCTGGTAAAGCATCACAAAATTCTTGTGATAATGTTTTATTTTTTGAACTAACTACAAGTGCAGTAGGAAGTGATTTTTGTACTTCAGCAGAAAATGATGGACCTGAAAGAAATGCAAGTCTTTGTCCATCTATAAAAGCCTCATAAACATCATTTAAAAAAGCTCCACTCTTTATCTCTATTCCTTTGGCTGCAACTAAAATTGATTGTCCATTGTCTTTGAAGTTTTTCTCCATCCAACCCCTTACTTCTTGAGCTGGTATAGTCATGACTAGATATGGATATCGTAATGCAACATCTAAAGATACAAATCCATCTATATCTCTAGGCGTTCTCGATGTTATCACACAATCATTTTTTTCTTTAAATGCATGAAAAAGTGCCTGTCCCCATTTTCCTGCTCCAATAATCGCTATCTTCATTTACTACTCATTCTTAATTTTTTTTCAAATTCTTGCAAATCATTGTTGTTGCCTATACACACTATGATATCATCTGCATCTAATTTATGAGCAATATTTGTTGTGGCAAATATAAACTCATCTCCCAACTCCCAATCAAGTACTCCTATGAGAATTATATTGAACTGCGAAAAGTCAAAATTTTCTAAAATTACACCGTCCAGGCATGAACCTTTTGATACAGTAAATTCTCCAAATGATATTTCATAACTTGTAGAGATAAAACTATCGAGTACTTTTGTTGCAATTGGTTTTTTAAAAATACTATGTATCCTATTTGCACTAACTTGATACAAATCAATTACCTTTGATGCTCCAGCCATTTTTAGCTTTTGGGTAGCGTATATGGAATGCGAGATAGATATGATCTCATTTTTTGGACACATGGAACGAAGAGAAAGAGTTAAAAATACATTTAAATGCTCATCATCCATAACACAAATGATATAATCACTAGTTTTAATCCCTAGAGGTTCAAGCTCATCGTCATTTGTAACATCTATCAAAGCTGTATTTTTAAATCCATCGAGCAATGCATCATTTGCATTTTTTTCATTTGATTCAACTATATTTATCGCGAAATTACCATCCCTCAAAGAAGCAGCTATCATCTTTGATTCTTGAGAGTACCCAAACATCCATACTTTCTTTTGCAAGCTCATGAAAGACTCCCTTGTATGGTTTTGTTAAAATACTCTATGCTTATTTTAAGCCCCATCACTAGTAAAATATCATCGCTATTTAAAATCATATCTTTACTTGGATTGAAGATAAACTCATCGCCTCTTTTTAGCCCAATAAGAAGTAATTTATGTTCTTTAAAAGCAATATTTCCGATTTTCTTATCTACGATATTATCATATCCAAAGACTCTAATTTCATCTAAATATGCTGCATTTTTACCTGCTAAGAGTGAATGCATAGCACTATACATTATAGGATTGTTTATAGCTGTAAGCAACATCGTATTTGCAGCAATATTTGGGATGATGACATTATCCGCACCTGCAATTTTAAATTTTTTCTCCATCATAGAGCTACTTGCTCTTGCGACTACTTTTATCTCTTTTGATATGCTTTTTGCATTAAGTGTGATATAAATATTTTCTATGTCATCATTGCCAAGACATATAAGAGAAATTTTTGAATAACTATTTTTAAATTTTTCCAAAACATTATGCTTACTAGCATCATCTACGATGATATTGTATCCATCTTTGATGCCCTGCTTTGCAACATCTGAATTTTTTTCTATAATGATATATTTACTATTAAAATTATCTTCTCTTAGAAGCATTTTGGTCATTTGACCATATCCACAAATGATAACAAAATTATCTACTTTATTTATATCTTCAATGATTCTATTGTCTTTTATTTCGCCAAGTTTTTCAAAAAATGCAGATACCATTAGTGATGTACCAAATGCTATTATGATCAATCCGACAACCGCAGTGATCATCGATACGATCTTGCCCATATCTGATACAGGAGATATGTCACCATATCCAACTGTTGTAGCAGTAATCAACGCCCAATAAAAAGCATCAAGCAAAGAATTGATTTTACTATTTGTATTTCCTTCTATGATATACATAGAAATCCCAGAAACGCCTATCACGAACAATAAAAGTATCGCAAGGGTTACAAGCTCAAAATATTTACTTTTTAAAACATCTAGAAACTGTTTTACGCTTCTTATGTATCTTGTAAGTTTAAATATCCTTATAACTCTAATTTCTCTATAAAGTGGGATAATTGCGACTAGGTCTATAATGGCTATTGGCGATTTTATATATTGCCATTTTTCTAACAAAATATTTTTTATTGTATCTTTAGAAGAAAAATCTATTTGCAAAAATTTCGACTTTTCGTATTCTTTGATGATGATATGATGAGTATTGCCATGCACCCACAATCTCAAGATATACTCCAAGATAAATATAGTTGTGATAAGATAATAATCAACAATAACTATCCAATGTGGTGTTTTGTTTTTAACACTATATACAAGATCAAAAACTGAAAACAAAATCAAAAAGATAAAAAACAAATCAACATAATGCTTACTTGGATTTTCTTTGTTTTCTAGATAATCGTAAAAAAACTTTTTAGTTTGGTTGTACCATTTTGAACGATATAAAAAAAAGGCTATTTTAACCAAAAAGTTTTCCACCAACTCTCCTTATGAAAGTTTTAGCTTTAATAGCTCATTTGCTTTAGCAGGATTTACACTTCCGCCACTAGCTTTCATTAGCTGTCCTACAAAAAAGCCAAAAAGCTTATCTTTTCCACTTTTAAATTCTGCCACTTTATCGGCATTTGCATTTAATATCTCATCTATCATAGCATTGATTGCACCATCATCACTAACTTGAGCAAGTCCAAGTTTTGATATGATATCATCGATATCTCTGCTATCATTTTCAAACATATAGTCCAAAATATCTTTTGCAGCTTTACCAGATATCGTATCATCAGAAATTTTAGTTATCAAGTCAGCTAATACTCTAGCATCGATTGGCGAACTTGCTATATCAACTCCGAGTTTATTTAATCTTCCAAGAAGTTCACTTGTTAGCCATGTAACCGCCATTTTTGGCTCACTGCCAAATATCAACATCTCTTCAAAAAAGTACGCCATCTCTTTTTGTGATGTGATCACCAATGCATCTTCTCTTTTGATATCAATCACATCTACATATCTTTCTACTTTAGCATCTGGAAGCTCTGGGATATTCTTTGCCTCTTCCATCATCTCGTCAGTTACTACGACAGGTCTTAGATCAGGATCTGGGAAATATCTATAATCAGCACTATCTTCTTTGCCTCTCATACTTTTTGTTACACTTTTTGCAACATCCCAAAGTCTAGTCTCTTGATAAACTTCATTCTCATAAACACCATCTTCGTATGCTTCTGTTTGTCTATCAACTTCATAGGCGATAGCAGCTGCAACAAATCTAAAAGAATTTATATTTTTTATCTCTACTCTAGTTCCAAATGCCTCTTGACCGATTGGACGAATAGATACATTTACATCACATCTAAAAGATCCCTCTTGCATATTTGCATCACTGATATCCAGATATCTTACAATTGAATGAAGTTTTTTGAGGTAACTTACCGCTTCTTCGCTACTTCTAAGTTCTGGTTCGCTTACTATCTCCAAAAGAGGTGTTCCTGCACGATTAAGGTCAACTTTGGATATAGCACCTTCATGTAGATTTTTACCTGCATCAGCTTCTAAATGAGCTCTTGTTATGCCTATTCTTTTTGTGGTTCCATCTTCGAGATTTACAAAAAGTTCTCCATTTTCTACTATTGGTATATCAAACTGACTTATTTGATAAGCCATCGGGCTATCTGGATAAAAGTAACTTTTACGATTAAAGATTGATTTTTGATTGACTGTTGCATTTACGGCATACCCAAATGACATAGCTTTTTTAACTGCTTCTATATTTACCACAGGCAATGCCCCTGGAAGTGCCAAACATACTGGGCAAGTGTTGCTATTTTGATGATGTGCAAAACTCGTAGCACATGAACAAAAAAGTTTAGATTTTGTATTTAATTGGACATGAACCTCTAATCCGATTACCGTTTCAAACTGCATTTGTTTCCTTATAGAATGTATTAATATTGCTTCTATTATAGCTAAACATCGATTATGTTTTGGGCAACTATCGATATTTTATGAAAAACCTCGTAAAATACCATTAAAAAAATGGACTTATTTTGGGACAAATATATTTCATCATATTACTACTATCTTTTGGTTATATTTTACAATTTACCAAACTTCCGAAAAGTACGCCACATATTTTAAATAAAATAGTCATATATGTATCATTTCCTGCAACGGTTTTACTACACGCCCCAAAGATAGAATTTTCCACAAATTTACTGCTTCCTATCGTCATACCTTGGTTTGTGTTAATTCTTAGTGTTGTTCTTGTTTTTACACTTTTTAGAGAAGCCGAAACTAAAACCAAAGCAGCACTATTGCTTTTGATTCCTCTAGGAAATACATCATTTTTGGGCTTTCCGCTGTTAGAGTCTATATTGGGCAAAGAATCATTACAATACGCCATACTTTATGATCAACTCGGAAGTTTTTTGATGTTAGCTATTTATGGTACAGCTATAGTTTCACTATATACTCATGGTAAGATTGATGCAAAAATCATAATAAAAAAAATTGCCCTATTCCCACCTTTTATAGTTTTGATTTACTCTTTTTTCATAGGCTATACACCAAATGTACTTATCCCGCTTATCGAGATATTGGCAAGCACCCTAACTCCACTTGCTATCATAAGTGTAGGTTTGTCTATGCAACTTCGCATAGATGAAGATAGAGCAATTTTCACAAAAGCTATATTGGTAAAACTTATTTTGATACCACTTATAGTGTTGGCGATATTTAAACTTTTTGGTTTTGATGACTTAGTAGCCGAAACTACCCTTCTTGAAGCTGCTATGCCATCTATGATTACCGCTGGAGTTTTAGCGATAAATGCTGGATTTGCACCAAAATTAAGTGCCACCTTGGTAGGGTATGGGATACTTTTTAGTCTTATAACGATACCGCTTTTTGCTAAACTTTTTGAACTAATCTGATCAATAAACAGGAGAAGCGATCACTGGTGTTATCCCTGCTGGTATGTTTGGAAACTTTTTATTTAATTTTTGAAAATACTCTGGATCATCTAAACATCCCTCAGTCTCCACTTCTGTACAAACCAACTCTGCAACGCTCCAAATGCCTTTGTTCTTGTGAAGTATCGCGATGATATCCTCATAGTTATTTTTGCCGTCTTTGCTCATGGGTATCGTCTGTATCCATGCCCAGCCATCTTTGACCATTAAGTATTCAACTTTAAAAATAACATCTATTTTATGATAGCTCTTGACTTCTGCTCTTAGGGCATTCATGATGGCTGCTCTTTCAATGCTTCCTTTTGGTGGGGTGTAAGCATCTGAGGCAAAAACCAAACTAGATATCAAAAGGAAAAATAATACAATCTTTTTCATACTAACCTAAACTCGCCCATATAATTTTTGATAGTTTTCCCACTTTTTATCCACTCCATTATCCCACCTTTTAGATTTGACACATTTGCAAAACCTAGTTTTTTTAGTTGCATTGCTGCTAAACTTCCCCTTGGTCCTTTTAGGCAATATGTTATTATCTTGGCATTTTGCCCATATACCTTGGCTATCTTTTCTATCGCTAAAAATTCCAATTTACCCCTAGGAATAGCAAGATTTATAAAAGCTGGTATAGCTCCACTCGCAAACTCCTCTGGTTCTCTAACATCAAGCATTATGATACTTTCATCTATCGCCAAATCTTTTACTTCGATTTGTGGGATAGAAACATTTGCCTCTTCGACTAATTTTGATAAGTGTTCGTTTAAGAAAAACTCATCGCATTGCACCGATATGGATTCTAGTTTTTTATGCATACTATCTGGCATATTATCTCCTTTAAAATGAGAATATCAAATTATAGCACAAAGCGTAGAAGTTGGAATGTTTTTAATTTAGTATGCTGATTATACTTATTATTTTACTAGTAATTCTATAGACTTATCGCTTTCTTTTATCAAAAACTCATTTTTCATTTTTATATCCGCCCCTCCATTAATCATTTCACTAATAACCATATTGATATCATCACCATCATTAAATTTTCTTTCTTTAACATGCTCTAATATTAAAAATATATTATCGTCTGTATTAGCCATAAGAGCTTCATATGAGGATAATGTACAAATAAAAACACTTTCATCAAATCTAGCTAAATCTTTAAACTTATTTTTTAGATAGGTTTTGATTGTAGAAAGCCCTATCATAATATCTGGTATAACTATTAATCCAAAGTATTTTTCATAACAAAGATAGTTAAGTGTATTTTCAATTTGTTGATATGCCTTTACAATATGTTTTTCTAATAAATCATCAATATGTTCTTTATCCATTTGCTCTATAGAATCTCTTTTAAAATACATTTTTTTAACTTCAATTGCTAAAGCTTTTTTTTTGTGTATTATAACTGCTTCACATCTAGATTCATTTTTATTTTTAACGATTCTATTAGCATCTAATACTTTTTTTATCCCGAAAGGATTTCTAGCAAGATTTAAAACATAATTTTCCAAAATGAGCCCAAATTCATCTAAGAATTTTTTTGATTCATTCCTATCTTTTTTAGCAAAACTCTCAAGTAACAAGAAGTATAAGTTATTTGATACAGTATCTATTAGTTGTTCAAATACGGGGACAATATAAAGATTTGATTCTATTTCAACAATTGGATATCTTATTAAATATTTAAATTTTCCAAAAGATTTTTCATATATCTTATCCGATTTTGCTTTTTTTATATAGTTGTCTTGATTTTTTGAAAAGTATTCTAGAAAATTATTAATTTTTTCAGTAGTTAAATTTGAAATATCATCAGATGCAATATCTTCTTTTCTAAAATAAATCATGTCTTTATTTCGATAAACACCTAAAATAGCTAATAAAATAATATACATATCTTCAATGGATAAACTTATGTTTTCTATCAAATAAGTATTATAATGCTTATATAATAAATGCAGTCTCCCAAGCATATTAGTTTGAGCATAATTAAACCTATTTTGCCAAGTAGCCAAGAATGGTAGACCACCTACTCCAAATAATTTTATTATATTTTGGGGTCCATCGGCAAGTTCTATTTCACTAGTTAATAAATAATAAATCTGTTCAATATTTGGATTATAATAGTTTATATTATTTTTGGAAACTCTTATTGCAAAATCCGTGACAACCACAAGAAATTCTGGCTTTGTTCTTATTTTATTATTAATATCATTAAATTTATTGTGATTTATATTTAATTTTCTAATTAGTTCTAGCCATTGTTTTATTGAATACTGTTTTAGTAAAGAAATTGCCTTGGAAGCTCTTTGTTGTTTTCTTTGTTGATCTTTTTTGTAACTAAGTTTTTTGCGTTTCTTCACATTGCCCCTATTTTATATTATTGATTTCCTCTCGTTCCTACTCTCCTGAGTGGGAACGCATATTTAACTAAAACGATTTTACTCTTAACGATGTCTATTTTATCCACGAATTACTTATCCATACCAAGTTCCAAAGCTCTCACTCCTGTTTATGGTATATCATATTTATCTTTGATTATTATGCCATAAATAATGCTATTTCATTATTTATAAGATTACAATATAAACATAGGAGTTAAGTGATGACAATCAACGCCAAGTCATTTTTTTGTGTATAATATGATATGTATAGATTTGAAAAATAAGGTTGATATATGACATTGGACGATGAGCAACATTATAAAGATATATTCGAAGATACACTCCAAACACTTAAAAAATATAAAAAAATACTCTTCTTAACAACTTCAAATCGTTGGAACAGTGAAGAAAACAGCGAAAAGCCCAAAAGCACTATGCTAGCCTATGAGATCGCAAAACGACTAGATAGCTCAAATATCTCTATCATAGAAGTTCCCCTACTCAAAATTTATCCATGCGAAGGAAATGTATCCACAAGGAGTGGAAATTCTTGTGGTGTGGCTGATGCGAAAAAGAAAGACCCATTGAAAAATCCTTCAGGACATCATCGCTGTTGGGCAAGCATAAACAATAAAGATGATGAACTATGGAAGATAAGCAAAGAGTTGTTTGAGTCTGATTGTGTGGTGTTTTTTGGATCAATCAGATGGGGGCAAATGAATAGCGAATATCAAAAACTTATCGAACGCCTCACTTGGATAGAAAACAGACATACAACGCTTGAAGAAGAAAATATAGTCAAAGATATAGATGCTGGCATCATCATCGTATCTCAAAATTGGAATGGCGCCCATGTGCTTGATACCCAAAAGAAAGTATTGAAATATTTTGGATTTAATGTTGTGAAAAATCTAAGTTGGAATTGGCAATATACCGATATAGATACAGATGAGAGCAAACAATCTTATATGGATGCAATAAATCAATTTGCAAAGATATTTTTAGAGAATGATAAATAGTATTTGATGATTAAAAAATTGTGATTTTGTATAAAATGTAGTGGCTCCGGATGCAGGATTCGAACCTGCGACCAAGTGATTAACAGTCACCTACTCTACCGCTGAGCTAATCCGGAATAATTACCAAAAAGCTTGAGTCTATCTCATCTTTTGTGGGCAGTATTATATTACAAAAAAGATTAAATGTCAAGAGATTTAGGGCAATTTATAAAAATCTACCCCACCATAAGATTTTATTTTTATTTTATTTGAGTTCAATAAATCTTTTAATCTATGCTTTGTATCTTCGTCAAACAATATCTCTATATCATCACTACTCAAAGGACGATTTGATAATGTTTGTATGATCTCATCATTTGTATATTTTTGCACCCTTTTATCTGCTGTTTTTCTACTAACTATATATACAGGCAGTGACAAGTCAAACAATGACACTAGTCCTTTTAGCTCATCATAACTCAAAGCTTCTACTTTATATGCTGGTGGTCTATCTATGGTTCCCACATCCACTCTAGTAGGGTTTAATTTGGTTAAAAAATGATTTAATGCTGTGATATTTTCTATATTGTCATTGATAGATTTAACTAGCAAAACTTCGATAATCAGAGGTTTATCATAAATGGCTTTGAAGTCAAGCATTCCTTGCATGATATCGGCAACATTTAAACCTTCATGAGCACGGTCAAGTTTTTTTAAACACTTATCGTTAGCACAATCAAGAGAAAGTTTTACCATATCTAGTTTTGCTAATGCTTCCCTGACATTCAAGTCACCAATAGTGCTTCCATTACTTAAAATCAATGTTTTGATATTGCCTTTTATATCATTGATGCGGTTGATTAGTTTTCCTAGATATGGATAGAGCGTTGGTTCGCCATTGGCTGTGATAGTAATGACATCAATATCTTTATGCAAAGACAAGGCTTCTTGCAATGCATGCATGATATTATCAACCGAGATAATATCATCATATCTATCTACAGTTTTAGCAGGCTTCAACTCACAATACAAACAATCAAAATTACACTGCTTTTTATTTGGACTCAAATCAATCCCTAGAGATTTTCCAAATCTACGAGAAAGAAGAGGACCAAAAATTATGCTACTCATTACTTTTCCTTTACCTATCGACTATAAATCATTTTATCGTAAATCATGGATTTCTCCAACGATCTTCGGTATATTTTTTTGTAATAGTCTCCATTAATTTTTCCAATTGTTCTTTTGAGGCATTATCATATACAGCAATATCGATGCAAGTGGTTTGCCAATGAGGCATCACAAATATAACTCTTTTTTCACCTCTAGCCATTATAAGTGAACCAGTTTCAAACTCTTTTTTAAGTTTTTTATCTTTGTGTGCATCATTACAACGAAACCCTTTGTTTTTATCGATAATGGCTTCTTCTATAATCTTTTTTTGTTTTGTAGTCAAATCTTCTATCGACTTACTTAGGCATTCCGTATCATCTAAAGCATTAAAAAGCCCTATAAATAATGGATCTTTGTGTGTTGGTATAACTTTGATAGTAAGTGGTTTTTCTCCACTTAAAACATTGAAAGTAATTTGTTTTGGGGTATTTGTATCTAGTGCTTTATTAAGATATATTTCCATATCATCTTGTGATGTAAATGTAACTCCATTTATGGAAACAAGCACATCATTTTTTTTAACTCCAGCCAAATAAGCTGGACTATCTGCCCTTGGGACTAAAATGATTTTATGGTTATCTTCTTCTTTATAACTAATACCTAACCACAATTGCTTGGTTTTGAGCATTGCCAAATCAGCACTATTGTCTCTCCAGCTAAGTTTTGCTTCATACATATCTATATATATAGGACATGGATATCCCGCATACAAAAGATGTGACACAAACAAGCTATAAAAAATCAAAAATTTAAACTTCAAAAGAGACCTCCAAATTTTGAATTTATGTTATCGTTTACTAAGCTCTTGACACATTTTTACAAAATATTTTGCATTTTCTACTGGTACATCTGGAAGTATTCCATGACCAAGATTAAATATATGACGTCCATCTTTCATGATATTTGCCAATGACTTGATACACTCCAAAGTTGCTTCTTGGCTATATAGACGACAAGGTTCCATATTTCCTTGGAGTACATAGCGATCTCCTAATTTTTCTTTAGCAAACCCCATTGGTGTACTCCAGTCAACTCCAAATACATCAAAATTACCATACACTTTATCTAAAAATGCAGGAACTCCTTTTGGGAACATAATGATAGGAATATGTGGATATTTTGCTTTGATAAAATCTGCTATTTCCACCATATACTTCCATGAAAACTCATCATATTTTGATGGCTCGATCGCAGCTGCCCAACTATCAAAGATTTGCACTACATCAACGCCAGCTAGTATTTGTTTTTCCATATAGTATTTAACAACTTGGGTTACTTTAGCAAGTATTTTATGAAGTAATTCTGGATTTGAATACATCATTTTTTTACAAATATTGTATGTTTTTGTCCCTTGCCCTTCTATCATATAAGTTGCCAAAGTCCAAGGTGCTCCAGTAAATCCAATGAGAGCTTTATCAGATGATAGTTGTTTACGAACTAAAGCAATAGTTTCATAAACATAAGTAAGTTTATCAGCTGCTGCTTCACCACCTAGCAAGTTATCTATATCTTCGCTTGTTACTATTGGCTTTTCAAATACAGGACCTTCGCCTTTTACAAAATCAAGTTTCATTCCCATCTCATTTGGAACAACAAGAATATCACTAAATAGTATCGCTGCATCCACGCCAACAATATCCACTGGTTGTAAAGTCACTTCAGCTGCAAGAGCTGGATTGTGACAAAGATTGAGAAAGTTACCAGCTTTTGCTCTAACTGCCATATATTCAGGAAGATATCTTCCTGCTTGTCTCATCATCCAAACTGGAGTGTATGGCGTAGGCTTACCAAAACATGCATCTACAAAAATCATCAATGACCACCATTTTTATGTAAAAAGTATAAGCCCAAAGAGAGGGCTAAAATAGAAATAGAAAAATATAACATTTCTAATGCTCCTGCGTATTGAGTATGCAATACTCTTTGGAAAAAACTAACAATTAAAACCATTACGATAACTTTTGCTAGTTTATCTTTTAATTCATCAAGAGAATGTATCTCAAGTATTTTAGAAGATGCACTTTTTTTAGCTATATCTATATCTGATATAAAAAGCTCATACAATCCAAAACCAAATATAAATAAAACTATTGCCATTAGATACAAATCAACAGCACCAATAAGTCCACTAACTACAACTTCATGAAAATCTTTTGGATGTATATGACTAATATATGCATCAGCTACACTTACAATAACACCAATTACATCCATACTAGCTACAATAAATAGCGACATACCGCCTAGCATACTAAAAATAACTGCTAGAATTACAAAAAATCTACTGTCCCACAATATTCTTTCAAAAACATTTTCTATAACTTCCAATATCTTCATGCGTCCTCCAACTTTATCCATTTTTGAGCAATTCTAACTGCATTTGTAGCTGCTCCTACTCTTACCTGATCTGCAACACCCCATAGATGAAGTATATTTGGCGCAAAGTTATCTTTTCTAATCCTACCTACATAAGTATAGTCGGTATCTGTTGCGATTGACGGCATAGGGTACTTGCTATTTGGAAGATCATCTATAACTTTTACATTTTCAAAATTAGCTAAAACTTCTCTGGCTTTTTCTACATCTACATCGACATCATCTTGGAAAGTGATGGTAATACTTTCGCTATGACTTCTCAAAACTGGCACACGAACACAAGTTGCACTAACAGCAAAGTTTGAGTGCATTATCTTGTTTGTTTCATTTACCATTTTCATCTCTTCTTTTGTATAACCATTTTCAAGAGGTTTATCAATATGAGGAATTACATTTAGAGCTATTCTGTGAGCAAATGCTTTTACTTCACTATTGTCAAGATTGAAAGCAAAAAAGTCTTGTAATTGTTGGACTAACTCTTCCATGCCTTTTTTACCAGCACCACTAACAGCTTGGTATGTGCTAACATCTACTCTTTTTATTCCGTACAAATCATGAAGTGGTTTTAGTAATTGCACCATTTGTATAGTTGAACAATTTGGATTAGCTATGATTCCGCTCTCTTCCCAAAGTTCAATATCTTCTGGGTTTACTTCTGGAACAACAAGTGGAACTTTTGGATCCATTCTAAAATGACTTGTATTGTCTATGACAACAGCACCTGATTCTACTGCATATTTAGCAAATTCGGCAGAAATATTTCCGCCAGCACTAAAAAATGCGATATCTATACCGCGACCTTCAAAAACAGTGTCTGTTAATTCTTCTATCTTGTATTCTTCACCGTTGAACTCTATTGTCTCGCCCGCACTTCTAGAACTAGCGAGTGGCAATAGATTTGCTACTGGAAACTTCTGCTCTTCAAGAATCCTAAAAAGTTCTTCGCCCACTGCACCACTTGCTCCTACAACTGCTACATTATATTTTTTCAATCTCTACTCCTGCTCATCCGTATTTTCATCATTACTGTCATCTATCTCTTCTTTTGGACATTTGGCAATACTTACAACTTTATCTTTACTATCAACATTAACTATAATTACACCGGATGTATTTCTACCAGCTTTTCTTATAGTATCGCTGTCTACTCTGATCATTTTGCCAATGCTTGTTAAACACATTAAATCTTTATCATCTTCTACAAAAACAACACCTACAACATCGCCTGTCTTAGGAGTTAATTTCATAGAAATTACGCCCTTGCCTGCTCTGCTTTGCTCTCTATATTCACTTGCCGTTGTTCGTTTTCCTATACCTTTTTCGCTTACCATCAAGATTTCATTTTGCTCATCATTGATCGTAGTTGCGCCACATACAAAATCATCTGCTATTTTAAATTTGATACCAGTAACACCTCTTGCTACTCTTCCAATTTCTCTTAAATCATCAAGTTTAAATCTTATACACATACCTTTTTTAGTAGCTATAAATAGATATTTTGTTTCATTTGTTCCTATATGTGTTTCTACAAGCTCATCATCATCATCGAGATTTATAGCTCTTACGCCATTGCTTCTGATGTTTGAATACTCACTAAGATTTGTTCTTTTTACTATCCCTTTTTTTGTAAAAAATACCATACTTTTATCTTCTGCAAAATCAGTTGTTGGGATGATAGCCATAATCTTCTCTTCTGCTTGAAGATTGATTAGATTTACTACCGCTTTTCCTTTTGCTGTTCTGCTGCCTTCTGGTATTTTGTAAACTTTCAACCAATACAACTGCCCTTTATCTGTAACAAATAACAATGTATCATGTGTGTTTGATATAAAGAATCTTTCTATGAAGTCATCATCATATGTGGTAACAGCTATCTTGCCTTTACCTCCACGATTTTGTTTTTCGTACTGTTTAACTGGAACTCTTTTGATATATCCACGGTGAGTAATAGTAACTACCATTGGCTCATTTGGAATCAAATCTTCTATATCGATATCATCATAATCATCTACAATCTCTGTAAGTCTTTTTGATGTATATGTTTCGCCTATCTCTACAAGCTCAGCTCTGATAATTTCATTTATCATATCTTCGCTTTTTAGTATATTTTCCAAATGCTCTATGGTTTTTTTAAGTTCGGCAAGTTCAGTTTCGATTTTTTCTATCTCAAGACCAGTTAATCTTCTTAGTCTCATTTCCAAAATAGATTTTGCTTGTATTTCAGAAAGTTCAAATCTTTGTATTAGATTGTCTTTTGCTTCAGTGTCATCATTACTACCTCTGATAATCTTAATGACTTCATCTATATTGTCAACAGCGATTTTTAGACCTTCTAAGATATGAGCTCTTGCTCTTGCTTTCTCCAAATCAAATATAGTTCTTCTGATTACTATGGTTTTTCTATGATTTAAAAACAGATCAAAAAGCTCTAGTATATTAAATACTTTTGGCTCTTTGTTCACGATAGCAAGCATAATTATCCCAAATGTAGTTTGCATTTGAGTAGATTTAAATAGGTTGTTTAAAACTATTTCACTCATCGCATCACGTTTTAGCTCTATGACAACTCTTATACCTTCTCTATCACTCTCATCTCTAAGTTCAGAAATACCCTCTATCTGTTTGTCTTTAACGAGTTGTGCGATATTTTCTATAAGTCTTGATTTGTTTACTTGATAAGGAAGTTCATCTATGATAATAGTCTCTTTATTGGCTTTTTGCTCTATATGAGTTTTTGCTCTTACTTTTATACGACCTCTTCCAGTTTCATAGGCTTCATTTATGCCTTTTCTACCAAATATAATTCCCCCTGTTGGAAAATCTGGTCCTTGTATGATTTGTTGCAAATCTGCAATAGTTGTATCGCTATTGTCTATTCTATATATAAGAGCTTGGATAAGCTCATCAATTCTATGTGGAGGAATATTTGTAGCCATACCAACAGCGATACCAGAACTTCCATTTAAAAGTAGATTTGGAACACGGCTAGGCAATACATCAGGTTCACTCATACTATCATCATAGTTTGGTACAAAATCAACAGTATCTTTTTCCAAGTCAGCCAGCAACTCTTCTGTTATCTTTGTCATTCTAGCTTCGGTATATCTCATAGCCGCAGCATTATCGCCATCAACAGAACCAAAGTTACCTTGTCCATCGATTAATGGTGCTCTCATAGAAAAACTTTGTGCCATTCTAACTAGTGCATCATAAACTGCCGTATCCCCATGTGGATGATATTTACCTATAACATCCCCTACGATACGAGCTGATTTTTTATAAGCACTTCTATAGCCGAGGTTCAATTCATTCATCGCAAATAAAATACGACGATGAACTGGCTTGAGTCCATCTCTAGCATCTGGCAAAGCACGACCAATAATTACGCTCATTGAGTAATCAAGATAACTACTTTTTATACTATCTTCTATAAGTACTTCTTCTGTATTTTCCGTAAACAAGTTCATCCGACTCCCTTTATATGACTAAAAAGTTTAAATATTATATCCAAGCAAGGCTTAATCGACTATTGCACTATGTTAGTCTTGTTTTTTTAATCAAACATCATATTGTAAGGTCTTGAGAGTTTGGCAGCAAACTCCACGAGACTCACATTTCTACCTTCTCGCAAAAACTCCTTACCATCTAGATATATTATGATTGTTGGAACACTAAACACACCGACTTGTGAAGCTATCTCTATATTTTCTTGTGTTTTGATATACACCTGCTCAATTTTAGGAAAATTTGTCTCTATGACCTCTTTTACTTTTGGCTTTAACGCATCACACACACTGCAATTCTCACCGCTAAAATACAACATCACTCCATCATGCGTGCCTATAAACTGCTCCAACTCTTCTATATCCATTTTTGCCTCTTTTAAAATAATGTGAAATTATAGCAAAACACAATAAAAGCGACTCCTAAAGAGCCTCATTGTATAATACCATCAAAATATATCAGGAGTAATCATGGGAAGAGCCTTTGAATATCGTAAAGCAGCCAAAATGAAAAGATGGGGAAATATGTCAAAAGTATTTCCAAAATACAGCAAACTCATCACTATGGCAGCAAAAGATGGAGTACCTGATCCAGATCAAAATGCCAAACTAAGAACTATCATACAAAATGCAAAAGCAGAAAATGTACCAAAAGATGTTATCGATAATGCGATCAAGAGAGCAAGCGGAAAAGATACAGCAGATATAAAAGAGATTAGATATGAAGCAAAAGGTCCTTATGGAGTTCAGCTTATAATCGAATGTGCGACAGATAACCATACTAGAACAGTTGCCAATGTCAAAGCTGTGTTAGTACGAAATAAAGCCGAGATGCTAACATCTGGAGCGCTTGATTTTATGTTTACTAGAAAAGCTGTTTTTGTATTTGATAAAAAAGACAACATAGATTTAGAAGAGCTTGAGCTTGAGCTTATAGATTTTGGACTTGAAGAGATAGAAGAAGATGTGGAAGCACAAGAAAATGGCGATGATAAACCAATCATAAGAATTTATGGTGATTTTACATCTTTTGGAGAACTTAGCCATGCCCTCGAGAAACAAGGCATAGAAGTAAGCAAATCGACTTTGGAGTTTATACCAAATACTCCTATTGAAATCACAGAAGAACAGATGAATGAAGTGGAAATTCTTATCGAAAAATTAGAAGATGATGAGGATGTGCAGGTAGTTTATACGAATTTAGCATAAGCATAAATGCTTATGCTTATTTTAACTTAAAGATGGTGCATCACCAAATCTATTTGGCTCTTTTGGTGGTAAAACCATAAGAACAAGAAATACAAGTCCTCCAACATAAGGAACTAAGTTTATTAGATACCACCAACCACTTTTATCAATATCATGAAGTCTTCTCACAGATACTGCAATAGCTGGAACTAAGAATACGGCAATAACTAACAAAAATATAATTACACCAATCATTGAAATTTCGCCAGTTGATGAATCAACTACTCCTCCTGATAAAATTGATGCCGCTACCAATACTATAAAGTAAAGTAGAACAAACCACCAATATTCACTTCTAGAAGCTCTCCCATTAAAGTCAGCATACTTTTGTTTAAAACATGTGTTTATAGATTCAGCAAATGTCATATTGTCTCCTTTGTAAAATTATGATTAAGATTATAATTTAATAATACTTAATAAGATATTATAAAAATTGATATTTTAGATTAATTTTATTGAGGTATATTCATTGGATAGGTTTAGCAGAAAGTCTGCTTGCTACCTAGCAGACTTTCCTGTGAAAAAAAGTCAAATTAATGCCCATACTCCTCGACAAATGCTTCATAGTCGCCTTCAAAATCAATCAAGCTTCCGTCAGGAAGTATTTTAATGATACGATTTGCAAAAGCATCTATTAGCTCACGGTCATGAGTTACACATATAACCCCACCTTGATATTCATATAGTGCTTCACCAAGTGCTATGATAGCCTCAAGGTCAAGATGGTTATTTGGCTCATCAAGAATTAAAAAGTTTGCACTATCCATCATCATTTTAGAAAGCATTAAACGATGTTTTTCTCCACCACTACAAGCACTTACTTTTTTTGTTTGCTCTTCGCCTGTAAAAAGCATTCTACCTAAACATTTTCTTATCTCATCAATATGCCATTTTGGATCAAAGTTTTGAATCCATTGTGGAAGAATATCTTCCCCTTGTATGAGGTCTGTTGTATTTTGTGGGAAATAGGTTGTAAATACTGTTTGTCCCCAGTTAAATTTACCACTTGTTGGTTTTATTTTGCCCATAAGGATTTCAAGCAAAGTTGTTTTTCCTGCTCCATTTGAACCAATAAGGGCTATTTTATCACCTTTCTTTACTTTGAAAGAGATGTCTTTCAACGCTTGTAATGTGCCATAATTATGACAAATATCTATAACCTCTAAAACTTCATTTCCTATATCTCTATTTGGTTTAAACATGATAGAAGGATCTCTTCTTGATGAGAGTTTAACATCAGCTATATCAAGTTTTTCAAGTTGTTTTTGACGACTTGTAGCTTGTTTTGCTTTTGAAGCATTCGCGCTAAATCTAGCTATAAATTTCTCCAAATCACCTTTCTCTTTTAGAGCTTTATCTCTATCTGTTTGTGCTTGTTTGGCGATTAAGTTTGCAGCTATATACCAATCGTCATAGTTTCCTGTAAACTCTCTGATATTTTGAAAATCAAGGTCAAGTATGTTAGTAACAACATTGTTTATAAAATGTCTATCATGCGAGATGATAAGCAATGTCCCCTCATGTCTTTGAAGTTCATTTTCAAGCCAACTGATAGTTTCTATATCGAGGTTATTTGTAGGCTCGTCTAGGAGCAATACATCTGGCTTTAAAAATAATACTTGAGCAAGAAGAATCTTAAACTTATCGCCACCAGTAAGTGAACTCATGAGATTGTCATGCTGTGAAGCTGGAAATCCAAGAACTTCTAAAAGTTTTTCTATCTTTACATCACTTTCATAAGTTGGATCTTCATCTGCACAAATCATTTCAAGCTCTGCTAAACGATTGTTTACTTCATCACTATCAAAATTGCCTTCCATGTAAAGTCGCTCTTTTTCTTTTTGAGCATCGTAAAGTTTTCTATTGCCATAAAGAACTGCATCTTTTAGAGTGAAATCTTCAAACGCGTATTGATTTTGACCAAGAACCCCTAGTTTTACACCTGATTGGAGCTGAACTTCTCCATCGGTTTGTTCAATCTCTCCTGATAAAATTTTGATAAATGTTGACTTTCCAGCACCATTAGCACCGATCAAACCATATCTTTTTCCTGCGTCAAGTGTTATATTTATTTTATCAAATAGTACTCTTTTACCATATCTTTGAGTTAAATTTACTGTAGATAGCAAGCTAATTCCTTATATTTATTTGTGCGTATTTTATCTAAAAGAGATAAAAATATTAATCAACCTCTAGATATATCATAATTTTTTGGAATAACACACTTTAATTTTTCGCTTGATGTACTGCTATTTTTGTATTTCATATCATCAAAAGTGATAGTAACTTTATTGTCCAAGTCGTCAATATAAAAAACTTGCAATAACTCGCCATTGTTATTTAGTTTTATATTGTAGTTTTTCTTTTGATATTTTGCTAAAAATACTCCACTAGTATCTTTTTTTGCACTTTTTAAAACTTCTGGGAGATTGAAGCCTTTATTTATAGTATAAAAAGATACTTGCTCCAAATCATTATCAACAATAACCAACTCTTTGCCATTTGTACAAACATCCTTTTTGGTTGGAGATGAATATATCCATTTGAGAAGTGATTTATCACTATAAAGAACCTTGCCTTTATATATTATCTTTTTGTTTTTAGGAGAAATAATCTCTTGGGTAAATGTTGCATCAAAAGATACTGGCAACTTTATACCATCAGCACTAATAAAAATTGTAAAAAATAAAAAAATAAAAGTTTTAATTTCATTTAACTATCCTAAAAATATATTTGATATGAGATTATTACAAAAAATTGTGAAAAAATGGCGTAACAATACTTTTACATTTTTTTGGTAAAATACTTACACATTATACTAAAGGACACCTCTAAAAAGACTTTAGAAGTATCCTTATCAAAATAAACGGACAGGCAAAAAGAATATGTTGGGCATTTTAAATAAAATTTTTGGAACACAAAACGACAAAAAAGTAAAAAAACTATCAAATAGAGTTGAAAAAATCAACGCTTTGGAAAAAGACTATTTGAACCTAAGTGATGATGAACTTAAAAATGCTTTTTTAGAACTAAAAACAAGCGTCCAGAATGGAAGCAAAACAATTGAAGATGTTTTAAATGAATCATTTGCGATAACAAGAGAAGCAAGTAAAAGAGTTTTAGGGCTACGTCATTTTGATGTACAGTTGGTTGGTGGACTTGTTTTGCATCAAGGTGATATAGCAGAGATGAAAACTGGTGAAGGTAAAACACTTGTAGCAACACTGGCAGTTATTTTAAATGCAATGAGCGGTAAAGGAGTGCATGTAGTTACAGTAAATGACTATCTAGCAAAAAGGGATTCCGAGCAAATGGGGAAACTTTATGAATTTTTAGGTTTTAGTACTGGTTGTATAATATCTGGTCAATACGATGAACAAACAAGAAAAGCACAATACTATGCAGATATAACGTATGGCACAAACAATGAATATGGTTTTGATTATCTTAGAGACAATATGAAAGTTAGAGCAGAAGACAAAGTGCAAAGAGAACATAACTTTGCCATTGTAGATGAAGTTGACTCGATATTGATAGATGAAGCCAGAACACCATTGATCATATCAGGACCAGCAAGAAGAGATCAAAAACATTATGATGCTGCAAATAAAATAGCCTTACAAATGACAAGAGGCGAAAAAAAGGAGACAAGAGCTGGAGAACCTGAAGTTACAACTGGTGATTTTATAGTCGATGAAAAAAATCGTGTTATTATCATGACAGAAGATGGACTTAGTAAAGCTCAAGAACTATTTGGAGTAGATAATCTATATAGTTTAGAGAATGCTGCTCTTTCTCATCATCTAGATCAAGCACTAAAAGCACAATATCTATTTGAAAAAGATGTTGACTATGTAGTAAAAGATGGTGAAATCATAATAGTTGATGAATTTACAGGCAGACTAAGCGAAGGCAGAAGATATAGTGAAGGATTACATCAAGCACTAGAAGCAAAAGAAGGTGTTGCCATAAAAGAAGAGAGCCAAACTCTAGCTGAAATTACATACCAAAACTATTTTAGATCATATAATAAACTTGCTGGAATGACAGGAACAGCACAAACAGAAGCTAGTGAGTTTGCTCAAATATATAATCTAGATGTTATATCTATCCCTACAAATATTCCAGCAATGAGAATAGACAAAAATGATCTTATTTATAATACGGAGAGAGAAAAACTTGATGCTGTTGTAAAAAAAATAAAAGAACTTCATGCAAAAGGGCAGCCTGTTTTAGTAGGTACTGCTTCAATAGAAAAAAGTGAAATGATAAACACTAGACTAAAAAAAGAGAAAATTACCCACAATGTGCTTAATGCAAAAAATCATGAGCAAGAAGCGGAGATTATTATGCGTGCTGGAGAAAAAGGTGCTGTTACAGTTGCAACAAATATGGCTGGGCGTGGCGTTGATATAAAAATCACAGATGAAGTAAGAGAACTTGGTGGTCTTTATATACTTGGAACAGAAAGACATGAAAGTAGAAGGATAGATAATCAATTAAGAGGAAGAAGTGGAAGACAAGGAGATCCTGGAGAAAGTCAATTTTATCTAAGCTTGGATGACAATCTTCTAAGAATTTTTGGTGGCGAAAAAATCAGAAATATCATGAATAAAATAGGTGTTCAAGAGGGTGATTTTATAGATTCAAAACTTGTAACAAGAAATATTGAAAAAGCACAGAAAAAAGTCGAAAATATGCACTATGAATCAAGAAAGCATATATTGGAATATGACGATGTAGCAAACCATCAAAGAAAAGCAATATATGGTTTTAGAAATCAACTTTTAGATACAAATTTTGATATCTCATCTAAAATAGCAGAAAACAGAGTTGAATATATAAATCATGTACTATCAGAATGCGAAATATATGAGTCAATGGACGAATCTGATTTTAATTTAGAAAAACTTCAGCTTATGTTGCAAGAAGAATTAATGTTTATAGTAGATATAAATAAGTTAAAAAATAAAAATTACGATGAATTAAATAGTTTTGTATATGACAAAACAACAGCTCAATATGAGTTAAAAATGTCAAAAGTTATAAAAGAACAAAGAGAGGAAATAGAAAGAATACTTTATCTGCAAATCTTGGACAAAGAGTGGAGAGAGCATTTGTATGAAATGGATACGCTAAAAACAGGTATTGGACTAAGAGGATACAATCAAAAAGATCCATTAACTGAATACAAACAAGATAGTTTCCGTCTATTTGCAGATTTAATAAATAGAATAAAATTTGAAGCTGTAAAAACTTTACAAATTATACAATTAGACTTTTTGGACGAAACAGACGAACAAGAGCATATAGAAAATATGAAGAATGAAATGGCACAAGACTTGGAAAAACCAAAAAATAATGCCAAAACACCAGCTTCTGCAAAAAGACCAAAAAGAAATGATGATTGCCCTTGTGGAAGTGGAAAAAAATATAAAAATTGTTGTGGAACAAGTGGACCAAAAAAAGGCTTGCTCGCATAATGAATAAAAATAATTTATTTATTAATTCCATTATTAGACATTATTTAAAATATGATCGCGATAATCCTTTTATATTTATAGCAGCCATCTTAGCTTATCTTGGAATTGCTGCTGGCGTAATGGTATTGATGCTCGCGATGGGAATAATGAATGGAACACAAAAAGAGTTTGAAAAAAAATTATTTGTTATGAATTATCCTTTAACTATAACTTCAATTATGCCAAACGAGATAGATGACAATCTGATATCAAACCTTCAAAAAAAATTTCCTGATTTAAAATTTAGTCCATACTATACAACTCAAATAATAAGCAAAAATGACTCAATGGTCCAAGGAAGTCTTTTGTATGGTGTTGATTTCAAAAAAGAAAGTGAAATAAATGAAATTTTTAAAAATGCAAATAGCACAGCGGATATACCATTTAAAATTATTATAGGCGATGGGTTGTCGAATGAAATGAATGTATCGACTGGAAATAAAATAACATTATATTTTTCAGAACAACAAGCAATCGGGTTTGATACCATGCCACTACAAAAAAGATTTATGATTGATGGTGTATTTAAAAGTGGATTAAAAGCTTATGACAAAGCTATAATATATACAACACTTGAAGCATTTGAAAAAATTCTAGACAAACCAAAAGGTTTTTATGACGGTGTTCATATTTATGCAAAAGATCCGATGAGTACTATAAAAGACATTGAACCAACTTTGTCCGAAAACCTAGTTATAGAAGGATGGTGGCAACAAAATGGTAGCTTTTTTGCAGCAATGCAGATGGAAAAAAAGGCACTTTTTTTAGTACTTTTACTAATAATATTAGTAGCTTCATTAAATATAATTTCTTCAATTTTAATGACCGTAATGAGTAGAAGAAATGAAATAGCACTACTAAAAACATTAGGCGCCACAAAGGCTGAAATAAGTAGTATATTTTTTAGATTAGGTCTTATAATAGGAATGGCTGGACTAATAAGCGGTTCTATTCTTGGTGTTATCGGGAAATGGATACTTGAAAATTTTGATATTATTACTTTACCAGAAGATGTATATGGCACCACTAAGTTGCCAATTGATTTAATGCTTAGTGATTATATGATGATAATACTCGGAACAATTTTTATTATCATCATATCTTCGCTATATCCAGCCAAAAAAGCATCTCAAATAGATCCTATAACGGCACTTAGAAACGAGTAAGGAAGCGATTTTGGCAAAGGAAATAAAAAGTAATAATGTCCAAAGAAAAAGAAAAAGCATATCAAATACAACGAAAACTACTCCAAAACAAAAGAAAAGCACACCTAGTACAATAAAAAGAGTACCAAGAAAAAGAAACAATACAATACCAAATAAAATAAAAAATCCGCAAAAAGAGGTTAAAAAAAATAAATTTCTGAGAGTATTTGTGGCATTTATATCTATTGTATTTACAATATTTGTGTTGTATATTTTTGAGTCTATACAACCGAAAGAAAAAATCAATATCAAATATGGCGGAATAACTCAAGTTATAGATGGACTAAAACAACAAGGATACAAAGTAAACATTATCGATAGATATATGCTTGCTATCTTAGGTACGCCAAGAGCTGGAATAATTTATTTTGACAAAAATGAAACATTATCTAGGATTAGTTTTTTGTACAAAATTGCAAATACAAAAACAAAAGGGATAGATAGTCGCATCACCCTAATACCAGGTGAAACTTTGGATATATTTTTTGAAAATGTTGCAAATCAAATGAACTTAAATAAAGAAATTTTAATGGAAGAGTATACAAAACAATCATCCTATAAAGAAGCAGGGATTGTTTCAGATACATATTTTGCAAATACAAATATGAATGAAAAAAAATTGGTGGAATTTCTTTTAAAGCCATCAGAACAAAAATATGATAAATTGGCAACAAAATACTTTAACAAATACGATAAAGAAAAATGGAATAAAATTCTTACTAAAGCTTCAATCATACAAAAAGAAGCGGCAAACAAAAAAGAAATGCCGATAATTTCGTCCGTCATAGATAATAGAATAGCAAAAAATATGAGACTTCAAATGGACGGCACATTAAATTATGGCAAATATTCACATATTGCAGTAACGCCTGAAAGAATAAAAAACGATAATACTACTTTCAATACATATAAGAATTATGGTTTGCCAGATTCCCCTGCTGGTTCAGTTTCTATGGAAGCCATAGATGCTGCAATAAATCCAAGCAAAACAGATTATCTATACTTTGTAAAAAACAAAGATGGGGTTCATACATTTACAAAAGATTTTAAATCACACAGAAATGCTATAGAAGAAAATAAAAAATAATTATTTCCATTGTGATAAATCTTGTAAATCAAAAAGCAACAAATCTTTATCTTTTGAATTTTTTAATTCAACTGAAAAACCTTGTTTAGAAAAAAGCACCCAATGTTTCGCTATCAAATTTGATTGCGATGCTTTTAATTTTAATTTTGTTAATTCATTTTTACAAACTTTTCTATCTTTGTACTTACATTCAGCTAAAATAATTTCTTTAGAATGCATAATGGCGACTATATCAAATTCATTATCCTTATCCCAATAACTACCAGAAAAAACGATATTAATGCCTCTTTCTGCATAATAGTCAACAAGAAATTCTTCACAAAGTTGCTCAAAAACAAGGCTTCTCAATCTCTCATAATGTGCTTTAAAATATTCTATGAAGTTGGTATGTATACCAGCTTCCAAATCTTCCCTGAAAGGCTCAACAAAACCAAACCAAAATCTCAAAAATGGTTTTTCAAATCTAAGTTTTGATTGTATTCTATATTTTTTCAAAGAATTTGACTCAAGCTCTTTTGATTCTTCTAATCTAATAATTTCCAATTTTGTTAAATCTTCTATTATATTCTCACCTAGACTTTCTTTTAATCTAGCTTTCTTGATAGATGAGTATATCTTACCATCTCCTCTGGCGACCGCCATAAGAACTTCTCTGTATGGGCTTTCTAGAATATATGTCGGTTCTATTTGTGAAGATATGCTATCAATGTTATGAAGAAATTTATCTTCTATAAACTCAAAGAGAGTGGCAAAATAATCAAGCTCTATTTTAACTGTGCCGCCAAATATAGAAAAATAATCAATTGATTGCTCAAAATCAAGATATTGATGCTTTGATGCAAAACTTTGAAATAATTTTTTAATTATAAACCTTTGTTGTCAGATATATTAATTTTTATATTTTAACATATTTAAGCTACAATATTTTATTAAAAGTATGATTATTTTTTAATCAAGAATATGACTCATATTTATTAGTGGGGTGCACTGTGTTTTTTAGTAATTGTGAAAAAATTAAGCAAATCAAAAAAGGATTTGAACTTACAAGAAATATGCAAATATCAACTTTGCTATATGGAGAATCAAATATAGGCAAAAAAACATTGGTAAAATCAATGTACAATAATGCTACATGGATAGATGGTAGTGATTTTGTAAAATTAAAAAATGCATTACTTGAAAATAATGAGATAGTTGTTTATAATTTTGATATACATAGAAATTATGCTGCCGAAGAGTTCAATAATAAAAAAATAATTGCTCTCACAGATGAAACAACAGTGCCAGATTATATAGATTCACTCTTTGGTTTTATATATAAAATGCCTCCATTAAGGGACAGACCGGAAGATTTAGAATTTTTTATTGAAAAATACATAAAAGAAGCAAATGAAAATCTAGCAAAAAAAGATATTTTAGCCATAGATAAAGAAAAAATAGATTTAAGTAACAATATAAAATCACTCAAAATATATATTTATAAAAAAATTGCATTTAATAATTTAGAAAAAAGTGAGATTCAAGACATTTTATATGATTATTTTCAAAAAAATCTTCAAGGAAACAATGATTATGTTAAATTTTTAAATCTTTTTGAATATCCATTAATTATGGCTGGATTGGAGAAATATGGCTCACAGCTAAAGCTATCTCAAATACTTGGAATAAATAGAAATACTCTTAGAAAAAAGGTAAATGAAAATGGAATCAATTGATTTTAAAAATTTTATAGAAAACGACAGTAATCCATTTATACTTTTTGATTTTGGTGGGCATATAAAATATTTAAATAACTCCGCAGAGGTTTTATTGGGATACATAAACCCAAAAATTCTTTACGACTTAGCACTGGAATATGCCCCTAAGAGCTATGGGCATAGAGGCATATTAAGCAATCTAGAGTTTGACATTTTCTCTTTTTTTTCCATAATGGTCGGATATGAGGATGATGAAAATATTTATATAAGGCTCTATAACAAACCACAAATAAAACAAGAAAAAAATGTATCAAAAGAGATGCTAATCTTAACAGACGTAAATAGTTTACTTGAAGCCAATATAACTTTGTTTGAAATGCAAAGCAGTGCTAAGCTATCACTGTTTGTTGATCAAGATTTACCAATGTTTAAAATAGATCAAAATAGTTTTTCAAAAATTTTAAGAAAAATGCTAGAAGCTTTTATCAAATCTCAGTCCTTAAGTATCGACTTAAAACTGCTTTTTGGTGAATATATAGTATTAGGTGACACGAAATATCAAATGTTAGAATTGATTTTAAAATCTCAAAAACGTGACACAAGCAATGATGATGAAATAATGCAAATAATTGAGCAAACATGTTTAACGTGTCAAATAAAAAAAGACACCTTTAAGTTGCAAATGCCGATAATTTTGTAATTGCCTATTTTTTAATCAGTCTTGAGTTTATTTAGTGTTCAGTTTGTTGTTATAATTTCCATGTAACTTAATTTATTACGAAGGAGACACAATGAAACTAAAATGGATATCATTTTTTAGTATTCTATTTTCTATATTTGCACTTGCAGATCAAAATGCTACATCTGCACCTGTAATCAACAGCGGTGATACATCTTGGATGTTAATGTCAACAGCACTAGTTATGCTAATGACGCCAATAGGTTTGGCACTTTTTTATGGAGGTATGACAAGAAGTAAAAACTTACTTAATACATATGCCATGGTATTTATGGCTTTTTCTATAGCTATGATAGCTTGGGTTGTGGCTGGTTTCTCGGTTGCATTTGGCACAATGGAAGGTGGTTTAAATAACTTCATGGGTGGTTTTGGAAATGTTATGCTAAATGGCATAAAATGGGATGAATTTGCCAGTGTAGATCTTGGTCAGCTTTATCCAAAATATGTTTTTGTTGTATTCCAAGGTACTTTTGCAGCTATTACTGTTGCTATTGCTTCGGGTTCTGCAATTGAGAGAATGAAATTTTCTACTTGGATGATTTTTGTTGCTCTTTGGACAGTTATAGTTTATGCTCCTATAGCACATATGGTTTGGGGTGGTGGATACCTCTTTAATGCTGGTGCATTAGATTTTGCAGGCGGAACAGTTGTACACATGAACGGTGGTCTAGCTGGTCTAGTAATTGCTGTTTTAGTTGGTAAAAGAGCTGGATATGGTAAAGTTGCCATGAAACCTATGAGTGTTATGTTGACAGCTCTTGGTGCAGGTCTTTTATGGTTTGGTTGGTATGGATTTAATGCAGGATCTGCATTTGGTGCCAATATGATAGCTGGTGTTGCTATGCTTACTACTACTATAGCTACTGCTATTGCGACACTAACTTGGGTAATTGTTGAGCAAATAGTCTTCAAAAAACCAACTCTTTTGGGAGCTGCTTCTGGTGCTGTTGCTGGCCTTGTTGCTATTACTCCTGCTGCAGGTTTTGTTGGTGTTGGCGGTGCTTTGATAATTGGTGTATTAGGAAGTGTTATTGCATTCTTTGGAGTTGCAGTCTTGAAGAAAAAACTTGGCTATGACGATAGTTTGGATGCTTTTGGTGTACACTTTTTAGCGGGGTTATTTGGTGCAATCGCTACTGGTGTTCTTGCTCTTAACGATAAAGCTCTTCTTTGGTCAGGTCCATTAAAAGATGCTGATGATAGATTGGGACAAATTATGGTTCAATTAGAGTCTGTTGTGATAGTTGGTCTATACACACTTATAGGAACTATAATTGTATATTTTATATCTTCACTTTTAACAGGTGGCGGCAGAGTAGATGCACAAACTGAGGAAGTTGGACTAGATGAAGCCATTCATGGTGAAAAAGTAATGAATCTTTAATGGGTTCTTACATATAATTTTATAAAGTTAATCAAGGATGCAAAATGAAAAAAATTGAAGCTATAATAAAACCTTTCAAATTAGAAGAGGTAAAAGATGCTCTAGTAGAAGCTGGAATTACAGGATTGACTGTAAGCGAAGTAAAAGGATATGGTCGTCAACAAGGACACTCTGAGCTTTACAGAGGTGCCGAATATGTTGTTGATTTTATACCAAAAATTAAAATCGAAATAGTTGTAAGCACCGATGAATATGCAAAAATTGCGATAGATGCTATTACAAAAGCTGCAAAAACAGGAAAAATTGGTGATGGTAAAATATTCGTGAGTGATATTGCTCATGTTATAAGAATTAGAACTGGCGAGGAAGACGCTGACGCTCTTTAATACAAATTTGCACTTTTTCAAGTGCAAAAATATACTCCATGCTCCATAACTTAAATGGAGCATAAAACTCTTTAAACAACAAACCTCAATTGATGATTATAATATTTTTGGTACAATATAAAATAAAATAACTTTAGACAACAAAGGAATATTAGTGAAAGTACTACTAATAAAAGATGTAAAAACACTAGGATCTGCTGGTGAAATAAAAGATGTAAAAGATGGATATGGTCAAAATTTTCTCATAGGAAAAGGTTTTGCAAAACTTGCTACTCCAGAGGTTGTAGAAAACTATAAAGCCGAACTGGCACTTAAAGAAAAACTTGAAAAAGAAGAAATTGAAAGATTAAACAAAGAAAAAAAAGAGCTAGAAGCTAAAAATATAATAATTAAAAAACATAATGCGCCAGTGGGGATACAAGGTTCTGTTGGCAATAGTGATATAGCAACTGCCATAAAAGAACAATTTGGTTTTGAATGTGATAAAAAAAATATTCATTTAGATAAATCTATAAAATCTACTGGCATTCACGAGGTTGATTTAAAACTTGGTCACGGCATACATGCAAAATTAAAAGTAGAAATTATAGGTGTAGACTAATATACTTAAAAAAACAAACTATATTTTAGGAATTAAATGGAAAATAAAAAAGCTGGCTTTATAGCAGTAGTTGGAAGACCAAATGCAGGGAAAAGTTCTATTTTAAACTTACTTGTTGGTGAAAGAGTGGCTATGGTGTCAAAAAAAGCACAAGCTACTAGAAAAAGAATGCAAATAATTGTTATGCACGAAAACTCGCAATTAATTTTTATAGACACCCCTGGTATCCATAAAAAAGAAAAACTATTAAACAAGTTTATGTTAGAAGAAGCTTTAAAAGCTATTGGCGATTGCGATTTGATACTTTTCATTGCACCAGCTAGTGACAAAACAGATGAATATGAAAAATTTTTAGAGCTAAATGAAAGAAAAAAAACTAAACATATAATAGTTTTAAATAAAATAGATCAAATTCCACAAGCTAAATTGCTACAAAAACTTGGAGAATATCAAAAATTTCAAGAACATTTTGAAGCTATTATCCCATTTTCAGTAAATAAAAATGTTGGAAAAAAAGAGCTGATAGAACTTGTATCCAAATATATACCGGAACATCCTTGGCTTTATGATGATGAAATTTTAACTACAGAACACATTCGTTCTATTTATAAAGAGTTTATAAGAGAATCTATTTTTGAAAATATGAGCGATGAAATACCATATGAAAGCGATGTTATAATCGATAAGATCGAAGAAAACGTACATTTAGATAAGATTCTAGCAACTGTAATTGTAGAAAAAGATATACAAAAAAAAATGATTATAGGAAAAAATGGAGAAGGCATAAAAAGAATTGGAATACATGCTCGTAAAAATATAGAAAAATTTTCTGCTAAAAAAATCCATCTAGAGCTTTTTGTGTCCGTAAAGAGCGGATGGAGTAAAAATAAAGAAGAATTAGAAAATTTTGGTTATATATTTTAATATTAAGATTTATTTAAATATTTAAATTGTAGAATTAGGTTAATCTTTATTAAGAAAGGTGTCCATGTTTAAAAAGATACAGTCATCTAAATCGCCTTTTAGTAGCATTCTTGCGATTGACCCTTATGAAAATAGGTATTCCATCGTTAAAAACAATTCTATAGAATTGATACCAAAACCATCCTATTCAGAAAATCAATTTGTATCATCTTTTATCTCCAGCAAAGACCTTCTAATTGCTTCAATCAATATGAGCCGTAGAATTCCCGATGAAGATATGGCAAGTGCTATTGAAATTAAAATACAAGAAGAGCTTGGTATAAGTGAGGAAGAGAGTGAAAATCTCATAGGATATATAGAATCAGAAAGTGCAACTGACGAAAGACTCTTTCATGTTTTTACTACAAAATCTGAAGAGAATTATACACTATTTGAGCATCATAAAAAAAATACCAAATATATAGATCTTGTTGCCCCTGCTCCATTATTATGTAAAACTCTATACAAAAATAATGCATTAAGTTCAAATGAAGTTCATATCTTTATATATTTAATGCAAAAAGATGCATTTATATCCATTTATAAAGATGGAAATTTCATGTATAGTAAGAATTTAGACTATTCTATAGATAAGTTACATGATAAATATTGTGAGGCAATCGGAGCTCATACGGATAGAGAATCATTTGTAGAACTTCTTTCAAAAGATAATTTATATGGAATAGACTCGAATATCTCTCAAACACTTGCTAAAATATTTGGCAATTTCTTTTTATCGATTAACGAGGTAATAGTTTATTCCAAAAGAGCGCTAAAAATTGATGTCATTGATAAAATATTTATAGGTAGTGACATAGGTGATATACCTTTATGTCATAAATATATTTTAAACTATATAGGTAGCACTTCTGATGTCTGGGACTTTGGTCTAGGCTTTTCACACATTAATCATACAAAATCAACTCCATTAGAATTAATGTTAGCGAAAACCTCTATTGACTATATTGATGATTCAAATTCCATTGTAAATTTAACACAATTCCTAAGACCTCCTTCTTTTTCTCAAAGAGCTGGCGGTAAATTTTTAATGGCAGCTGGAGCGGCTACTGTTATTGGTCTTGCTATGCCTCTTTATTACTTAATATACTCTTATGTAAACGATGCGCAATCGTATTATAATGTTAGTACATCTGAAGAACTTACTCCAGAAGTTGAAAAATATAAAAAACAAATTTCTGAGAAAGAAAATGAACTCAAGACGCTAGGTATAGGAGAAAAAGCGAAAAGGGATGCTTATAATTCAAAAGCACAAACTTTGGATAGTATTTTTAACAAAAAAGTAAATTATGCGATGAAATCAAAAATATATTATGATTTATCAAATGACTTGAAGAAGTTTGGTGTAACCATAGAAAAATTCCAAAATAGTGATAATAATATTTCTATCAGTTTGGCAGGAGATAATGATAAAAAAATAACAGAATTTATCAAATTTATCTCTGAAAAAAATACAAATATAGAAAATATCAATATGAAATTATTGGAAAAAGATCAAAATAGCTCATTCTATCAAGGTGTGCTTACAATGGAGTTAAAATGATTTTTTTAGAAAACATACTCGAAAAATTAGATATATATCTAAACGCTAAACAAGAAAATGAAAAAAATCTTATGATTTATGGTTCTGGATTATTAATTGCTTTCTTGGCATATTATATTCTTTTACCTATTGCAGAAGATAGATATAATTATACGGCTGGGGAAAAAGAAAAAACCCAAAAAGTTTTAGATGAACAGCAACAATACATGGCCTCCATCACTGTAAATGGGGATAAAGACTTTAAAGTTAAGCAGTTGTCAAATGATATCAAACAAAAAAAACAGACTATTTTGGATTTGGAAAATAAAACAACTCTAATTAATAATAGTATGCATAAATTAGAAGATATGATTTTTGATAAAAAAAGCTGGTCAACTTTTTTGGACTCTATTACTACAACAGCATCTAATCATAATGTTAGCATACTGAAATTGGATAATAATTTTACAGAATCAAATCAAACAACTTTTGGTCATGTTTTGGAAATTAAAATTAAATGTCAAGGCGAATATAAAGATATACTAAAATTCATGAATGACATAGAGCAAAATAGACTTGTGACCGACATATATGGTAGTCAGCTAAAAGTTAATAAAAAGAGATCTGGTATATTGGCGGATCTTAATATCTCAGTATGGGGGATAAACAACCAATGAAATATAAAATATTCTTATGGGCAACCTTATCTACTGCATTAATTGCTACAACACTTAGTATAAAAGATATAGATCAAAAAGTATCTCAAATACAATCACCTAGGGGTGGACTAAATGGATCTCTCTTTGATAAAGTTTCAGACCCTTTTGTTTATTATGATAGAAACAAAACTACTGGTGCAATCATAATGCCAAAAGGTGATGAAGAAGATTCAAATACCACCAAGGTAAGCGCTATAATGAATGGCAAAGCCTATATTGGTGGGGGATGGAAAAAAGTAGGTGACACAACTGGTGCTTATAAAATAACCAAAATTAGTCCAAACAGTGTTGATTTGAGCAATGGTCAAAAAAATAAAAAAGTTTATTTGAACAATAGCTCTAAAAACAAAAATTTGATTAAAATTCAAGGGAGGTAGTAATTATGAAATTCATAAATATGAATAAAAGAATCTTTAAGGGCTTAATTATTTTTGCAATAATGAGTAGTTTGGCTAATGCTGGTCAATGCGATACAAGACTTTTTAGCGTAACTGCTGATAGTAGCTTGACAATTGGGGATATGGTTGATAATTTAGCTGATACTTGTGGTCTTAGCGTAATAGTAAAAGACGAAGCTGCTAAATTAAGAATGAATAAAAAACTATACTATGTCAAATTAAAAAATGCTACCATGCGAACATTTTTAAATACTGTTTTAAAGGATAATGATTTACATTATTCAATAGAGGGGAATAAACTTACTATTGCATACCTCATAACTAAAACTTTTAGGGTTCACTATATAGCTGGGAACAGGATAGGAAAAAGTAATGCTGGGGTTACAATAATAGCTGGTAGCAGTGAATCATCCTCTTCAAGTAGTGGTGGGGGCTCTGCTACTAATGTAGGTGGTGGCTCATCAGCAAATACTGGAATAAGCATAGAAAGTAATAATGAATTTTTATTTTGGAAAAATATAGGAGATGAAATTCAGAGAATCTTAATAAGTGCTGGCGATGGAAGTACTCATTTTGCTAAAACTTCCGATAAATCATGGGTTGGTCCTGATGGTCAAGTATGGGAATATAATCCAGTTGCACCTATAGTTAATCCAGAAGCTGGAATGATAACAGTAACTGGAACCCCAGCACAAATAGAAAAAGTTGCAAAATACATAGATACCCTATCTACGCAAATAAAAAAACAAGTTATGATAGATGTGAGAATAATGTCGGTAAATTTTGATGATAGTAAAACAACAGGTATTGACTGGTCGCAAATATACAACCTTCAAAGTTTAAGTGTCAACTCAACCCTTGAAGCGGCAAGAAATATTTATCCTACAAAAATTACAGAAGGTATAGTTACAGAATGGGCTCGAGATGAAAAATCAAATCCTGCTGGAGCTTCTGTTTTTGCTACTGGAAAGGTAGAGGTTTCTGATATTGTTAGATTTTTAGGAACGCAAGGTAATGTAAAAAACATTTCAAGCCCAAGGGTTATGACACTAAACAATCAACCAGCACTCATAAGTGTAGGCAAAGAGTTATTTTATAAAATAACAACGGCTAGCACATCTGCTAGTGGCGGGGGTTCCACTTCAGCGACAGGAGAAACAGTAGATTCAGTATTTGCAGGCATTTTGCTTGATATTACGCCAGAAATTGATGACAATGGAATGATAACTCTTAAAATAAATCCTTCTATTTCTGACACAGTTAATTCAACAGTTAGTGGTGATGGAACAAGAAAAATGCCACCAGACTTAGTAAGAAGACAATTGGCTTCTGTTATAAAAGTTAAAGATGGTGAACATGCGATACTTGGTGGACTTATATCATCAAAAGAAGGCATTGAATCAAGTAAAGTACCAATACTTGGTGATATACCTATTATTAGTTATGCATTTAAAAAAGAGGTGAATACAAAAACAACAGAGGAGTTGGTTCTAATTATAACTCCACATATTATTGAGACACCAAAAGATGCTCTAATGAAAGATTTAGGATATAGTATATTGAATGAAAAATAAATTTAAAATAGCAAAAAATGCTTTTTTAGATAATATAATCACTAAAGACTATATAGAGCTAGAGTCATCAATGATTGCTTTCAAGCAATTAGCTGATGCTATTGACAAGCCATTTAAAATGATTATTTTATATGGCAAGCCTGGTACTGGAAAGTCTATATTGATAAAAAATCTTTTTGAGAAAAAAAAATATCAAAAAGAACTTTTCTATATGGACACTCCATCAAATAGTGAAAAAGAGTTTCTAGAGCAGATATTTTATGCCTTTACTGGAGAAAATGTTCCAGATAATTCAGAAGTAAATTTTCTTGGGTTAGTGAAATATGCAAAAAGTATTTTAAACAAAAAAGAATTTATTTTTTTATTGGATGAAGCACAAATGTATGGACTTGATATTTTAGAAAAAATTAGATTACTTTCTGATACTGGATCTATTAAATTTATAATGGCTCTTCATCAAAACAACAAAGAAGAGCTATTGGCCCGCACCCATTTTAGCTCTAGAATATGGGAAATGATTGAATTAAAAAATGTAGACAGAGAAGAGCAAACAACATATATAAATAAAAAACTTTTAAAGAAAAATTTATTTGATCTTTCAAATAACATAAAAGAGAGAGATTTTAAACTCATTTTTAAATTAACAGATGGAAATTTTAGAGAGTGTAATAAATTAATGTATACTGTCTTTGAAATATGTGAATTTTATGCAGATACACTACCTTCCAAAATATCTAATTTAGATAAAAAATTTTATGAATTTTTGCAACTAGCCGGATTAAAACTTGGATATATAAATGCATAATGTTAATATTTTAGAACAAAAATTAGCTAAATACAAAATAAAAAAAATATGACATATGCTTTATTTTTTATTGGTTTTTTAGTGTTATTTTTTTCTATAAAATATTACATAAATGAAAAAAAAGAAAGTGAACTACTTTTAAGCAATAAGAAAAAATTACATCTTGTGATAAATGCAAACCTAAATATATTTGAACCAAATTTAACTACAATTAAAATCAAGCAGACAGTAAAAAATAATCAAACAATAGGCATCAAGCAACAAGGGGAGCAAATTGTATCACAAATTAAAAATTTAGCTTCATCGGATACATATTCCATGCCAAATACACAAAATATAAGTAATGACGTAAAGCAACAAAACGATAATAGTTTTAAAGCAAACAATGAAACTTACGAGCAACCACAAACAACTCGAAAAAAAGTTAAATTAACGCAAGAGTCAAATGTGGCTACATTAATTGACATAATGAAAAGATTTAATGAATCCCACGACCCAAATGACTCTCTATTTTTAGCTATTAGCTATTATGAAAAAAAAGAGTATAATAAGGCATTATTTTGGGCAATTGAAACTAACAAAATAACAGAAGAGATTGAAGATAGTTGGATTATAATGGCAAAATCAAAATTCTATCTAGGCGATAAAAATGAAGCTGTTAGGATTATAAAAGCTTACGCATCAAAAACTGGTTCAAAAGAAGCATTAAACATTATTAATGAGTTTGAAAATGAAAATAAATAATATAAATTACAACAGGAGTTTTTAAAATGGTAAAAGTTATTCAAATGATGATAAATGAAAATATTGTCACAAAATCAGATATTGAAAAACTTGTACGCATGAGGCCTCCTAAAAAAATTACTTTTGCAAATCTCATAGCAGAAAATTTTCTCAAACAAGATGTATTAGAAAAATTTTTAATACAAAAAATAAGACAAGGCGAAGTAGCAATTGAGCAACTAGACCATATGGATGGTTTTGAAATTGGACACTTGCTTGAAAAATTAGCCGAAGAACTAAACATAAAATATATCAATTTAGAAGGTTATGAAATTGATATGAAACTTTTTTTGAAATTTCCTTTTGCACAATTAATGAAACATAGCGCAATACCTATAGATGAAAATGATTTAAATGTAACCATAGCATTTGCAGATCCTTTTGACCTAGAAGCACAAGAAGCATTGCAAAGACTAATACCAAAAAAACCAATAATTGTTGCTTTTGCTCAACCAAAATTAATTGCACAAAATTTACATAGACTTGAAACAAGTGAAAGTATTAAAAATATAATATCTGAAATAAGAAAAGATTTAACACAAAAAGGAAATGATTTTGACAATGAAGAAGATTCTGCAATTATCAAACTTATTGATATAATAATTAAAGCTTCGATATATGCTGGAGCAAGTGATATACATGTCGAGGCATTGGAAAAAAGTTGTACAGTAAGAATACGTGTAGATGGATTACTTCGAGAGTTATATAGTTTTGATAAAGATATTTTTGCTCCTCTTGATTCAAGAATGAAACTTTTATCAAATCTAGATATTGCAGAAAAAAGAAAACCACAAGATGGAAGATTTACAAAACTAGTAAATGCCAGGGAGTACGACTTTAGGGTATCCACACTCCCAACTCTAATGGGAGAATCTATAGTTTTAAGGATACTAGATAAATCAAAAGTTATGATAAAACTTGAAGATGGTGGAATGAATAAAGTATCATTTGAAAAGTTTTCAGAAGCTATCAAAGTACCATATGGCATCGTTTTGGTTACTGGTCCAACAGGTAGTGGTAAAACCACTACTCTTTATGGAGCAATAAATGCCATTAGGGATGTTAAAGATAAAATAATAACCGTAGAAGACCCTGTTGAATACCAATTAAATGGTATCCAGCAGGTTCAAGTTAACAACAATGCTAATCTTACATTCTCAACCGCATTAAGATCTATTCTAAGACAAGATCCGGATAAAATAATGATTGGTGAGATAAGAGACCAAGAAACTTTAAGGATTGCTATTCAAGCAGCACTTACTGGTCACTTAGTTTTATCAACACTGCACACAAATGATGCAATTAGTGCTGTTACGAGAATTTTAGATATGGGAATAGAAAGTTATTTAGTTAGTGGTGCTCTTATAGCAATTCAAGCTCAAAGACTTGTAAGAAAACTATGTCCTCATTGTAAAACAGCGATAGAACTTCCAGAGCATCTCTTAAAAGATATTCGAGAATACATACCTGAAAATCCAACTTTTTATAAAGGAGCTGGATGCAAAGAGTGTAATCATTCTGGGTATGGTGGGAGAGAAATGATTTCTGAAGTTTTAGTAATTACCGAAAAATTATCTCGAATGATAGCATCTAATGCATCAAAAGAAGAGATGACAAAACAAGCCATAGAAGATGGTTTTATGACCATGTTTGAAGATGGAATAAGAAAAGCGTTGGATGGAAAAACGACGGTAGAAGAAGTATATAGAGTAGCGAGGTTATAATATGGGATATTTTAAAGTTTCTTTAATTCACAAAGGCAAAAGACAAGATCAAATCATTGAGGCATATACCAAAAATGATGCTAAAGACAAAATCAAGCATAAATATAATGGCGTGATAATAACAAAAATAGAACCTACATCTGCACCAATAGATGTAATAACAAAAGATTTTTTTGGACAATTGCAAAAACAGTTTAAAAAAAGTATTAACATGAATGATAAAATTGCAACAATTAGACAGATTGCTGTTATGACTGATGCTGGACTACCAATACATGATACGCTTGCTGATGTTTCAGTAAATACTCAGAACAAGCAATTAAGTGATATATACTATAGCATAAGTAGTGATATTGACGCTGGTAAAAGCTTATCTGAAAGTATGGAAAATTACAGAGAAGAATTTGGTCATATAGCTCTTGCAATGGCAAAGCTTGGAGAGAGAACCGGTAGTCTGGCGGCTTCTTTTATGAAATTATCTGTTATACTAGAGAGCATTAGAGATAATAGTTCTAAATTTAAAAAAGCTATTAGATATCCGATGATTACACTAACTGCAATGGCAATTGCATTTACAATTCTTATACTTGTGGTTGTTCCGAAATTTAAAGATGTTTTTTCACAATTCAAAACCGAACTACCACTACCAACAAAGATACTATTAGGCTTGGAAAATATTTTAAGCAACTATGGATTTCTTGTTCTATTTGGTTTAATAGGATTAATATATGGCACAATATATTATTATAAAAAAGATAAAGATTTCAAACTAAAAGTTGATACGCTCTTCATCCACAAAAACTTCTACCTTATAAATAAAGTTGTATTTTTATCAACAATGCATAGATATACTCTTGTATTGGGCGAACTTATAAAATCAGGGATTCCTGTTTCAGAAGCTTTAAATACTGCTGTTGGAATGGTTGATAATCTTGCAATTAGACAAAAACTTGAAGGCGTTAATGCCAATATAGGAAGGGGGCTTAGTCTTTCAGAATCATTTGAATTAACTGGACTGTTTGAAAATATGCTACTTCAAATGATTAGAGCTGGAGAAGCCAGTGGTCAATTAGATGGTATGCTAGAAAAAGTAACGCAATACTACGATATGCAATTTCAATCTATTATAGATAACTTAAGTGCTTATATTGAGCCTATAATGATGTTTTTTATCGCTGGTCTTGTATTGCTTATGGCACTTGGTATATTTATGCCTATGTGGGATCTTGGCAAAGCCGCCAAAGGTGGTTGACGAGAAATTTTCTCGTCGCTTAAAAAATCGTATTTTATATATTTAAAGTATATGAAATTTTAATGCTCTATCTAAATCTTCTTGGGTATCTATCCCAAAACTATTTGTTTCTACCTCTATCATTGATATACTGTAATCATTATCTAAGGCCCTAAGTTGCTCTAATTTTTCAATATGCTCTATCAAAGATGTTTTGAGTGAACAAAAAATTTCTAAGCTTTTCATGCTAAAACCATATATTCCTATATGTCCTTTAAATTCGTCAAAATGATGATCTCTTGGGTATGGTATCTTGGATCTTGAAAAATACAATGCATTGCTATTTTTAGAAATAACAACTTTTACTAAGTTCGGATCATCCGCCTGACTTGAATTCAATATTTTATAGCAAGAATTCATTATAATTTTTTCATTGCTTATGTTTTTTTTAGTTAACTCGTAAACAGCTTTTACAACACTCTCTTCTATAAAAGGTTCATCGGCTTGAACATTTATAACTATATCATTGCCACTTAACCCAAATTTTTTAGCGGCTTCAAAAATTCTATCTGTTCCACTTTGATGATTTGTATCTGTTAGTATTGCTTTGTATCCAAAATGTTTTGCTATATTTATAACTTCATCACTATCTGTTGCGATTAAAATATCATCTATATTTTCAATGGCTTTAGCCGTTCTTATAACCATAGGAACTCCATCTATGTCTGCTAATATTTTATTTGGGAAACGAGTTGAGCCTATTCTTGCTGGGATGATAATCATTTTTAAGCCTTTGAAAACTTTTTTTTAATTGTACCGAAAGCTTTGAAAAATTGATTTAATTTTATGATATAATGAAATCAAAAAGGCAATTTTTTATGTTTTGCAAATTCAAAGAACCAAATTATTCTACTTTTATATCTGATATAAAAAGTATTATAAGCAATTACAATGCTGTAATCAATAATATATCAACAAGCAATGAAACAGACTTTGCAAAGACTATCAAAATATTAGAAGACATAGATGAAGAATTAAATATATTCTTTACTCCATTAAGTCATCTAAATAGCGTAATGAACAATGATGCAAATCAAAAAATTTATGAAGAAGCGATACAAATTTTATCAATATTTCACACTAAGTTAGCCCATAACAGCACTTTATATGAAAAGTTAAAGACAATATCAACAAGCACAGATGATCAAAAAAGAGTTATTAGTGAAAATATAAAAGACTTTGAACTCTCTGGTGTAAATTTACCCCAAAAAACAAAAAATAGACTAGAAGATATTGATAGCAAGCTAAGTTTACTCTCAAATCAGTTTTCTCAAAATCTATTAAATGCAACAAATTCTTTTACCTTGTTAATTGAAAATGAAAAAGATATAGAAAATATGCCAGAAAGTATTTTAGAGTCTGCAAAAAAAGAACAAAATGGCAACGTACAATATGAATTTACTCTTCAAATGCCTAGTTATATAGGATATATGACATATGGACCAAATAGGGAAATAAGAGAAAAGCTGTATTGTGCTTATACGACAAGAGCGCCAGAAAATTCAAATATTATAAATGAGATACTTGCTTTGAGAAATGAAGAGGCAACCATTTTGGGATTTGACAACTACGCTTCACTTGCTTTAGAAAAAAGAGACGCTTCTACACCTTATGATGTTATAGAATTTTTAGAAAAAATAGCAAATATTGCTAAAAACTATGCAAAAAAAGAGCTTGATGAATTAAGTAATTTTGCTTATAAATATGATGGCATTAAAAAACTAGAGAGTTATGATATTGGGTACTATAGTGAAAAATTAAAACAAGAATTGTTTGATTTTGATGAAACGGAAGTCCAAGAGTACTTTGAACAAGATAGAGTATTAAGTGGGCTTTTAGATATGGTATCGAATCTTTTTGATGTTGAATTCAAAAAAATAGACTTAAGCCTTTGGCACGAATGTGTAAAAGTATATGATATGTATGAAAATGGCAAAGTAAAATCTAGACTCTACTTTGATCTCGAAGCAAGAAAAGAAAAAAGAGGTGGAGCATGGATGCATGATTTTGAAACCCACTTTATAGACAGTAAAGGAAAAACTCATTTATCCTCCGCTTTTATAGTATGCAACTTTATGTCAGCAAATAAAAAAATGCCATCTTTGCTTAGACATGATGATGTTGTAACCTTGTTTCACGAAATGGGGCATGCTCTGCATCATATTTTTAGCACAAACAAAGAAAGGTCTATTTCTGGGATAAATGGAGTAGCGTGGGATGTTGTTGAATTTCCATCACAATTCCTAGAAAATTTTGCGTATAAAAAAGATATTTTAAAAACTTTTGCCAAACATTACAAAACAAACAAAAATATATCTGAAGATTTATTAGAAAAAATAGAAAGTAGCAAAAACTTTCAAGCGAGTCTTGGCATATTAAGACAAATTGAATTTGCACTTTTTGATATAAAACTTCATCAAAAATTGTATAGCTCGGACGAAGCACAAAAGTTACTTGATGAAATTAGAGAAACAACATCACCAATCAAACCTCCAAAGTATAATAAATTTCAAAATGGATTTAGTCACATTTTTTCTGGTGGTTATGCTGCAGGATATTATAGCTACAAATGGGCTGAGGTTTTAAGTGCGGATGCATTTTTTGAGTGTTTAGACAATAGTGGCAACTTTAATAAATCAAAAGCTTTAGGATATAAAGAAAATATTCTTTCAAAAGGGAACCTAGACAATATGAGAGTATTATATGAAAAATGGCTAGGAAAAACTCCTAATTTAAATAATTTATTCAAACTATATGGCTTAGAAAGTGCATAAAAAATGAAAGATTTTATATATTTAACCATAACTGCATTATCAATATTTTTAATAATATTTCTAGGGATAATATTTGGTGAAACTTTTACGCAAAAGGCTACCTATTTAGAACTTTTCATACTATATGGAAACATACTTTTTATTGTTAGCTTACTCATAGTTGTGGCTTATTTTGGTTTTAAATATTTTTCTATCTTTTTGGCAATAGTTTTTGCACTAATCATTTCACTTAGTAGCATTCAAGGTGCTTTTTTGGCCGCAATATTCACTTATATAATTTGGGGTATGATGTTTGCAATTCAAGCTTTACTTTTTATAAATAATGTACAAAGTGCCAAAGATTGGTTTAGCGATAGGTACACCAAAAAAACCTTTAGACGTGAATATTTATGGTTCTACCCATTGCTTTGGATTTTTTATATTCTTCTAGAAATAATACCAAATATGATATACAAAGATAAGCTTTCTGATTTTAACCCATCTGAAATATTAAAAGAAATGAATATATTTTTAAAAAAGTAGTAAATTTTTAGCAAGCCATTTTGACTTGCTATTTTATTATTTTATAAGATTCTTAATTCTTTGTGGTTGTTTTTTGCCTTCTATGATAAATCTAAGAGCATTTAATCTTATAAATCCTTCTGCATCGGCTTGGTTATATACATTATCTTCTTCAAAAGTAGAGTGTGCTTCACTATAAAGTGAATTATCTGATTTTCTTCCAACAACCATAACATTACCTTTATAAAGTTTTACCCTAACCTCTCCATTTACATGCTCTTGTGTTGCATCAATGGCAGCTTGAAGCGCTTTTCTCTCAGGTGACCACCAATATCCTGTGTAAATAAGTTTTGCGTATTTTGGCATCAACTCATCTTTTAAATGAGCTTCTTCTCTGTCTAATGTTATAGACTCTATTGCTCTATGAGCTTTTAACATTATAGTGCCGCCTGGTGTTTCATAACATCCTCTAGCTTTCATACCAACATATCTATTTTCTACTATGTCAAGTCGCCCTATTCCATGTTTATTGCCATAATCATTTAAAGTTTTAAGTAGTGTTGCTGGAGACATTTTTTCGCCATTTATTGCAACAGGATCACCTTTTTCATAACCTATAGTGATATATTCTGCCTCATCTGGAGCATTTTCTGGGCTATTTGTCCATAGCCACATATTCTCTTCTGGTTCATTATTTGGGTTTTCAAGGTGAAGCCCTTCGTATGATATATGAAGCAAATTTGCATCCATTGAGTATGGGCTAACTGCTGGATTTCCATTTTCATCAAGGTGTTTTTGTGCTATCTCTATGCCATTCTTTTTTGCATAAGCTATTAGCTTTTCTCTTGAATTTAGATCCCATTCTCTCCATGGAGCGATTACAGTTATATCAGGATTAAGAGCTAGATAGCCAAGCTCAAATCTAACTTGATCATTCCCCTTCCCTGTTGCCCCATGACTAACAGCATCAGCGCCTGTTTGTTTGGCAATTTCAATCTGTTTTTTTGCAATTAGTGGTCTAGCTATAGAAGTTCCGAGAAGATATTCCCCTTCATAAATAGCATTTGCTCTAAACATAGGAAAAACAAAATCTTTTACGAACTCTTCTCTCAAGTCAAGTATAAAAATATTCTCTGGTTTAATTCCAAGCTTAAGTGCTTTTTGACGTGCAGGTTCTACCTCTTCGCCCTGCCCTAAATCTGCGGTGAAAGTGACAACTTCACAATTGTATTCATCTTGAAGCCATTTTAGAATTATACTCGTATCAAGCCCGCCGCTATAAGCTAATACTGCTTTTTTTATAGATTTTTTTGTCATCTCAAAGCCTTTTTATAAATATATTCGTGATTTTAGCAAAAGATAGGTAATAGAGTGTTTACGGTACAATTTAACTTATTCATATTTGGAGTATATAAGCGATGAAATGGTTTTGGTTTTATTTTGTGTTTGTTTTATTTTTTACTGGGTGCCTTGATGATAAAAAAGCTAAAAATCATATAATTACAAATATACCAGAGGCTTCTGGTATTGATTATTGCAAAAATAGCGATACGTTTGTGGTTGCTAATGACGAGGGTAAATTTTACGAGATAGACAAAAGTGGAAAAATTATAAATACTAACTCACTTGGAAAATATGATTTAGAAGGTGTTGCTTGCGAGGACGATAAATTTGTTTTTGCTGTTGAAGATGGAAAGATTTTAACTGTTGACAGAAAAACATTATCACAAAATCTACTGCCAATAGAAGAATTTAAACATTTTGGTAAAAATAGCGGGATAGAGGGTATTGCGAAATTGGATAAAAATTTTATTTTAAGCACCCAGTCAAAAGACAAAGATGATGCGTTTTTGATAATAATAACATTGAAAAATAATAAAGCAAAAATAGAAAATAAAATTTCTAGCAATATTGTTGACAGCTCTGGACTTGACTATAAAGATGGCAAACTATATATCGTTAGCGATAAAAAAGATAAACTTTATATATATGACCTAGAAAATGAAAAAATTACAAGCAAGATAGTTTTACCTCCTTTTGCCATAGAAGGTGTTGCTCTTGATAATGAAGATAATATATGGTTTGCGGATGATAATGGTGCAGTTTTACGATATAGTCTAAAAGAGCTATCTATATAATTCTATTTTGCTATAATTTTAAAAACTATTTGGAGAAATGAGCAATATGAAACTTGGTGTAAATATAGATCATATAGCGGTACTTAGAGAAGCAAGGAAGATAAATGATCCAAGTCCTCTTGATGCACTCTTGATATGCAAACTTGCTGGTGCAGATCAGATAACTATACATCTAAGAGAAGATAGACGACATATCCAAGATACAGATGCTACTGATATCATCAGGCTCTCATCAATTCCAGTAAATCTAGAATGTGCTATATCGCCAGAAATTATAGATATAGTTTGCTCATTAAAGCCTCATCGTGCGACTATTGTCCCAGAAAAAAGAGCTGAAGTTACCACAGAGGGCGGACTGGCACTCGAAGAAAACTTCAATGCCATGAAAGAGGCTATTTTAAAACTGCAAGAAAATGATATAGAAGTTTCTCTTTTCATAGATCCTAGCATGAAAAGCGTTGAGCTATCCAAAGACTTGGGTGTAGAGTGGGTTGAGTTTCATACTGGTCACTATGCAAACATATATGCTATGCTATATGGTGATTTAGCAAGCTCTCATCACTGTATAAAAGAGTTGGATTTATCAAGAGTTGAACTTGAAAAAATGCTTTCAGATGAACTTGAAAATATAAAAACAGTAGCCAAACTAGCCTCATCCATGGAGTTAAAAATTGCAGCTGGGCATGGGCTTAATTATAATAATGTAAAATATATTGCACAAATTGATGAAATAGAAGAATTAAATATAGGTCAAAGCATCATTGCAAGATCTGTTTTTACAGGTTTACAGAAGGCTATAACAGACATGATAGAGTGCATAAAATAGACAATGAAAAAAATTGCCATAAGTGTAGGTGATTTGAATGGTATAGGCATTGAGCTTATACTGCGAAATCATGATATTATCTCCAAGATAGTTAATCCTGTTTATATCATAGATGAAGATATGCTTGAACAAGCATGTAAATTACTCAATATAGATAAACCATCAAACTTTGATACCATATCTCCCAACTCAAAATCTTTTAGTATAAAAGCTGGTGAAATCACAAAAGAAAGTGGTGCTTATAGTTTTGCTTCATTTAAAAAAGCTGTGTGGTTAGCTCAAAATAATAAAGTGGATGCTATATGTACCCTACCCATACATAAAAAAGCGTGGGAACTGGCAGGAATCACATACAAAGGTCACACAGATGCCTTGAGGGATTTTTGCAAAATGGATGCCATTATGATGCTTGGATGCCCTGCTCTTTTCGTAGCTCTTTTTACAGAACATATACCATTGAAAGATGTTGCAAGTTCTTTGACTTTTGATAGACTAAATAAATTTTTATTAGATTTTTATAATTCAGCGAAGCCTGATAGTATTGTTGGTGTATTGGGACTAAATCCTCACGCAGGAGATGGTGGAGTTTTGGGAAACGAGGAAGAGATTATCAAAAATGCCATAAATAGCATCAATAAAAAAATTGGTAAAAATATCTACAATCCCATGCCACTCGTTCCAGATGTCGC
>FAXN01000091.1 GCA_001493195.1 Sulfurovum sp. enrichment culture clone C5 | reverse complement strand
TGAACTTTGGAACCATCCACGATGCTGGTCACTTCCCTCTAGGTATATATCAGCAGGGTATTTACCTGCATCATAGTTTCCACTTTTTAAAACACTATTCCAAGTCGAACCGCTATCAAACCAAACGTCAAGAATATCTGTTACTTTTTCAAGTTCGTTTGCATCATATCCACTTCCTGGGTACAGAAGTTCACTTATCTCTTTATCATACCATGCATCACAGCCGTATTGATCAAATACCATAGCAACAAAATTTAAAACTTTCTCATCTAGTATAACTTCTTTTGTTTTTCTAACCCTAAAAAATGCTATTGGCACACCCCAGCTTCTCTGTCTCGAGATACACCAATCAGGTCGTTGCTCTATCATAGATTTGAGTCTTCCTACACCCCATTCAGGATAAAATACTGTATTTTCTACCTCTTTGAGTGCTATCTCTCTTAAACTCTTATCATCATTTTTTGGTTTACCATCTATCGAGATAAACCACTGGTTTGTAGCACGATAAATCAAAGGTTTTTTTGTTCTCCAACAGTGTGGATATGAGTGAACAAATTTACTCTCTTTGAGTAGTGCATCTCCTAACATTTCAACTATTTTAGCATTTGCTTTAAATACATGCATTCCCAAAAACTCTTCAGGATTTGGAAACAGATGATGTCCTATGATAGTCTCATCATAACAACCATTTTCATCAACTGGCATCAATACTTCAAGATTGTATTTAAGTCCAACCCTATAGTCATCTTCTCCATGACCTGGAGCAGTATGAACAGCACCTGTTCCGCCATCTAGCATTACATGGTCACCCAAAACGATAGTAGAATTTCTATCATTTAGTGGATTTATAGCTATTTTGCCCTCAAGTTCACTTGCAGCAATCTTTCTATCGCTATGCTCTTTAACTATTCCAAGTTCTACCAAAGCATCCAATCTACTCTCTGCAACGATATACCCATCACTTGTTATAACATACATCTCTTCAGGATTTAGTGCAATTCCAGTATTTGCAGGCAAAGTCCACGGTGTTGTTGTCCATATAACCACTGCTGCATTTTCATGAATCTCAAGTTCTTCTTTTGACTTTTCGCTCAACTCAAAAGCCACATAGATACTATAATCTTCTTTGTCTTTGTATTCTACTTCTGCATCGGCTAATGCAGTTTTTGCCGCCCAAGACCAATATATAGGTTTGTGTCTCTCTATAAGCAAACCTTGTTTTGCAACTTCACAAAGAGATCTATAAATATTTGCTTCAAATTTAAAATCCATTGTCAAATATGGATTGTCCCAATCAGCGATTACGCCCAAAGATTCAAAACCTTCTTTTTGTATGCCCACAAATTTTGTTGCATGTTCTCTGCACAATGCTCTAAAGCTTGATGGACTCATAGCTTCTTTTTTCTCTTTGCCTATGTCTTCTTCTACTTTTTGCTCTATTGGCAACCCATGACAATCCCAACCTGGAGTAAATCTAACCGACTTACCTTGAAAATAGTTATACTTAACAACTATATCTTTTAGTATTTTGTTTAGGGCATGTCCTATGTGAATTGTCCCATTTGCGTATGGCGGTCCATCATGAAGGGTAAATGATTCTTTACCCTCTCTTGCTTGTTTCATCTGTTCGTAAACATTCTCAGCTTTCCATTTTGCATATCTTGCAGGTTCATTTACGGGCAGATTTCCTCTCATTGGAAAATCTGTTTGTGGTAGTAGTAGGGTATCTTTGTAGTCCATCTGTTCTCTTTAGAAGTTTCTTTAAATAATGGCGATTATATCCAAAAGTGCATTAATGTTGGGTTTGGTTATGGATTGTCAAGTAGAGGTTTTGATAAAATATTTTCATATTCTTTTTTCTAACTTTTTTGCCACCAAATAATCATCCAATAACCTCATCAATTTCTCGTAAGTTTCACTTGGAACGAGGTATGCGATTGGGGCATTATGGTTTAGTATAGCTGTGGCTTCTTTGCCCGCTTTTTTGATAACACTACTTGGTGATTTCTTGAGCTCGCTGATACTCACAGTCTGCTCTGCATAAATAGTTCTCATTTTAGTACCTTTTTACATACTTTATTTGGTACATTATAACATACTTTTTAAAAATTATGTTTTCTCAATCTCATCAAGTCATTATGTTCAAATAAAAAAATTAAAGTTTCTTGTGTGTAATGTTTGATTGTTTCTTTTGTGAATTTGTCAAGTTTGTAAACTTTTTGACCTCTAATCGTTTTACCATTTCCAAATAGTAAGTTATATTTATCATTTATATACTTACCTCTAAACCAACCGATATGGATATAATCATCTTTTGCTTTTATATAACAAAATCCACCATCTTTCGAATACAATGTGGTTATATTTTCTCTGTATTTTTCTTTGGCATCATTACCAATACATATTTTTATAAAATCTCTAGTTTTTAAAAAAGTTCAGCATGTTCGCCCATACTATCTTTTTCAAAAGAAGTCATTTTCATTTTTTTAGTTCTTTTATATTTTATTTTTCTAAAAAAAATTATATCAAATATTTAAATTTTAAAACCAAACTGGAAGTCGCAATTTGCGACTTCCAGTTTTTAATCCAATCAAAATGAAATCTTACTAACTCTTGATGGAAACTTGAGCTAAAATTCAACGCTTAAATTTGGCAAATAGAGGATGATGGTCAGATAGATTGTGATTTCTTTCTATGCTATACTCGAGAAGTTCAACTCCTCTATAAAAGATAAAATCCAAATGATTTTTCATAAAAGACTTAACCTTGTCTCTTTTTGAAAATGGCACATGAGTAAAATTTAAATTTTCCATTTTTGTGTGAAGAAATTTCATTCTGTTTTTATTCCATGAATTGAAATCACCCGCGATTATCATCGCTCCATCATAGTCGTCTATTATCTCTATAATTTTGTCTATTTCTTTATAATAGTGTCTATTTTCTCTAAAATTGATAGCATGAAGATTTAAAATCCACAAAGGTAATCCATCTTTAAAAGAGTGTTTTGTTAAAAGTAGGCTTTTACGAGGACCAAATATCAATTCTTTACCGTGTGAGAGAAAAGTCTCGCTATACATTGTTTTACATTTACTTGCTGTCAAAACACCATAAAAAGAAGAGCCTTTTTCTAAGTTTGCCGCGGCATTAAATGTCAAATCCGGAATATTTAATTCTACATCGTGTTTAAAATCAGCTTCTTGAAATATAAAAAAATCAACTGGCTTTCTTTTGGAAAATTCTTCGATATAGTTACCAAATGAAAAAGTATCATTATTTTTATGAACATTCCAGCAAAGAATACTAAATTCATCCAAAACAGTATCATCACAAACTACATGAGAATAACTGTGATGATAAACAGATGGTTTGATTAGTAGGCATTTTAATTCATTTAACATAAAATATTATAACATAAGTATTGCGGTCTCTACTCACTCTTGATAGAAATTCCGATAAGTTTATATCCTTTATCGGTTCGCAAAAATTCAAAATGATCTTGCACTTCGTTATTTTTATTCATACCATCTACAACGATATTCATGACTGGATATTTAAAGGTCAAAGCATCACCACAATTGTCATAATACGAAACAAATTCTTTACTTTCGTATATAAATTTATTTAAATCTTCTAAAAATATATTATATTTTGCATTTTTGATTTTTGCCCTATTGAGTTTAGTAATTACATTATGTACAAGTTCTGGTTTTAAATCTTTTTTTGAAACCAGAACCCATCCATACTTATCATCCCAATAAGAAACTTTGTCAAAAAAATGTTTTTTATTTTTTTATTCTCTAGTTCTTTTTTAAAAACCGATTCAAACCAATACCTAAACTCTTTTTTATAGTTTATGAACGAATAAGTTTTGCCATTTTTTCCTTGGAAATAATCTCTTATAGGGGAGATGGAGTAGTTTGTGTCTTCTATAACAACAGAGTATAGATTGATATCTTCATTGAATGTAAAATTTTCTATGAGAATGTTATTTTTAGTATCTATAAGAGCTTCAAGTCCTCCTATAAAAAAGCTATGTTCACCATTTTTTCTCCTCAAAGCACCTTGAAGTGTAAACATCATTCCATTATGAACACTTGAAATATCATTGTAAATCGGAGGGATTACCA
>FAXN01000090.1 GCA_001493195.1 Sulfurovum sp. enrichment culture clone C5 | reverse complement strand
CCATACTGACATTACCAAGAATTCCGCCTTGATGAATATAAAGTGTATTTTTACTAAATATATCCAAATTATTTAGCATAACACTCCATCCAATTGGGTCATACAGTAAGTCAAACTCTACATTGGTTTGTTTGTGTAATTTTAACCAAATATTATATAGTTCTTTATAAAGTTTACCAAAATGATACTTTTTTTGTGGTTCTAATATGATTGGATGATATATACTATTTGGCTCTAATTCGTTAAATTGCTTAATCAAATAATCACCATTACCTACGCAAGGCGTTGTATAAATTGTTGTTTTAATTGAGTAGTGAGCAGTGAGCAGTGAGCAGTGTTTTTGCAAAAACAGAGCTGTCGTTCCTGTACCTGATGGCAGAAATATATTTAACTCATCAATATTATTATCTACTTGCCAATCAATTATCTCTTTTGCCATTATTTCCAGACCGAAACTCGCCTCTTTATCTCTTCCACCCTCATTTATAAATAAAATATTATTATCTAATTGCCCACTGCTAACTGCTAATTGCTCGCTATTGGTTATTATCTTCATTCCATTTTCTAAGGCTTTTGCATAATTCCCATGTGGGTTATCTCTTAGAAAGTCGGATATATGATTTGTGTGATATTCAAAATTCCAATCATTTATTTTTGCTAGTGCTGACATACTATACATTGCATTTGATTGGTTAGAGCCATAAGAAACAAGTTTTTTTATGTATGAAAAATCTTTTTGAAGATAGTAGTGGAGCTTTCTAGCTTTATTTCCAGAAAAATCTGGGTGTATCAAGTCATCTCTTTTGAGAAAAAAAGAGATACCATCTACTACGATAGTATCTATTGGTGTTGGTAAATTGAGTTTAATTTCTTCCAACGCAGTTTAAATCTTCATACGCTTGAAACAATCTTTTTACCATAGATTCTTCTCCAGCTCGTAAAAATTTCCTAGGATCATAATAGTTTTTATTTGGTTTATCTTCGCCTTCTGGATTGCCTATTTGTCCTTGAAGATAGTCATGATATTTGGCTTCGTATCCTCTCACGCCATCCCAATAAGCCCATTGTGTATCAGTATCAATATTCATTTTTATGACACCATAACTTATAGCTTCTCTAATTTCGCTAAGCAAAGATCCTGAACCACCATGAAAAACAAAATTAACTGGTTTCTCGCCAGTGTCAAATTCTTTTTGGATATGTTTTTGAGAATTGTCAAGAATACTAGGAGTAAGCACAACATTGCCTGGTTTATAAACACCATGAACATTACCAAAAGATGCTGCGATTGTAAAGTTAGGACTTATTTCACTTAATTCTTTATAAGCATAGGCAACTTCTGACGGTTGCGTATAAAGAAGCGAATTATCCACATTTGTATTATCAACTCCATCTTCTTCGCCACCAGTAACACCAAGCTCAATCTCTAGTGTCATACCAATTTTTGACATCCTTTTTAGATACTCTTTGCAAATAGCAATATTTTCTTCCAATGGTTCTTCGCTAAGATCAAGCATGTGAGATGAAAAAAGAGGCTTACTATTTATTTTAAAATAAGTTTCGCTCTCGTCCAACAAAGCATCTATCCATGGTAAAAGCTTTTTTGCTGCATGGTCTGTATGCAAAATAACTGGAACACCATAATGCTCTGCTAATGTATGTACATGCAATGCTCCTGCGATAGTGCCTGCAATTGCAGCTTTATCACCAGAAATACCTTTGCCAGCATTAAATGCACCACCACCATTTGAAAACTGTATAATGATGGGAGACTTTGCTTTTGCAGCAGCTTCTAATGCAGCATTAATTGAACTAGAACCTACTACGTTAACAGCTGGGATTGCAAAACTATTTTGCTTTGCAATTTGAAAAACCGTTTGCAAATCTTTGCCTGTTATTACACCCGCTTCCACAATGTCTAAAATTGACATTCTTTCTCCTAAAATTAGTTTGCTACTACTTTTGCATTTTTCATGATAGATTGAACTGCCTTATCTTGTTTTAATTGCATTTTAATAGTTTCTTTAACTTTGTCGAAAGCTGGAACTTTGCTTTGATCTTTGCTTGCAGCTTTTAATCTATCATAAGCTGCTTTTGCTTCAGCATCTGTTACTGACATACTGGAAGCTTTTTTTTGAATCCATAGTGTTGAAAGAGCATAATCTTGTTCTTTTTGACTAAGTTCAGTTTTTGCAGCTTTTGCAATAAGTTTACTCGGTGCTATTACATTAACAACTTGTTTTTTTTGTTCAACTGTTAATTTGTCATAAGTTTGTTTTCCGCCAGTTAATGCTTTAACTGCATTCTCAGCCTCTGATTTATAAATAGGCATTCCATTAACGCTTCCTATAACACTATCAGCATATATTATTGTTGAAAGCAAAACGCTAAGACTTACTACCAAAAAAGATTTTTTCATAAATTTTCCTCATATATTGAATTGTCAAAATTATACACAATATTTGTAAATCAAAAATTAATAACTACTTTATATTTCTAGGTATTACTTCTATTTTTGCTTTTTTACCCAATTCTCCTGATAATTGTGACAAATATTTTTTAAGCTGTTGCTGTTTGATAAGCGCAACAATCTGAGGTTTCACCTTTTCATAAGACACGGCTTTTGGAGAAATTCTCTCTTCTACATAAATTATATGATAACCTTGGGGTGTTTGTATCGGCTTTAATGATATAGTTCCAGCTTTTAAATTCCAAGCTGCATTCGAAAAATCGGCACTCATTTCATTTTTTGAAAATTCACCCAAATCACCACCATTGCTTCTATTTTGTGTGTCAATCGAACGATCTTTTGCGATAAGAACAAAAGTATCTTTTAGGATTTTGCCCTTTAAATGTTTTAAAGCAGATATTATATTTTTTGCGTCAGTTTCACTTTTAACAAGTATATGACTTGCTCTTATTTTAGTAGGCTCTATAAAACTTTTTAAATTTTGTTTATAAAAAGCTTTAGCTTCGCCGTCACTAACAATCATATAATTCATCTGTTTTTTAACCCACATATTGAGCATTAGCTCTTTTTTTAGCATCTCTAACTCTTTTAAAAATTCTGGTGAGTTCTCAATTTTTTCTTTTTTTGCTGCTTGTAAAAAAAGTTCTTTTTGAACCATCTTTTGTAAAATATCTATTTTTTGTTCTTTTGATAGCTTAGAATAATCCAATGATACATTTGTAGTTTTCAAAAAATCTTTGGCATTATTTTCTGTAATAACTACACCATTTACTCTCGCCAATACAACATCTGCATTTACAGATATAGAAAATAAAATGAGTAAAAATAATTTTGTAAATAAATTCATGGGTAACCTGTTTGATTGAAACTTTTTATAATCATACCCTAAAGATGTAAATCATTGATTAATAAACTAATGTGTAAAATTCTACAACTTAAAAAAAATGAAAAATATGACAAAGCAAGCAAACAAACAAGAAGTTATAAAAATAAAAGAAAAATTACTAGAACTATATCCAGAAAGCACAACAGAACTTAACTATACAAATATGTATGAGCTTATAATTGCTGTTATGTTGTCAGCTCAATGTACAGACAAAAGAGTAAATATCATAACGCCTGCACTTTTCAAAAAATACCCTGATATAGAAAGTTTGGCAAATGCAAATATTGATGACATAAAATCGCTTATCAATACTTGTTCATTTTTTAACAATAAAGCTATAAATCTACATAAAATGGCAAACCAAGTTATAGATGAGTTTGAAGGAAATATTCCACTCAATCAAAAAGATTTGATAAAACTTGCTGGCGTTGGACAAAAAACAGCAAATGTAGTCTTACTTGAATACACAAATGCAAATGTTATGGCAGTTGATACACATGTTTTTAGAGTTGCTCATAGACTAGGATTGTCAAAAGCAAAAACTGCGATAAAAACTGAAGAGGATTTGACAAAAAAGTTTAAAACAGATCTTCACAAGCTACATCAAGCAATGGTACTCTTTGGAAGATATCACTGCAAAGCACTCAATCCACAATGTGAAAATTGTAGTTTAAAAAAATATTGTAAAAATAATGGTAGATTTAAAGTCTAGTTTTGTTGATATTTTTTCACAATACTTTTATCATATTTTAAATTTACTTTTGATTCATCCTTACCATCATATGGTGTCGTTGACAAAACATATTTTATAGCTTCTATTCTAGCTCTCTTTTGATCATTGCCATCTACTATTACCCATGGAAGTTCTGCCGTATGTGTTGTTTCAAACATTTTTTCCTTATAGCTTGTTACCTCATCCCAGAGATTTTTTATCTTTTCATCTACTGGACTTAATTTCCAATACTTTAGCGGATCTGTTAATCTCTCTTCAAATCTCTCAAGCTGCGTTTTTCTATCTATTTCAAACCAAAGCTTTATAATCATGATACCGTCATCCACGAGAGCCTTTTCTACCCTTGGAACATCTTTCATAAATTGTTCGTGCTGTTTTTTTGTACAAAACTCTAAAAGCGGTTCTATGATAGCTCTATTGTACCAGCTTCTATCAAAAAATACTATTTCACTTGGGTTTGGAAGTTGTGCAAAATATCTCTGAAAGAAAAATTGTCCAGCTTCCATTTCTGTTGGTTTAGGTAGTGCAACAACTCGAAATCTTCTTGGATTTAAATGTTCTATAAATCTTTTTATTGCACTACTTTTTCCAGCTGTATCTCTTCCCTCAAATATAATCATAACTCTTTTTTTATTTTCATAAACCCAATTTTGAAGCTTGATAAGTTCTATCTGAAGCTCTTCAATCTCGTTTTCTAGGATTATGTCTTCTTTGATTTTATTAAACTTCTTTTTACCGACAAGACCTTTTAGCCCATCTTTTGTCATCAATAATTTCAAGTCATTTTCTATTGTTTCTATTATTTTAGGCTCACAATCTTTGCAACTGTTTTTTAATAGATTGATATTTTCAAGTAAACTTTTCATACAAACACCTATATATTAAATTTTTCAATAATACGCTTAACTACCTTAAAAGTACTACTAATACTATTTATCTCTATCATCTCTTGTTTTGAGTGAGGGAAATAGATAGTTGGTCCAATGGAAGCAAATTCTATGTTTGAATATCTCTGTTTTAAAACACCACATTCAAGTCCTGCATGGATAGCCTTTATCTCACTTCTTCCAATCTCTTCATTCATAATTTTTTCTATACTTTTAACAAAATCATTTATTTCTGGTTTCCATGCTGGATATTTATCTTTTCTTTGTACATCAAAACCATATTTTGTAAAATATTTTGATGTCTCCTCTGCTGTTCTATCCAAGTCATCCATACTCATTGCTCTGATACTAACTTCTATGCTCAAAACATCATCTTTAATATCAACTATCGCTAAATTTTGACTAATATTTGGAATATTAATAGAATCGTCGAACTCCAAAACACCATGCTTAAAGTTAGATATGATTGACAATATATCTTCATCATAACAATAAGCATATTTTTCAACTTTTTTTATAGAAAATATATCACTATATATTTGATTGTCATCAGATGTGATAACTGCTTTGGCATTTGCAGGTATAGAGTTTGTTCTTTCTCCACCATGGAAATTCACTATTTTTACATTTTTATCTTTTAAAAATGATGCTAATTCAAATAAGGCATTTGGAATATTTTTATCTATATCTACACCACTATGTCCACCAGGGAGATTTAGTAAACTTACTTCAAAACAATTTTTATTGTTCGTAATTTTTGTAAGGCTCTTAGTTGCTTTTATATCAATCCCACCTGCACACCCTATGCATATCTCACCTTCTTCTTCGCTATCAAGATTTAACATATACTTTGCTTTTAAATTAAAATCAACTTCATTAGCTCCAATCAAACCAACCTCTTCATCGCTTGTAAATAAAAACTCAAGTTCATATTTATCTTCCATTAGAACCATCATCATTGCGATTGCCATGCCATTATCAGCTCCCAATGATGAATTTTTGGCTTTTAGGTATCCATGTTCTTCATAAACTTCTATATCTGGTGCATCTCCAACACAAACCATATCATAGTGTGCTTGCAATGCCAATTTTGGATTGCCCTTTTTTATTAGTAGATTATTTACATTATCAATACTAACCTCATACCCCAATTGCTTAGCAAAATCTGCTAAAAAAGTTTTTAGATTATTTGCATTGTTGCTACAATGTGGAATCTTGCTTAATGCAATAAAATGTTCTATTATTTTAGACAAAAAACTCTCCTATTTTTGCAAAGATTATAACATCTTTTTTGGTACAATACTAAAAATTGCAAAAAAGGATGTATATGAGTTCAAACGGATTAAATAGCTCTATGCCAGATGAAAAAGGTTACTTTGGAGAATACGGAGGAAGCTTTATACCCCCTCAATTGCAAGTTATAATGGATGAAATTACAGATTCATATCTAAAAATTAAAGAAGATAGTAACTTTTTAGAAGAACTTCAAGATTTATACACCCACTATGTTGGAAGACCAAGCCCTATATTTTTTGCGAAAAATTTATCTAAAAAATATGGTGCAAATATATATTTTAAAAGAGAGGATTTAAATCATACTGGTGCACACAAAATAAATCACTGTTTAGGCGAAGCATTGCTAGCTAAAAAAATGGGCAAAAAGAAACTTATAGCCGAAACTGGTGCTGGACAACATGGCGTTGCTCTAGCAACTGCTGCTGCACTTGTTGGGCTTGAATGTGACATCTATATGGGTGAAGTTGATATCGCAAAAGAGTACCCAAATGTTGTAAGAATGCATATACTTGGAGCGAAAGTAATACCAGCTACACATGGTCGTAAAACACTAAAAGAAGCAGTAGATGCAGCATTTGAAGGATATTTGAAAGACCCGGTAACGCAATTTTATGCTATTGGTTCAGTTGTTGGTCCTCATCCATTTCCTATGATGGTTAGAGATTTTCAATCAATAGTTGGAAAAGAAGCCAGAATTCAATTTCAAGAAATGACAGGCAAACTACCAGATAATATAGTGGCTTGTGTTGGAGGTGGATCAAATGCTATGGGTATATTTAGTGCATTTTTAAATGATGATGTAAATTTATATGGTGTTGAGCCTGCTGGAAGAAATCTCGAAGTTATGGGTGAACATGCTGCTACTATGACCAAAGGCAAAGTGGGAGTTATGCATGGCTTCAAATCTTATATGTTAGCTGATGAACAAGGCGAACCAGAAGAAGTTTACTCAGTCGCTAGTGGACTCGACTATCCTTCTGTTGGTCCACAACATAGTTATCTTAAAGATATCAAAAGAGTTAATTATGTAACCATAAATGATGAAGAAGCGATGGAGACATTTTTTGGACTATCTAAAATCGAAGGCATTATACCAGCCATAGAATCAGCTCATGCTGTAGCATATGCAATCAAATTGGCAAAAGAGAAACCAAATAGCACTATTTTGGTTAATCTTTCTGGTAGAGGCGATAAAGATATAGATTTTGCAGTGGCCAACTATGGCAAAAGATTTGGCGTAGAAATATAGCTATTAAATAATCATTAACTATAATTAGTTATTATTTTATAAAATACAATCAAAAAGGATTATATTATGAAAAAATGGTCTGCAACTTTTAGAATTTGGCACTGGCTATTTGCTTTAACTATACTCTTTATGTCAACAACTGTTCTTCTTAGAGAAACCATTATGGATAAAGAAGTAAACGGTGCGATAATTACTGAAAATATCAGTATGCTTTATGATGTAAATGTAACAAAAGAGGACTCTATAGATATAGCGAAAGAGATAAGAAGACCGCTTTGGGAATGGCATATCCTAGTTGGATATCTTTTTGCTGGTTTAGTACTTGCTAGAATGTTGCTTTTCTTGACTAATAGTGGAAAGCAAAACTATATTAATTGTGATAAAAAAACAATGCATAAAAAAGCAGTGGGTGTAACATATATAGGTCTTTATGGATTTGCTGCGATTGAAGCACTAACAGGACTTGGCATCAAGTTCAATGAGCTTATTGGCATTTCAGAAGATATTATACATACTCTTAAAGAGGTTCATGAATTTGCTTTTTATGCGATACTGGCATTTATTATCGTTCATATAGCTGGTGTAATCGTAGCAGAAAACACAAATGAAAAAGGGATAGTGTCTGATATGATAAATGGTGGAACTAAAGAGAGTTGAGTGCTATAAAAAAATACACGACGGAGTCTCTTTTAGAAATACTAAACTTTATTATTTCAAGCCTCAAAGACAACGATGAAGTAACTTTTGAGGCTTTAAATCCAGATATTATGGACCATGCTTTTAGTGGTGAAATAATATCTATAAATGATGAACTATTTATATACAGAGGAATTAAAGCTTGGGTAAATTTAGCTGAAATTTTGGGCTGCAAAATAGGGATACCAAAAACAATTTCAAAACATCTAATAGAAATAACATTCAAAAAGCTTAATACTTCAAATTCATTTCATACCATATCAATGCCTAAAAAAGAAGAAAAATATGGAAGTGATTCTGAGTTTGCAAGAATTTCCAAAAACGAAGAGCCAACATTTTTGTACCATTACATACAGGCATTAAAAGCTGTTGACATAAATCGAAGAAAGAGTATTTTAAACTTAGGTGTCAACAGAGCGGATGAATTTAACATCATAAAAGCAATGATGGATTCAAATAGCTTCAAGAAAATAAACTTGGTAGGACTTGATCACTCAAGTTCAGCTTTACGTGTAGCCAAAGATAAATTTCCTCAAGCATCTTTTTTTGAAACAGATATAAATGATATCAACAAACTAAACCTTGGCAAATTTGACCTTATTATGTCTATAGGTACTCTGCAAAGTCCAAGCATAAATTATAAACCTTTTTTAATGAACTTGGTGCAAAACTATTTAAATGAAAATGGGGCAATAATTTTAGGTTTTCCAAATAGTAGATGGATAGATGGAGAATTAATATATGGTGCCAAAGCACCAAATTATAACTACTCTGAAATGTCATTACTTTTCAATGATGTAATATTTGCTAAAAAATATTTACAGCAAAAAAAGTTTAGAGTTACCATAACTGGCAGAGAGTACATATTTTTAACAGCAACCAAAATAGGAATTAATTAAAATCATAAAAAACTTTGGCAAAATTTACCACTTTGCCATTTATTACATTTATTCCTTCAGTTTTTAATAACTCTATCTTTTTTTCAACTCCATACGCATATTTACCTATTCTGCTGTCATTATTTACCACTCTATGGCAAGGCACTTGCGGTGCATTTGGATTATTTTTCATAGCAGTTCCAACAGCACGATAAGCTTTTGAATTTAGTGCATTTGCGATGGCTTTATATGTTGTTACTCTGCCACTTGGCACTTGAGTGAGCATCTCGTAACAACGATTTGAAAAATTCATTTTGAACTTCTATCAAAATATATTTGTTTATAGTGCAAAAATCTAAAAATCACCATAGTAAAAATAGCTCCCAATCCATCACTTAACATATCTTTTTGCGCATCCCATATATCTCCTTGAGAACCCAAAACTTCTACTCCAGCATTAGAATCAAACATAATAGCAAACTGCCATTCAAAAAGCTCATAGATGGCAGCGATTGCCAAAATAACAAACAAAGGGTATGAATAAAGTATAAATTTAGAGTTAATTAATCTTTTTGCCAATAAAATTTCAGCAATTGCAAACGCATAAAAACCTACACTAAAATGAGCTACTCTATCATAATGATTTCTTTCAAACCCAAAAAATTGAGTAACAACATCAAAAGGCACCCTTGCAAAGGTATAATGTCCGCCTATGGTATGTAAAAAAATAAATATTGACATAAAAAATAAAGCCATATTTGAAAATCTATGATAATACAAATGTATCGTTATGATACAAAGTACCGTTATCCAAACAGGAGCATTTTCTGCGAACCAAACAGCTCTATCATATGGATTTATAGCTAAAATTAAAAAAACAATCAGATAGACTACAAACAATATTTTTCCAAACACTACTGCACCTTTTTTATTTTCAAGATTATACCAAACTATTTTTTTAATTAAATATAATATTTTTATACTAAAAAATATTCATAAGTACTAGTTTTTATGTTATACTCATATAAAAATTTATAAGGGAATTCAAATGAAATTATTTTTAGTTAGTTTTGTTAGTATTATTGGTTTTGCTGGTCTTTTGTATGGTGGAAATTTTTTATCAGACAATAACCTGATATGGCCTGCCACATTTTTGCTTGGTGCTGTTGGAATATTCATACTATATATATCATCTCAACAAATGTCAAAAGCTAAAAAAATACATCAAGACATATTAAAAAAACAAGAAGAAATTGAAGATAAACAAAGTTTCTTAATGCTAAATGTGAGCGAAGAGATACTCAAATATACAAAAGAGACTGTTGATAGATTAAATATAATTTCTAAAAATAAAACTGCCATAGAAGATATTGATGAAGTCTTTAATGACACTATAAAACTAGAAAAATCCCTTCTAGATATAACCAATGATTTGATTGACTTCCTTAGATTAAAATCCAAAAAAGTAGATATTTTAAATGAATCTTTTGATATAAACAATGTATTAAATGATGTAATAGGTTCTATTACAAATAACTTTAAAAACTCCAATACTAAATTGATACTTGATATTGAAAATGATGTTCCAAAAAAATTTATAGGTGACTCATTAAAACTAAGTCAGATTTTACTAAACTTAGTAGAAAGATCTATGGTGATGTCACCAAACGATGATGTAAAATTAAGTATCTCTATATTTAAAAAACCAGTAAAAAATCAAATTGATTTAGAATTCAAAATAAATGATAGTGGTTATGGATTGAGTGAAGATGAATTGAAACATTACTTCATCCCTCACTACAATGAAAAAACTGGAAAATTAGAAAATATTGGACTTTTTGTTGCAAAACAAATGACAAAAATATTAGGTGGGGATTTGGATATCCAGAGTAAAAAAGGCAAAGGAACTCTAATCGCTCTTAGTATTCCTTTAGAGACATCCGAAACGCCTGAAAGTAACTACAACTTACCATCTGAATATATAGGAAATAAAAAAGTTTTAGTAGTAGATGACAGCTATGATTCATCTTTGGCGATAAAAAACTTATTTAATTATTTCAAATATGATGCTAGAGTTGATACTGTAAAAAGCTTTCTAGGCAACAAACCAGATATGTATGCTTATGATGTTGTTTTATTGAATGAAAAAATATTTGATGAAAATATTGTAAAATTAATAACATCTATACGATCAAGTAAAGAGTTAAAAGTAATATCATTAAATTCCATGTTTGAGACGCAAACAAAAGACTTCTTGTATCAAAACAATGTTATTGACAGAAGGCTAACGACACCACTTACTCAACAAATGGTTTTTGATGCTATCGTAGATTTGTATGACTTAAACTTAAAAGACGAAAACAAGGCACTGGGTGCTGCTAAAAATATTGCCAAAATACCAATTTTTAGAGGAACGATATACAATAAAGAAAATATTAGTATGGAGAACTTTCAAGAGTTTGAAAATATAAATATACTAGCTGTTGAAGATAATATAATCAATCAAAAATTATTGACTGCTATTTTGACAAACTCAAGTATAAATGTAGATATTGCCAATAATGGTTTAGAGTGTTTAGATAAAATTTTCGAACAAAAACAACAATATGATTTAATTCTTATGGATATAAGTATGCCTATAATGGATGGTTATGAAGCGTCTATAAATATTAGAAATGATGAAAAGCTAAACTCGCTTCCTATAGTTTCTCTAACAGCCTTAGTGCTCGATACAGAGATAGAGAAAATGTATCAAAGTGGTATAAATGCATTTTTGCCAAAACCACTCAAACTAGGTCAGCTATATACTGTTTTTGAAATGTTCTTAGGGCATAAAAAAACAACAAATCTTGAAAATAAAGTCAAAAAAGAAAAAATTACACAACTTCCTGGTCTAGATATAGAAGATGGTATCAAAAAAACAAACAATAGTGAAATCTTATACAATGAGGTTTTAAAAGAGTTTTTAGATGCTTATGGAAATAGTGCAGAAACATTTGAGATACTAGTAGATGAACAAAGATATGAGCAATTAAAAATGTTACTGCTTGACTTAAAAGGATTGACATCTTCAGTAGGTGCTTACAGTATGTTTAAACTAAGTGATGAAGTATTTAAACTAATCATATTCAACAAAAAACACTTATTGCCAGGCTATGTAAAAGCATATAGAGAAAAATTGGATGAACTTTCATACTCCATAAATCAATATACAATGAAAAAGTAATTGATATTTATCTTCCTCTAAATTTTAGAGAGGGGATAACCTCCTTACTATAACCCAAAATCAATACAAACCTGACCACACAAAAGGATAAAATTTGAAAGTTATAAAGTTATTTTTCTTTATATTTATAGGCTTCAGTGCAAGCTTTGCAAACAATAATATAGTTGGATCTTATACTAGCCGGAGTGCAGATACAATCTCATATCTAGCCATGCTTCCAGATAAAACATTTTGTTTTTCTTATGTGGGTGGCAACCTTGATTTGCTAATAGCGGGAAAATGGAAAATGCAGGGCAACAAAGTTACGCTAGAAGAGGTTAGACAATCTCAAGATATGTATATTGTAGTTCCTGCCATAAAGTCGGAATTAAAAAATAGAGTAGTTAACTTTGCTGGACGACCTCTCTCTTATGGCGATGAAACTATTTTTGGGATTTCATCCGATGGAAATATCCCAAAAGATATGCGTTTAATACTAGAATATGGCTACAATGGCTTCGAGGAAGACTACATATTGCCATTGGATAACAGCCCAAATAAAACTGTTTTTATAGGGCTTCCCATAAAAACATTTGCAAATAACGAAGCAGAATACAAGATGTATGAATTTAGATTTGATACTCCAAATGCAAACTATTTTAGAGTTTTTTTCAATCGTGATGCCATCCGTCATAACTTTGAACTTAATGGTACTTTTAAAAACAATAAAATAACTCCAAATGGAGCACTTAATTCTTATGAGAGTTTTAAAAAAGACGAATCATTGGATAAAAAATCCATAGACAAAATCAAAAAAAGTTGTATCGATCCTGCTTTTGCCCAGCAAACAAATATTAATAGCTCACTATTAAAACCTATAAAGGTTTTTAATGTCATCATGAAAAAACCTACAAAATTTTATTTTAAAATGGATGATGAATATAGGGATTGATTATTTTTTTATTTGAGTAAACTTTACTGTCATACCTGCAGAGGCAGGTATCTAGTTTTATATATTATTTTACTAGTAAGAACCATTTCCACCACTACTATATTTGGCTTTTACTGTTATTTTGTTTGTTGGTTGTTTAATTTCTTCTTTAAGCTTTTCATCTTGTTTTTCATACATTTTACCCAAACATAAATGTTTTTTAAAATCATTCAAATTAGGATTGCTACAATTAGATTCCGCAAATACCATTGAAGATGCCACAAATACTACAGAAATAAGTAAAATTTTTTTCATATTTTTTCCTTTTTATTCAAATTTTATCAACAAAAAATATCTATAATCCAATTTTAATTATTGGGATTCACATTGATTTAAATGTTAAAGTAGTTTTATTGTCTTATATCTCCTAAATAGATTTTTAGTTTAAAGGACAACATTTATGTTTAGCGTTATCAAATATTTTTTTTGATTGGATTCTAATTTTTCTATATTCATCGTTCATTTTTTCAATTTCTTTTTTTGGAATAGGTTGTTTTTCATCATTAAAATATCTAAAACCATAAATCGCTAAACCTTTTTTGTAAAAAACTTCCCACAGTTTTGTTCCATCATCATTATATATTGTCGAATTGCCATCTGAAAAGTTATTAACATCTCTGCTTGTCATAAATAAATTACCGTTTTTGGAATTATACATTTTATACAAACCCTCTTTTTTGCCATTCTTATATGGTTGCTCCCACAATAGCTGTCCTGTCTTTGTATAATATTTCATCAATCCATTTTCTCTACCATTTAAACATCCGAATTCTAAGTTAACTTTTTGATTACTATAAGATTTAATAATGCCATTAACTATTTTACATGTTTGTTTGTCAACAAATAATCCATTTTCATTCCTATGGATATTATCAAAATTATAAATTTTAACTTCATCTGCATAATTCAATGCAAAGCCTAAAGTCATAATCAATATGAGTTTTTTCATTTTTATCCTTGATATTAAATTTTGATGTTACACACTATAATACCCTGCATCTTTATGATGCACAACAAGTGCGGTGGTGCTTTGTTCTGGATGTATCTGAAATGTTTCACTTAGCGTGATGCCAAACTCCTCTGGTTTTAAGAGTTTAAATATCTCTTTACTCTGCTCCAAATCAGGGCAAGCAGGATATCCAAAAGAGTACCTAGCTCCTTGATAACGATTCATCCTAACATCTCTTAGTGTTATACCCTCATCACTACTTTGTATGCCAAGATCAAGTCGTATCTGTTTGTGTGCCATTTCGGCTAACGCTTCAGCTAGCTCCACCCCCAAACCATGAACAAGGTTATATTCGAGATACTCTCCCTTGTCATAAAGTTCTTTTTCATAAGCACTTATTTTTGCTCCTGCACTTACGCATGTTAAAGCTATCACATCGTCTCGCTCATTTCTAAAAAAATCACTAATTGCACGGTGTGGCTGTTTTTTTTGTCTTGGAAAATCAAACTTATTTATAGATCTTCCCATGATTTCATAAAGTGGCTCTTTGTTGGCATTGACATCCACATTCCACCCCATACTCTCATCAAAAATCAAAAGCTCACTATCGCTACTTCTACAAGGATAATATCCATAAATGATAGTTGGTTCAAAAAGCTCTCTTGTTTCAAACTCTTTTTTTATTCTTTCAAATGCTGGATAAACTTTGGATTCTAATAATTTTTTATACTCATTTACTTCCATACCTGCTCGTTTATATCCCCAATGCATTTTAAAGAGACTTCTTTTGTTTATCCACTCATAGGCTAGATTTTTATCAAAATCACCATCTTTCATTACTCTTCTTCCCCAAAATGGAGGTGTTGGAATATCAACTTTAATAGGAAGTTTAATCTCATTAAATGGCGGGATGACTACTTCTTTATGTTCTAATTCGATACGCTCTATCAAATCACTTGGCAATTTATCATCAAGCTTATCTGTAACTCCATTTACAAACTGCTCTATCCTGCCCATAGCGATGACACCATCAAATGCATCACGACAATAAAACAATGCTCCTTTATAAATAGGACGACAAAAATCATCAACAAAACTCCGCGTCAATGCTGCACCCCCAAGAAGCACAGGTAAACTGATGCCAAGTCGTGTAAGTTCTTCGAGATTGTCTTTCATAACTGCTGTTGACTTGACAAGCAGTCCGCTCATACCAATAGCATGAACATTGCCTTTTTTTATCTCTTCGAGATATTGTTTAAGGTCTGTTTTTATACCTATATTAATAACTTTAAACCCATTATTTGAGAGGATTATATCAACTAGATTTTTGCCGACATCATGCACATCGCCTTTTACTGTACCTATAACCAAAGTTGTTTCACTTGCTTTTTCTTGTTTGGTAAGATAAGGCTGGAGATAGTCAACTGTTGTTTTCATAGTTTCAGCACTTTGTAATACAAAAGGTAACTGCATTTTACCACTTCCAAAAAGCTCGCCAACAACTTTCATAGCATCGATTAGTATCTCATTTACTATCCTATCAGCTCCTAAAACACTATGAACTTTTTCGACTAGTGGTATCATTCTCTCTTTATCGCCATCAAGAAGAAGTTTTGCTATCTTTTCTTCATCGCTCATAGCATCATAAGCTTCATCTGTAGCCCCATTATCGATACTCTTATCAGAAAAATGCTCAATAAATTTAAACAAACTATTTTCATCAGCACGGAACAATAACTCTTCGCATATCTCTCTATCTTCATCGCTCATTTTAGCAATTGGAACAATATGTTTTACATTGATGATAACACTACTCATGCCTGCATTTATACAATGGTGCAAAAATACACTATTTAAAAAAACTCTTGCGTTTGTACTTAATCCAAAAGATATATTAGACAGCCCTAAAGTAGTGCCAACACTCGGGTGTAATTTTGTAAATTCTCTGATAGCTTCGATAGTTTGTACCGCTGCATCGCGATACTCAACATCCCCACTTCCTACGGTAAATGTAAGCATATCAAACATCAAATCGCTAGGATTTATACCATGACGATTTACGCAAAGATCAAATATCCTCTCAGCAATTCTAAGTTTATCTTCTTTGGTTTTTGCCATACCTTTTTCATCTATAACCAAACAAACAAGTGAAGTTCCATATTTTTTTGCTAGTGAGCATATTTCATCAAATCTAGCTTCCCCATCTTCTAAATTAACAGAGTTTATGATAGGTTTTCCGCCTATGCATTTAAGGGCTTCTTCGATTGTACCAACTCTCGTAGCATCTGGCATAAGAGGAATTGAAACTTTTTGGTTATAAAGAGTTGCAACTTCTCTCATATCCTCTGCTCCATCTCGCCCAGCAAACTCTACATTTACATCAAGAACATGTGCGCCATCTCTTACTTGTGCTTGAGCAACACTAAGTGTACCCTCATAATCACTCGCGAGAATTAGCTCCCTAAAAGCTTTGCTTCCTGTTGCATTACTTCTCTCTCCGATAAGCAAAGGAGCTGGTTTTTGGAAAAGCTCAACACTATTAAACAATGAAGCGATACTTGGCTCTATTTTTCCGTTTGGTACCTTTGGTCTAATATTTATTGTAGCTTTTTTAAGTGCTTGTATGTGTTGCGGTGTCGTTCCACAACATCCTCCCATAAAACTAACTCCATTAAATTCACTAAATTCAAGTTGTTTTGCACTAAATTCATCTGGTCCCATTGGATAATATGTATATCCCCCTCTATTTTGAGGTAATCCAGCATTAGCATGAATAGAAATCGGTTTGCCCCAAAGCTCACTTAAAACTTTGAGATGTTTTTTCACTTGGTCTGGTCCTGTTCCACAGTTAAATCCTAGAGACAGGATGTCAAATGGCTCTAAAATTGCCACCAATGTCGCCGCATCTGTACCTATAAGCATGGTTCCGCTAAGCTCAATTGTAGCACTTACCATTATTGGCAAATCTACACTTTTTTGTCTATTTGCCTCTTTGCAAGCATGGAGCGCTGCTTTTATTTGCAAAGGATCTTGACAAGTTTCAAGTAAAAAAACATCACATCCACCATCAATTAACCCCAAAGCTACTTCAACATACCCAGCATACATTTCATTATAATGAATATGGCCAAGACTAGGTAATTTTGTACCAGGCCCCATCGAACCTAAAACAAATCTTGCCTGCTCACTTGTACTATATTCATCACAAATATCTCTAACGAGTTTCGCCCCCAAACGGCTATATTCATAAGCTTTATCTCCAAGCCCATACTCATCAAGAACCCATGGCATAGTTCCAAAAGTATTTGTTTTAATCATATCAGCCCCGCTCATAGCGTAACGTTTATGTATTCTACTTATTATCTCTGGGGCTGTAAAATTTAAAAGCTCATTGCACCCTTCTTGCAAATTTCCATCTTCATCCAGCCAAGCTTCTTGTGGTATTTTCAAATCTTGTATTTGAGTGCCCATGGCGCCATCTATAATCAGAAGTCTTTGTTTTATAATATTAGATATAGTCTCTTTGATATTCAAAAATATCCCTTATTTTTATATTGTTTGCAAAAATCAATTTGTAGATTTTCTTTGGTTATTATTATAATAATAACAGATAGATACTAAAAACGACGAAAAAAATTATAAATTATAAATTTTTTAAAAAAAAATATGATATAATTAGTCAAGGTTCAATATCAAGGATTTAAAAATGGGTACTAGAGTAAAAAATTTAATCACAGGTCAAGTAATACAAAAGCCGGATCCAATTAATGAAGAGATACCATACGATGGTGGAGTAATGATTACCGAAACTGATACTGCTGGTGTTATAGTATATGCAAACCGCAAATTTAGACAAATGACTGGTTATTCCAAAGAAGAACTTATAGGTTCTCCTCATAGTATAAATCGTAACCCTATTATGCCAAAGGCTGGTTTTAAAGATATGTGGGATACTGTCAAATCTGGCAAATATTGGGAAGGCTATGTAAGAAACATGGCAAAAAGTGGAAAATACTATAATGTTATAGTTTGGGTTAAACCAAAATTTGATGACGATGGCAAGATAGTAGGCTACATAGCTGGAAGAAAAGTACCTGACAAAGAAGGTATGGACAAAGCTCTTGAACTTTATGCAAAATTAAAAGCAGATGAAGATCCAAGCGAAGGATATATGACACAAATATCTTAAAAAATACAAACTTTGTATTTTTTATAGTATAATACGAAAAAAATTAATGGAGAGAAAAATGAAAAAAATTATATTTACTGCATCATTTGCAAAAGCTGCCAATTCTCTCCTGCTACTCTAATCTCTTTTTACAACTTAAAATTTATCTAATCTTTTTACCACTTTTGGGTAAAATAAAAAAACATTAACCAGTAATCTGGTTTTATTATAAAAGGTACAAAAATAATGCAAAATGAAAAAATAAAAATATTTGATACAACATTGAGAGATGGAGAGCAAAGCCCTGGAGCCTCCATGAATACGGAAGAAAAAATCCAAATTGCTTCACAACTAGAGAGACTTGGAGTAGATATCATAGAAGCAGGCTTTGCAGCCGCAAGTCCAGGTGATTTTGAAGCTATTAGTTTGATAGCTAGTAAGATTACGAAATCTTGTGTATGTTCATTGGCTCGTGCAACAGATGGCGATGTAAAAGCCGCAGGAGATGCCATAATAAAAGCGAAACATAAAAGAATACATACTTTTATAGCTACTAGCCCTATTCATATGGAATACAAATTAAAAATGACTCCTGATGAAGTAGTAAAGAGAGCAGTAAATGCCGTGAAGTATGCCAAAAGCTTTGTTGATGATGTAGAGTTTAGCTGTGAAGATGCTGGAAGAAGTGATATAGGTTTTTTAAAAGAAATAACCGATGCTGTCATCGAAGCTGGTGCATCTACTATAAATTTACCAGATACTGTTGGTTATAGATTGCCTTTTGAAATAGGTCAAATGGTAAAGACTATGAGCGAATATACAAAAGGTAGAGCCATAATATCTGTTCATAATCACAACGATTTAGGTCTTGGGGTTGCAAATTCATTGGAGAGTATATTGAATGGTGCAAGACAAATTGAATGTACCATAAATGGACTTGGAGAAAGAGCTGGAAATGCTGCTTTAGAAGAAATAGTTATGGCAATCAAGACAAGACAAGATGTATTTAAAGGGCTTGACACAAACATAAACACCAAAGAGATTTATCCAACAAGTAGATTGATAGCAAATATAACTGGTATTGAGCCGCAACCAAATAAAGCAATTGTTGGTAAAAATGCCTTTGCACATGAGAGCGGAATACATCAAGATGGTATGCTTAAAAACAAATCTACTTATGAAATCATTCGCCCAGAAGATATTGGTCTTAATTTGGAAGACACTTTGGTTCTTGGTAAACACTCTGGTCGTGCGGCATTTAAAGACAAATTGACTAAACTTGGTTTTGTGCTTAAGGACAATGACTTAAATAGTGCTTTTGAACAATTCAAAGAACTTGCTGACAAGAAAAAAGATATATATGATGATGACATAAGAGCATTAGTGACTAGTGAAATGGCAAATGTAGAAAAAGCTTATGAGCTTGTAGCGTTGCAACTTATGGATTCAACTGGTGGGGTGCCAAGTGCTGCTGTTACTATAAAACATGATGGTAAAGAGATGACTGATGCTGGGATTGGCGGGGGAACTATTGATGCTGTATTTAAAACAATTGATAGAGTTACTGGGTACAGCGGAACACTTTTGGATTACAAAGTAACATCTGTAACAAAAGGCAAAGATGCTCTTGCCAATGTAACCGTAAAAGTTATGTTCAACGACAATGAGCCAGCTATCATAGGGCATGGTCTTAGTCTTGATACTATGCTTGCAAGTGCTAAAGCTTATATAGGAGCAATCAATAGCTACATAAGTATGGAGGGCAAACTAACGCTTAGAAATTCATGTCATGACGATGGTATTTAAATGAAAACTAAACAAACAATATTTGCAAACTTTATCCAAAGAGCCATCAAAGGGTTTTTTGGAATATTGCCAGCTGCACTTATAATGATGATACTATTTTGGATATATAACATCATACAGTCATTTATTAGTTCTTATGTATTTACTCCTATTGGCTTTACTCCAAAAACAAATGAACCTCTCTGGGTTGTACTGTTTTTGATATTTTTTCTATTTATACTCTATATGTTAGGTTTTTTAATAGAAACGAGATTGTCATCACTTTTTGATAGACTAATGGCTAAAATCCCTGGATACAAAACCGTTAAAGATATGATTGGTATTTTTAACTCTTCAAAAAAAGGTCAAACAAAAGTATTAGTAGTAGCAATATCTGGATTTGGTAGTAAAGATAGCTACAACGTTGGATTGATGTACTCACAAAAAGAGAGTATTATCAAAGATCACTATACAGTATCGCTATCTATGTCGCCAATACCAAATGGTGGTTTTATGTTTGAAGTTCATAAAAAAGAAATTTTCATCATAAAAGAAGCATCCTTTGATCATAACTTGCAATATCTTTTA
>FAXN01000089.1 GCA_001493195.1 Sulfurovum sp. enrichment culture clone C5 | reverse complement strand
TTACTTCAACTTCAAACTCATCAGAGAGTATCTCAATGGAATCTTTATCAAGAAAGTCATTTTTTGTAACCATTGTTCCTAATGAAAATAAAACTTTTACAACTTCTCCAACACTTTTACCAATCTTTTCTGCAAATTCATAAACACGAACATTTTCTGGGATTTCGATAGATGTTACCTTTTCTGTTGCCTCTTCAGTTTTTGTGTATCTTTTTCTTTTTCTACCACCTCGGCTTAAACTTCCTTGTTGGTGATTAAGAGCTTTTGAAAAAATAGTTGGTCTTTTGTCTTGTTCTTCTTTTCTTCTTTGGTCTTGTCTCTTCATCTCTTCATATATATTTTTATCAGAAAAGTCAAGCAATACTACTTCTTCTTCAGCAAATAGCTCAAAGCCATTGCCCATAAATTCTCTATCATTTATCTCTACTTTAGAGCCACTTTCTTTTTGAACAATTGGCTTTTTGCTAATTTTTTTCTTTTTAGCTGCAGATTCTTCTAGAGTTTCTATTTTTTGTTTTTGTTGAACTATAGGTGCATTTTTTTGTCTCACTATAGTCATGCCAGCCAATATATCAGAATCTTTTTTCTCAATAGTTTTTATATTTGACTTAACTGCAACCTTGATACTTTGTTTTGCAACTTGAGGTTCTTTTTCTTCGATAACAGTATCTTGAGCTTCGACTTCTTTCTTTTCTTCTATTTGGTCTGTTTGTTTAGTTTTAACTGCCTCTTTTTGTTTTGGTTCATCTTTTTTTGGTTTTGCAAAACCACTAGGCAATTTACCACTTACAATATAATCAAATAAAACTTCTGCATTTTCTGCACTAATAGAGCTAGAAGCTACTTTAACATTAAAACCTAACTCATTTGCCTTATCTAAAACTTCCGAATTTGATAATCCAGCCTCAGCGGCAACATCTTGGATTTTTACTTTATCCATCAATCTCCTTTAATAACTTGTCAAAAATCTCACTGTTTATCTTAAAACGTTTTCCTAAACCTACTCTTTTTTTCGCATCACCCATGCAAGAGTGACATACATAAAAGCTTCTTCCATATCCTTGAAATAAAAATATATTATCTTCTTTATGCTGAAGTCTTATGAGAGTATCTTGAAAACCTCTTTGTTTACAAACTATACACATTCTGATTGGTTTTCTTTTTAACATCCCATTATACCCAAAAAGTGTTTAACTCTTTACCAATACACCATTATTATCTAAATTACAAGTCATTACTCTAAAACCTGTAAATTTATTTTCAAGTGCTTGTGAGAGCTTTTGGCTATCATCTTGATAACAAAGAGAAAAAAATGTTGAGCCACTTCCAGAAAGCGTACTCATCAAAGCACCATTGCTTAATGCAATTTTTTGCACATCAAAAAGTTCAGGCATCATTTTCATTCTCCTAGTCTGATGAAGCTTATCTTTTGATGCAATACGAAGCAAGTCCCAAGATTCTGTCATAAAAAGAGCTGTCATATAAGCTGAACGAGAAAGAGAATAAATTGTCTCTTCTTTGGAATATACTTTTGGCAAAGTTGTTCTAGATTTAGCTGTACTGATTGTTCGATTTGGAACAACTAATACTGCTCTTAAATAGTCTGGAAGTCTTCTTTTTTTGCTATAAACTTTATCATCCTCTACACATGCAACATTAAAACCACCCATAACAGCTGGTGTAATATTGTCTGGGTGTTTTTCATACGTAAGAGCTAAATTTAAAATTTCTCGTTTTGTGTAGTGTACACCTGCTGCAACATAAGCCGAAGCAATGGCGGCAACTATAACAGCAGATGAACTTCCGAGTCCGCGAGATATTGGTATGCGATTTAGAAATTCAAATCTAAAATTATCTTCTTTGCCAGAAAGTCTTTTGTAGTGTGTGCCAAAAATATCTAAGAATAGTTGATTTTTTCTAATTTTAATATTTCCAGAACCTTCGCCATTAGTAGAAAGACTCAAAAAATTAGATGGCTTGATAAGAATTTCATTTCTCAAATCAATAGAAAGCCCGAGCGAATCAAAACCAGGACCCAAGTTTGCACTAGTTGCAGGAACACTTATTAACAATCAATAACCTTTAAACGGCTGGCAAAATATGTATTGGTTGCTCATTTTCTTCTAGCCTAATCATTTTGAGATTCTTTGGCAACGAAAAAGAGTTATTTTGCTCTAGCTCTAATTTTTTTATAATTATATTCTCTTTTTCTTTGATAAAGTATAGATTGCCAAGTGCTTTGATTGGCAAGTTACCATTACACTCAAAGCCAAGGGTTCCTCTGCACTTTATATTTTTTGTTATTTCTATAGTTTTAACTATGATATATGCTAACTTTGTACCCATATGACTACCTGGTCCACTGGTATAAATTATGGAATTAATATCATACTTTTCCACAAGTGGTATGAGCAATTCAAGCAGAGCATCAGATATCTTCTCACTGCTCTCGTATGTTTCTATCAAATCTCCATCTTTATACAGCCCAACCAAAAATGGTGAAGCTAACGATATGATTAAAATATCATGCTGTTGCGAAGCTTTTTTCAAACTCTCTGCTCTCCAATGCTTCTACTGATACTATCTCATAACTATCGCTATGTTCTTTTAGCTTTGCTATGAGTTGCGAATTGAGCTTATGGCTTCCAGCAAATGATTCATAAGCTCCAAGAACTGAACATCCGCCAACCATCATATCGCCCATAGCATCAAGGATTTTATGTCTCACAAATTCATTATCAAATCTCAAGCCTTCTGGATTTAGTATCTTATGATCATCAAGCCCAATAGCATTTTGCAAATTTGCACCAAGAGCTAAATTTTTACTTTGCAGGTACTGTATATCTTTTGCAAATCCAAAAGTTCTAGCTCTTGCAATTTGTTCAACAAAGTTTTTTGTACCCAATGTAAAAGAGTATGACTGTTCCGAAATAGCTGGATGATCAAAAAAGATTTTAAAATCAAATGTTGCCTTTTCGCTCGGTTTGAAACGAACAAATTTATCTCCATCTTTGACTTCTATGGGCTTTAAAATTCTCATAATTTTTTTAGGAGTATCTTGCGTTTGTATGCCTGCTTCATCGAGCAATAAACAAAATGATATAGCTGAGCCATCCATGATTGGCATTTCATTTCCATCAACTACGACTCTTAGATTATCTATACCATAAGCATATATAGCTGATAAAAAATGCTCGATCGTAGATATAAAACCTTTTTCATTTCCTATTACTGTTGCCATTTGTGTATCAACAACACTTGATGGTGCAAGAGGTATCGTTAAGCCTAAGTCTTCTCTATAAAAAATTATACCGCTATCAGGCTCTAAAGGTTCAAGTCTTAACTTTATAGGTTCGCCCTTATGAAGTCCAATACCTACTGCTTCAACTGATTTTTTTATAGTTCTTTGTTGCATTCTGCTCGCTTTTAAATTTTGTATATTATACTATATAAAATTATATTTTTTTTAATTTGTGATTATTATATAGTCAAAGTATAGTCTGTTTTTATTTTTCTTTAATCCTCATCAATTCTTCCACATCTATTTTATCTTTGAGGCGATTTGTAGATTTTTTATTTTTTATAATATCATCTATTGATATTATAAAAGCTTTAACATCTCCAAAATCATGTAATGTTTTATTTTTATAAACCTCTTCGAACATTACACCATCAATATCTGTTAGAATATCTATTCTTATTGGTGCTACACCAATTTGAATTATGCTGTTGTCTTCTATAAAATCTTTTTTGTTTACTTCAAACCCAATTCCAAAATCTTCCAATGCAGTAACAATATTTATAGCATTATCATCTGATTTTTCTATATATAAATCTATATCATAAGTACTTCTTGAATATCCAAAAGCACTCATGGCATACGCACCTACTACTAAAAATTTTACATTATATTTATTGAAAAGCTCTATTATTTCTTTATATTCTAGAGTTAAATACATTATAAATCTTTTAGTTTTATAATTTTTACTTTTGTTTTATCTAGCTTATTTGGTGCGATAATTCCAGTTTCTATAAACCATGACTCTTTAGAAATTTTTGCTAAAAGTTCCCAAGACTCAAGAGGAGTTAGCCCAATATGTAATCCGTTGTTCTCGCGACTATGTAAATCAATTTTTTTTACTTTCATTCGTCTTTGCATATGTATTCCTGCTTTGCAAATTTACTACTATAATTATACCAAATTAAACAATAGAAAAATGTTATAATAAATCATGAGAAAAATATTTATATATAGTTTGATGTTGTTATTTGCAACTGGGTGCATAGAAGTAGCACCCCAGGAGGTACATCAGGATGTAAAAATATCAAAAAACAAAACTATTTCTATAACTTACGATGGAACATTTATGGATTTGTATGATGTATTTGTTACAATGGATAGTTTAAAACATGAACAAAGTAACGATTTACCAAATCTTGATGAATACCAAAAATCAATCATAAAGATGTTACGAGAAAGTAAATTAAATAAAAAAGCTTACAAGATATCAGGGCATACATTTTATGCAAAATGGCAAGAAGATGCAAATATCTCTTATCCAAACCCTACTCCTAGCCTTTTAAGTTCATACGGAAATGAAAAAATACCAAAAATTTTAACTCTAAATAGTATGCAAATATCAAGTAGCGCATTTCATTTTTCTTATGATGAAATAGATCCAGAATCAAAAGAACCTACAGATGAATGGCTTAAAAATTTAATAAAAAAATATGCATTAGGTTACAAAGGGAAAGTATCTATAACCATCGATAGTGATTTGGTACTAAAATCAAATGCCACTACTACAACAAAACTCTCCGATGGAACAACACTCTACGAATGGAGTGATTTGAAATTTGAAGATAAAGAATCAAAAATAGATTTTGTTTTTAGTTTTGATCCTATGGATAAAGATAGATATAAATTAACAAGTGCACCAGTAGGAACTTCATGTAAATCTCTTATTGGCACTGATTGTAAATGTGGACCTTTTGTGCTATATAGTTATGGTGGGTATCCACTTTCCTATAGAGGATATGTCATAAAATCTAACAATATTACAAAAAAAGGATGTAGTGACAAAGATGGCAATGTGCCATCCATAACATCAAAAATAACAGGTAATTGTACGATTACTATGCTAAATGAAAAAGAATCCTCTAAACTATGTGGTAATAAAAAAATCAAACATTAATTTGTGAGTTTTATTTTCTTCAAGCTTCTATCTTCATAGATAGATCTATCCAGCTTGCTTGATGGATAATGCTCCCTGTCGATATAGCATCAACACCAGTTTTTGCAATCTCGCCAATAGTATCTAGTGTAACATTACCGCTTGCTTCGATGAGTACATGAGGATAGTTTGCATTTTTATAGTTAACTACTTGTTTTATATCGTCCATATTCATATTGTCGCACATTACTATATCAGCGCCTACTTGCATAGCTATTTTAGCTGACTCTACACTCTCTGACTCTATCTCAATGGCAGTAGTAAAAGGTATATTTGCACGTGCCAACTTTATATAGCTTGGCAAATCATCTATGGTAGCTAGATGAGTATCTTTGAGCATAAGTGCATCATCAAGCCCCATTCTATGGTTTATTCCGCCACCACATCTTACGGCATATTTTTCAAAAATTCTAAGCATTGGTCTAGTTTTTCTCGTATCGAGCAATCTAACATTTGTTCCTTTTAGTGCTTTTGTGTATTTTGCTGTTAATGTTGCGATGGAACTTGCATGTAGAATTATATTTAGTATAGATCTCTCTAAAGCCAATATAGTTTTACTCTCACCTCTTATGAAGAGTAATTTTTCTCCAACAAAAAATTCTTTACCATCTTCTACAAGCCACTCTATCGTTATAGGATATAACTCAGTAAAAACACTTGCATACTCTTTTCCCGCAAAAACACCATTACTTTTTGCTAGTATATAACCATCTACATTTTTAGACTCTCCAAAGAAACCAAACAAATCTCCTCTGCCAATATCCTCAGCTACCACTGATCTTATAAATGATTCTTTATGCATAATAACTCCTTAGACAACCTCTAGCATTCGTTCAAGTGCTAATTTGGCATATTTTATAGTATGTTCATCAACAAATATCTCATTAATAGGCTTGCCATCCTCTATTGACTTGAGGGTATTATATAAATCTTCCAATGTTGTTTCATTCATCGTAGGACACTCTGGCTTTGTTGATGAGAGGACGTAAGTATTTTTATCTCTCATGCGATTTACTAGATTATACTCTGTTCCAACAGCAACTTTTTGTTCTATATCCAATTCGCTTACATATTTTATGAGCTGTGATGTAGAGCCTACAAAATCAGCAAGTGCTACGACAGATGGATCACACTCAGGATGAACTGCTATCTTGATATCAGGATACTTTGAACGATAAAACTCTATATCTTTGACAGTAAATAGCTGATGAACTGAACAAAAGCCATTATAACATATCACATCAACATCTTTGGGATTACATTCTCCAATGCCAATTACGCAAGATTTAAGCCCCATCTGATTTGCAAAATTTTGCCCCAAACAACGATCAGGAACAAATAGTATTTTTTTTCCGCTCGAGAGTCCTTTTTCTATAATCTTGTAGGCATTTGCACTCGTACAGACCATGCCACCCATCTCTCCTACTTTTGCTTTTACGCTTGCATCAGAATTTATATATGTAATAGGGAGTATATCTTCTTTTTTTATGCCTCTATCTTCAAGATATTTTACATTTTCATCAAAATAAGTTCCATCAATCATTTTAGCCATTGCACAACATGCAATTTTAGGCATAAGAACTCTTTTATTTGGCGAAATAACTTTAACACTCTGCCCCATAAATCCAACACCGCAAAAAACTATCCATTCATTTGGATCATCTTGACAACGTCTCGCAAGCTCCAGCGAATCGCCAACTATATCTGCTATATCAAACACTTCATCTCTTTGATAATAATGTGCAACAACCGTTACATTTAACTCTTTTTTGAGTCTATCGATTTCGGTTTTAAAATCCATAATATACCTTTTTGTAATACTCTTAACAGTTGAATTAGGCAATTTTATCAAAATTCGGATAAAATTAGGCTCTATTTTTAAACAGGGGCTTCTATGGACTTTATAAATATCAATCTCTTTTTTTATATCTTGGCTTATCTTGTGGGTGGTATTCCTTTCGGATATATTTTAGCTAAAAAGTTTGCTGGCGTTGATGTCAAAAACGCTGGGAGCGGAAATATAGGTGCTACAAATGTACTTAGAGTTGTAAAAGAGACAAATCCGAACTTAGCAAAAAAACTAGGTATTGCTACACTAGCCCTTGATGCCATGAAGGGTGCTATTATAGTTTTAATTGCTAAGGTGCTCGGGCTAGATATAAATGTTTTATGGACGATAGCAGTTTTAAGTGTTCTTGGGCATTGTTTTTCTCCTTATCTAAATTTTGAAGGCGGTAAAGGCGTTGCAACTGCTGTTGGCGTACTGTTTGTTTTACTTCCATTGCCTACTTTGGTGGCAGTTGTCGTTTGGTTTATTTCAGCAAAAGGTCTTAAAATATCATCACTCTCATCATTAATTGCATTAATTGCACTAATTGTTGCTAGTTATGTTCTTTCCCCCGATATTGCTCATGCACCACTTTGGATAATTGCTTGGATAATATTTTATAAACATATACCAAATATTAAAAGAATCATCAATAAAGAAGAGGAACAAGTTATATAATGACCGTACACATAAAAGAGCTAACGATTCAAACCATTATTGGTATATTGGATTTTGAAAGAGAACAAGAACAAAATCTAATTATAGATTTAGAAATTGATTATGATTATGTTAAAAATAGCTTTTTAAATTATGCTGATATTGTTCAAGAAGTAACAAGCCATATAAAAACAAAAAAATATGGCTTACTAGAAGATGCTATCTTGGAATTAAAAGATTTTCTAATTTCTAAATATCCTCAAATAAAAACCCTTTATATAAAACTCACAAAACCCGATATTTTCGAAAATTGTCATATTAGTTTAAGTAAAACTTGGAATTTTTAAAAAAAATGTTGCATTAGTCAAAAATTTTGATATAATTAAACAAAACTTAAACGCACAAGGAAATGTGTATGAGAATACTAATCATAGAAGACGAAGTAACACTAAGCAAAACCCTTTCAGATGGGTTAAAAGAATTTGGTTATCAAAATGACGTTGCCGAAAATCTAAACGATGGCAGATATTACATAGGAATAAGAACTTATGACCTTGTACTATTGGACTGGATGTTGCCAGATGGTAATGGAATTGATTTAATAAAAGAGATAAGAGCTACAGCACCAAAAACATCTATTGTTGTATTATCTGCTAGAGATGATAGAGAGAGTGAGATAGAAGCACTTAAATCTGGCGCTGATGACTATATCAAAAAACCATTTGATTTTGAAATCCTACTAGTTAGAATTGAAGCTAAATTAAGATTTGGTGGATCAAATATCCTTGAAATTGGAAATCTAATCATAAATCCCGAAGAGGAAAAAATAATATATGACGGCGAAGAGATCGAACTCAAAGGTAAACCTTTTGAAGTATTAACTCACCTTGCAATGCATAAAGATCAAATAGTTTCAAAAGAACAACTTCTTGATGCAATATGGGAAGAGCCTGAATTAGTTACACCAAATGTTATAGAGGTTGCGATCAACCAAATTAGACAAAAGATGGATAAACCTCTTGGAATTACAACAATCGAAACAGTGCGAAGAAGAGGCTATAGATTTTGTTTTCCAAAAAAAGCATAAGAACAAACTTTCTTATACAACTTAGCATTGCCATGGCGATGCTACTCATGTTTTTTTCTACTATAATATACGCTTATATAAATTATACTCTTGATAAAAGAATGGATGAGCAGTTATTGGATCATGCAAACTATCTATTTGCAACTTATCCAAATCTCGAAGAATCCATCACATCACAAAAAGAAATTTTAAGACAGACTTTAAATATAGATGCGAGTATAATAACAGCAGATGAAAATTCACAAATTGATGCAAAAATCATAAAAACAAAAAATAAACACAATCAACATTTTATAGAAATACACATACCTTACAAAACAGATAAAGTTACAAAAACAAAAAAATATCTATCGATAAAAAGCAATGTTACAGAGTCTAGAGAACTGCAGACTGGTGTTTATAAAACTATTTTATTTGTAAATATTGTTGGTGTATTGATAATAGTCATATATGCATATTTTCTAAGTAGTATGCTACTGTCTCCTATCAACACCATACGGATAAAATTATCAAATATGGACGAACATATGCTCAAAAACATAGATGTATCATCTCTCCCAAATGAATTTTATCCTGTTGCAAAAGCTATAAATGGTTTAACTAGTAGGATTAGGAATTATATAAAATATCAAAAAGAACTCTTTATCGGTTCAGCACATGAACTAAAAACTCCACTTGCTGTGATGAAGACAAAAAATCAAGTAACAATGTTAAAAAAAGATTTGTCTATAGATCAACTCAAAGATGCTATTAAACAAAACATCATATCGATTGATGAGATGAATAAAGCTGTATCTTCAATATTGGAATTTGGTCGCCAAGAGGGAGCTCATCTCGAAGAACGGCAAAATATTGATATCATAGAGTTTCTTAAACGCAAAATGGAAGGCTTTAAACTCCTAGCAGAGAGCCAAAAAAAGAATTTTAAATGTGATATAAATCCAGAAAACTTAACAATAAATACACAACCACTACTTTTGAACCAAATAGTGCAAAATTTTGTACAAAATTCTTTTAAATTTACTCCTAAAAACCACAATATATGGTTCAATACAAAGCTTCTTAAAGATCATTTTATCATTGAGGTAATAGACGAAGGAAGAGGCATAGAAGAAGGGAAAGATCTATTTGCTCCATTTGTAAGATCAAAGGATTCTAGTGGAGTTGGATTGGGACTATTTTTGGCTCAAAGTGCAGCAGAAGCTTTGGGTGCTACAATCACTTTAAAAAACAGAAATGACGACAAAGGAACCATAGCTAGATTAATTTTGCCTATTTAAATAAAGGAAAAAATATTTTTAAATAAACAATAAGCAATAATCGGTTATAACTCTTAAAATTTTTAAAAAAGGAAATCAAAAAATGGCTTTACTTATAGGTGATGATTGTATAGCATGTGACGCATGTAGAGAAGAGTGTCCAAATGAAGCAATTGAAGAAAACGAACCAGCATATTTTATAGATCCAGATCGTTGTACAGAGTGTGTTGGATACTATGATGAACCATCTTGTATCGCTGTTTGCCCTGTAGATTGCATTATTCCAGATCCCAATAATGTAGAAAATACAGATGAATTAATGTTTAAATACGAGCAGTTACAAAACGAATATTAAATATGTCAAAACGAACCGCAATAATCGATATAGGTTCCAATTCTGCCAGACTTGTAATATATGAACAAAGTAGCAGATATGGTTTTAGACTTATTTGCGAACAAAAAAGCAAAGTTAGGATTGGAGAGGGAGCCTATAACAATGGCGGTCTGCTTCAGCCAATAGGCATCAACAGAGCTTATAATGCCCTTGATGCTTTCAAGCAAACTATAGAAAATTACAAAGCACACAAAACTCTGTGTGTTGCAACATCAGCACTTAGAGATGCTCCAAACTCAAAAGAATTTACACAACTCATCAAAAAA
>FAXN01000088.1 GCA_001493195.1 Sulfurovum sp. enrichment culture clone C5 | reverse complement strand
ATTGGATTTGCATCTTGACGCTATCTTGAATTTTTTCCGCTTGAATATTTCGAACCAAATTTAGCAAACTTGTTGAAACTGGGAGCAAAAATACAACTATGGCTAATGTAATAATCGGAAACATAAGTATATCAATTTTTTCTAGTCCACTACCTGCCAATATAGATGTACTATCAATGATGGGTTTAACTAGATAAACTACAATTACAGGAAGTAACCCACTAAGAAACAATAACATAGCCCATATTACACTCCACCACTTTGATGAATGCCATATAAGCACTAAAGTCTTTGGGATATAGGGAAGCTGTGTTTTTAATTTGTTAAGTTTATCTTTCAATGTTGCTCCTCTATCGATAATCAATCACCATATAAATCGCGAAACTACAGTGAACTCTTTATGCCCTGCACCACCAATGATAAAATATTCATCCACTCGTACCCATGCGTGTGCCTTTAGCTCACTACTTTGAGTATCTTTTTTTGCAACTCCTAGATATAAAATACCATCTATTTTTCGGCGTGAAAGCATTCTTTGAGCAGTCAATGCCTTGTCGAGACAAACACTATTCCATGGCACTGCCAAGCTCATGCGTTCTATAGCCCACTGTATTATTTTGAGTGTTTTGGTATCATTACACTGTCCATACCTATCCAATCGCGATGTTTGCATACCATAACGCTTTGCGAGTGAATTAAATGAGTTAAATCTCAATAGTATTTTTATAACCACAAGATACCACACTGCCTCTAAAGCCAAAAGCTTTTCATCTATAGAACGGTTAAAAAAATTCAAAAATACTTTATACAATGGTAACCAAACCTGCTTTTTCCAATTTGGTTATGAATGCCAAAACATCTTTTTGGCAAGTATGCAAATCTGCATCATATTTTTCCATCAGTTTAGCACAAAGAGTTTTGATTGTCTGTTCGCTTTCTAACAACTCCCATACATCACGACCTATTTTATTTAATCCATAATAAGAATTGTTTTCCATGCTCATCATTACAAGATCATCTTCCATCTCAGAAGCCATCACATCAGTTGAGCGTATAATTATTTTATCAGTTGTAAGCATGTCAACCTCTTTTAAAATACATTAAATATATTAGTCAAATATTGGTAAATTTCATATTAAACTTCATTATGATAGCATATAAATAAAAATGGTTATTAAATGAGTGCTTTTTTCTTACTAATGCAGAGAGATGACACCAGTCCATCTGCCACTATTATAGATAAACTTTACCGCAAAACTATATCTTGGCAACATGATGAAGAAAAAATTTTAATACATAAAAATATAGTTTTAGCTCAAGCAACACAGTGGATAAGCGAGCTGGACAAAAAAACAAAACTTCCCTTGTCTATAGAGATAAATAATAATTCATACCTTTTCACAGGTGATGTCCGCCCTGATAACCGCAATGAACTAATCAAACAATTAAATATTACCGAGAAAGAACCGAGCAATGCCGAACTGATCATACGATCCTATCTTAAATGGGGCGAAGATTATTTTGCTGACCATTTGCTTGGGGACTTCTCTTTTGCTCTTTTTGATATTTCATCCGAGAAACTACTTTGTGTGCGTGATCACATTGGCGTGCGACCGCTATACTATCACAGCAATGATTCCTTTTTTTTAGTCAGTGATGCTATAGAAGTGATACTTGCTCATCCGGATGTTTCACAAGAACTAAACGACAATGTCGTAGCTGAATTTGCCCTAAAAGGATGGGTATTCAACCAACAAGAAACTTTCTTTACTTCTATCCAAAAATGCCCCAAAGCCACTTGTCTCAAAGTTACAAAAAATGATATAGCCTCTCATGAATATTGGGATATCCAAGGTATCAAGCCACTACAATATGATACAGAAGAAGAGTACATGGAGCATTTGCAAAACCTCTTGAATATGGTTATCCAAGATCGTATCGACTCAACATATCCCATCAGCGCCCATATGAGCGGCGGGCTCGATAGCTCGGTAATCGCAACCATTGCGGGCAGGATGTGGAGAGACAAAGGCAACAAAGAGTTTTATACATATAACTGGTGTAAGCCCCAACCAGATGATGACCCTGAATGGCATGAATGGGGAGATGCTAGAAAAATTGCACAAATTGAGGGATTTAAGCATACAGAAATCGATTGCAATGCCAATGAGATCAAAAAAACACTTCTATCCCATGATATCAGAGTAGATGGGACAACCATGTATGAGTATGAGCGCGTACTACTGCCGCAAGCTCAAGCCAAAGGGATTCGACTCATCTTATCCGGCTTCGGAGGAGATGAGTTCCTTACCACACGCATTAAAGACACTCACATAGACAAAATCCGTAAAGGGAAATTTATATCGGCATGGAAAGCACTTAGAAACGAGCTCCCAAAAAGTAAAAAACTAAATTTTATTAGACTACCATATCGTTATGTTCGTCTGCTTCTAACTAGTATGCTGACTAGTAATTTTCGGCATAGAAAATTACTAAAGATTATCAAAAAAAGACTCTTGAGTAGTGCTTCATTATTGGATGATATATTTGCAACTTTTGCAATTTCGAAACATTCTGATTCACTTATAAATAACGCGGAATCTATATTGGAAACACAACATGGATTTATAGATTATGGTTATCATCAAGAACGCATGGAAAGCTGGTCTGCATTGGGAAGAAAATTTGGCATTCGTTACCGTTATCCTTATCTTGATAAAAGAGTAGTTGAATTTGCTCTTTCACTACCTTCATCTCTTTACTTTAAAAACGAACAATCCAGATATCTATATAAGTTGTCTACCAAAGACTATCTTTCTTCTTTCATGCTAAATAAAGGTAAACCAACAGAATCAAATCGTGTTATAAATGTTTTAAAAGAGATATATGAAGCAATGATATATGACGATATAGTAAAAATGATTCGCGGTTATAATTCACGCTATATAAATCATGAAAAATATTTAAAACAATATGATGAAACAATGAGTAAACAAGAAAGAATTGAAGATATAAAAGATATGGAAGAATTAATGAAAATTGATAGATTAAAGAATATTTTATTAATAAAAGTGTTATAATATTTTATAAAATCATCCAAGGAGTATTTGATGGTTAACGAAAATGACAAAACAACAACACAAGTTGCTCAAAAAGAAGAGTGGAAAGAACCAGAGATAGTTGAATTGGATATCAATAAAACAGAAAGTGGGGCTCTATTGGACCTTGTTGAAGTTTTTTTAGTATCTCATAATTCCTAAATATACTTTATATAAAAAAATAATTTATTTATTTTAATGCCAAATCTATACAAAGCTCTTTTCTATATTATCGCAAACTTCTCTTATTGTTAATGTTCCACATGGTCGTTTAACACGCTTGACTTGATAATTTTGGCTAATGTTACTAGCGATACTAAAATGATTCTGCCTATAAGGCAATTTATAGCTATAAACATTACGATAAGTATTGTCATTGATAGCTTTAAATTTTTCCAAACCATTCACCTCTTCGAG
>FAXN01000087.1 GCA_001493195.1 Sulfurovum sp. enrichment culture clone C5 | reverse complement strand
CTCGATAACTCTCCGTCAAAACTACGAATCATTCCTGCTGATATAGTAATGTCTGTGCTAGGTGCTATACGCAAACTCAATCCTGCTTCCGCTTCAGCGATACCGCCACCACCTACATCGATTCCACCGCCTCCAGCCGCACCAACACCAGCTTGGACATGTAGCTTAGTCGTATCTGAAAGCGGATATTCTACACCAGCTCCCAAGCTTCCACTGACATATCCACCTGCATCTCCGCTCATAGCTCCCATAGCCTTAGCGTAAAGATACCACATATCATTAAAACTCTGTGCCTGCAATCCTATCAATCCAACTGAACCGTCATTATGCGTTTTACGTGCTGCATCTGTGTAGTTCTCATATATAGCTCTAAGTCGCCAATCGCTGTGGCCGATATCTCCTGTAAATAGATTTGTTTGCTTAGATGGCACCAATAAACCGAAATTACGTTCCAATGATACTCCAAGTGTCTTAGCTTCAAAATCTCCATCAAATGAACTAACTACTCCGCCTTGTGTTTTGAGCAACCATTTAGGTGTCAATGCCCACGCGACTCCTGCTTTCGCCTTCATCATAGATCCGCCTCCAGTATCTACTTTTCCACCGCCAGCCAAGCCAGCAGAACCTTCTGCTAACAGATAAAATGGTGTGTTAAAAATACGCTGCTGCCATCCAATCCCAGTATATATCTCTGCATAACCATCACTATTACCACTTACAGCACCAGCTGTTGAAATATGCCACGATAGATTCTCTCCGAGCATATGCTCATAGCGAACACCAACTACTTCGAATGATTCTTGCTTTGTGCTATCGGTCGTCAATACACTTCCCGTAGGACTATAATGTTGTGCTTCTATACCAAATTTAGCATCACTGCCCTCAAAAGAACGGTTTAGCACAGAAGATACACTCTGACTTATATTGTTGAGTCCTCCTGTATATTCTCCGTCCAATCGAAATGATTCAAACGGTATATCGATGACGCCAACTATCTGGGTACTACTGATGTCACCATTTGGAAAATTGATACTTGAGAGTTGCACCCCTGCACGAAATGCATCAGCATCATAAGATAATCCTACATGAGGACGAAGCATCAGCCCTCCGCCTTGTGGTGCCGCACCTCCACCACCACCGCCGATAAACAATCCCGCCTCAGCTTCTATGCGCTCACTAAGTGGGTAGCGAAAACCGCCTTCAAACCCTCCTGCAAAAAAACCGCCACGCTCTCCAGTGGCAGCCCCATAGACTCCGACACCACCATAGCCATATTTACCAAAATCCATCTGGTAGTTCAATCCCACTAGCCCCATATCCTCATCGCTAGAAAGTTGTACGCTCTCATAGGTAAGACGTAGGTTATTTTGATCTAAGCTTACAGGTATAGGCTCTTCTGCCCATCCTGCTACTGCTATGCTACACATCACACATGCTGTTGTTTTCTTCATGATCTCTTTCTACCTTTCTATTGATAGTATTAGTTTATTTTAGCATAAATTCATGCCAGATTTGGTTTAATGGCTTCATAAAAGTTGCTACAAATTTAACGCAACATAGCTATAGACAATAACTCATAAATTAAACTTTCAATCATGCCTTTTGCTTTTTTCTAAAAACTTAACTATTTATAATTTTCCAAAAAATAGCAAAGCCAAAAATTTACCTAACACCATCTGCCGTCCGATTCGTGTAGGCTCTTTTAATAAACGATAAAACCACTCCAATCCAAGGTTGATGAAAAGTTTAGGGGCACGTTTTTTGAAACCGCAATATACATCAAAACTTCCGCCGAGTCCCATGTATAGTGCAGAATGAACCCCCATCAACTCGTCCATCAAAAATTCTTGTCGTGGGCTTCCTTGTGCCACAAAGACGATGTCTGGTTTTAATGTTATAAGTGCTTTTTTCAATATTTCTTTATCATCATCTTTCAAAAAACCATCTCTATAGCCTACTATATTTATATCTGGAAACTGTTCCTGTAATTTGTCAACTGTCCGCTCGATCACTTCCTGTGATGATCCGATCAGATAAAACGATTTCTCATCCTTGTAGCGTCCGATAATATCGAGCCAGAACTCCGCACCGGGGATCTTGACGGCATCCAGTCCCTTTTTGCGCAGCGCCATCACCGCGCCGATGCCGTCGGGATAGCCAATGTTGCGATTGACGATCTCTCTCAAGCGCTCATCATCTTTGAGTATCTTTTCGGCATTCATGGCTACTAAGATCTTGTGCTCATCCTTGATCTGATCCAGGAACTGATCCCTGTCTTTAAATGCGTGTATTTTGTAGTGATTGACAATGCTATTTTTCATGATTCATCCCCAAAATATAAAAACTAAAAGCATAAAACATCCATGCCTGAGACCATCGCATATATGGAATTTTGGAAGATTTCCCTTGTTTGAGTTGGTAATAAAAATATCCCTCTTTTGGATCTTGCATATAATCAATGGTCCAAGCAAGGACGCGATCAACAAGTTCTTTGTTGTCTTGCAATAGATTCAAGTGATACAGAGTTGCTATCAGCTGTGCTGGTGCATGAATATCTATGGGATATATTTTATTGTCATAATATTTCGGCGTACCATCTTCGAGAAAAAAGTGCTCAAGATAGTATTGTAAACCCTTATCGATATACGGCTGAAAGCTCTAATCACCTGAATATCTTTGGTATTCATGAATACACTCAAGATTGTAGCCAGTATGAAAGCTGTCAACCCAGCTCTGCAAAGCTAATTCACCATATATCCATGCACCATCTTCACGCTGGGCATTAGTGCAGGCGACGACAGAGCTTCTTGCCGCTTCGAGCAATGCCTCTTCTTTGGTATAGCTATAGATACGCGTTAAGAGTCTGCTCCCCAACAAAGAGGCGTTATAGACACAGGTCTCATCAAATGGAGAATAGGAAAATATAAATCCCTCTGTTTTGGGCGTACGGTGCAAATCATTCATTATAAAATCAGCGGAGGTCAATGCCACTTCTAGATATGCTGTGTTTTTAGTAATAGCATATGCATCTATCAAAGATGAAGCTATAAACGATGTCGCCACAACTGTTGGCGTCCCTTTTGGCAGGAAAAAAGCTCTGGATTGCCAGTCAAAGTTATACCCCCAGCAGGCACCTGAAAATCCGGGTGTTTTAAACTCAATCAGTTTATTCGCCAAAAAGTCGATCTTTTCAAGATATTCGGCTTTGGGATCAGCTTTATAGAGATTACAATACCCCATCAAAAAAAGCCCTAATCCTTTGGGATTGTACTCCTTTGGCACCATCATCATCATTCTGAGATTCAGAGGGTTTCGTTTAAACAACTGTATCCATGCGAGCCTAAAAAACTCTACTTTATCCATGCACAAAGCTTTGAATACTTTACTATTCAGGCCATCATACGGATCCCACCCCTTGAAGCCTTCGACTTCGCAATAATCTTTTAGTTTTTTAAAACTCTTTGTATTTTCTATTCGCATTGCAATAGCCTTAGTTTGTCTTTATCTTCAACTGTTATCCATTTTCCATCATCAAAATAAACCCATTTTTCCTGGAAAGAATAAAATGCATTATCCAACAAATCAGTTTTTTCTGTAATTTTTTGTTCCCCAGAAATCACTACTGAATTATTAGGTACATTTTTATAAACTACAGCATTTGCTCCTATTCTAACATTATTGCCGATATTTACATTTCCAATAATTTTTGCGCCTGCACCTATATAGCAATTATCCCCAATTGTTGGATAACCAACCTTATTATCGCTTGGCATTACTACTGAACCTATTGTAACCTGTTGAAAAATAACACAATTTCTTCCAATTTTTGCCCCACCAGATACAAAAATACCTTTCATTCCATGAGGGAAACAAGGCTCTCCTTCAAAAACAGAATTCCAAGCAATAGAACTGTTGTTTTCGTATTGATATATTTGATATATAATCCTTACTAGTTTTGTAAAAAACATATTTCTATTACATAATTCTTTCACTTTCCAAATTGAACCAAACGGCATTATTAATATTCTACCAAGCATAATAACTCCTTATACTTTTTTTATTTAATTATAACTTTATTTGAAAAAAACACCATAATACTAATTTAAAAAATAGATTATTTTGTTATTTTTGAAATTAATAACAAAAATTTCCCATTATCCTCTTTTTTTAATGCTTTTACTTTTTGAACAATTATTGTACTTCCAGCATTCATTTTATTTTGAAAGTGTTCAATAATTTCTTTCCCATGCTGATCATTGAATTGATGCCCAGGTACTATATGGATTTCTAATTGACCTTTTTCTTTTTGTATGTATTGAATACCATCAATTACACTATAAAGTTCATTGTGTAAATTCAAAGCGGTTGTTGTTACATAAGTTCCATCTTTATTATAAACTTTCTCACCACTCCAACGACCTTGTATTGTCTTTAATGTTTTGCCCTTAAATCCACATTCACAATTAATATCTATATATTCGGCATAATCCCCTGTTCTGTAACGAACAAGTGGCATACCATAATTATTAAATGTTGTCCCAACAATCTCGCCAAGCACACCAGGCTGATTAATGAGTGCGTTGTTTTCATCAATTAATTCCAAATATCCATAGCTTGGATTAATATGATAATAATCGTGATGAGGACAATATCCACCTATCACTAATTTTTCAGAATGTCCATATAGACTGAATAGCTCTATACCGAGTCCTTTAATGAAATCTTTTTGATAATCTAAAATATTTTCAGAACTTACAAAAAAAGACTTTATAAAACTAGTATCCAAGTTATTATTTTTTAAATATTTAGCATAAGCATATCCAGATGATGGATAACATTGTAAAAATTTTATTTTATATTTTTTCATAGTTTGATAAATAATTTTAAAATTTTCATCAGTTAAATTAAATCCATCAAATATCACTTCTTTACTTATAGGATTAATATAAAATGATTTTTGCTTTAATTTATGGTTTCTCAATACAGCCCTAGGGCTGAAGCTATAACCATATTGTTCCCAATATAAATGCACAGTTCCCAATTCAATAATATGTCTGTTTTTCGGAATAATAAGTTGCAAAGGCTTACCTGATGTACCGCCCGTAGTACCTTTGATAAAATCATTAAAATTTATGTCATCAGAGATGAATGCATCTACATCTTGCATTACAATATCTTTATCTATAAAGTCTATCTTTGCTTGAAACTCCTCCAATGAAGATATTTGCAATTTAGGGTATTTTTCTTTATAGTACTTCACATGGGTTAAAGCATTATTAATCAAATTTATAAGCTTTTTATGATTATCTGCATTACTATTTTTTTCAATACTATATTTATACTCAATATAATGTTTTCCCAAAACTAAACTTGGAAAAATATTAACTTTCATCAATACATAATTGATAGAATTTGGCATTCGTGTTATTTTGGAAAAAATGTAATCTTTTACCCCCATGTCAATCCTTTAAAACATTCGCATAAATATTATGCAAATCACCAATAACTTTTTCTGGTAAAAAATCCTTGACTATTTCAAATGAAGCTTGACCATAAGCCTTTATTTTTTCTCTATTTTCTGTGAAATATTTAATTCTTTCAAAAAGTGCCTCCTGATCTCCTGGCTGAATTAAAATTCCATTAACATTATTTTGAACTATTCTTGGGATACCACCAACTGCTGTTGCAATAATCGGCATTTTATAACTCATTGCTTCCAAAATGGAAATAGGAAGCCCTTCGTTATAGGAAGGCAATATATAAACATCTGAATCAATCAATAAATCATCTTTTTTTGAACCTGACACCCAACCCACATATCTAATAATATTGCCAATATTCATTCTTTTGATTTTTGATTGCAAATAATCCACCTCTCCATTACCACCTATTATAATTTTTACCTTATCATTCAAATAATCTTTATGATTATATGCCATATTTATTAAATCAAAAATTCCTTTGCCATCTACTATTTTTCCGAGAAATAAAAATTGAATTGTTCCACTATTAGTAGTTTTGTTTTTTTTGATTGGCATTGGAATTATATTATTTAAAACAATGGTCTTTTGTGGATTAAATTTTGTTTCAAAAAAACCTTTCCATTCACGTGACAGACATATAATCGCATTACTTTGCTCAACCATATTGTGTATCATTTTTTTCACAAGAGAATTTGATTCATTTTCAAATAAATGATATTCACCGCCATGAATATGATAAATTACTTTTCGTCTCAATAAATATTTTAAACTCAAAAATATGAAATATTTACGATAAAAACTTATACGAGAAGCTCCATGAATATGGATAATTTTATAATTTGAATGTATAATCAAAAAAAATAATATATTAAAATATTTTATAGGGAATAACAGAATATTTTTAAAATTATTTTCACTACTATATGTTGGTAAAAATTTAAATGACTTATCATACTTTGCATATACACTCAATACAGAAGCGATTCCGCCTTTTAATGTTTTATAATCTGGTCCAATTGTTAATACTCTATACACAACAATTACAACCTATAACTTAAAATATAAATTTTTATTAATTTTTCATACTGGAAGTAACAGCAATAAAATAAAATAAAAGATAAAGTATTAATGGGTGGCAAGATGTATATTTTATAAAATATATTAATAATTCTCACACTCTACCTCCCATTATTATAAATGTAAATTTAGGAAAATAACTTTTCATTAAAATACCTAAAAAAAATAAAAATGTTAACGTAACCAATGGTGATATAATATAAATAACTATGCTCGAAATACCACTTATTCCAAGAAAATAAAAACATACTTTTTTGATAAGCATTAATAGAGGCTCATGAAATACATAAAATAAAAATGTATAATTTGTCAACACAACTTTAGATATCCATGTGTAATCAGAAATATTCCAAAGTAAAAAAATACCTAATATAATAATGATTTTTTGCATTATTGAAATAACAAATAGTAAATTAGTATCTATGAGCATCATCATATATGTTTTTGCCAATAATACTAAAATATAGATTATTGCCAAATACAACAAAGTATTTTGACTCATCCTTTGATTTAAATATTTTTGACCATAAATAGCAAAATAAGCTCCTACGGAAAAAAAAAGAATAGCCTCGGACTTATAAAAAAATAGTTTTGTTCCTGCGCCAATATTTAGTAACCATAGTGCGATTGTTGATATAAACCAAATAGCTGTAATTTTTTTAACTCCAAAATAAACGATAGGAGCAAACAATACAACAAGCATCAGATCACGCAAAAACCACAATGGATAATTATATGGGTTTAGGAACACAGCTTCTATGAAACCATAGACTCCTAAATCTCTAATATATGCAGATGTAAAATGTGTATTTGTAAATATGGTAGCCTGAGCAATATAATAAATCAAAATGACTAGTGTGCTCCAAAAAATAAAAGGAATAGCTATAGTTTTAAATCTATTGCGTATTTTTTTTGAATAATCTCTAATAGACCTATAATTTTTAAAAAACAAATAACCAGATATGGCAAAAAACATTGGAACTGCAGATCTAAACATTCCTTGTGCAAATATATTTTGTAAAAAAATGGCTATATTGGCAGTATTATCTGTCACTAAAAAAATACTCTTACCTGCCCCAGTCAAGATATTATATGAATGCACATAAATAACCATAATTATCAATATAAAAGAAATACCTTTAATTTTGGAAGACAATGAATTATTGATTTTCATACATTAATCCATTTCTAGGAATTTGATAATTTTTAACAATAAATATCAAAATATAAAAGTAAATAATTAACTGGTTATAAATAAAAAAAGCAAAATTACTTATGCCAAAAAAAAGAAATATTAAAGCTACAATAAATAGACGATTTATTCCATGAGTTTTTTTATAAGCATCATAGAAAATTGAATAATATAAACCAAAAATTAAAGCAAATAGCCCAAAGATACCAAAAGAAAAGAAAAACTCTAAAGTATCATTATGTAAACCAAGTTTAAAATCAGAATTTGTTTCCAAGAATTGCATACCAGAACCTACAAATATCTTTTCTGGATCTAGCTCTTTCATATAATAATCTAAAATAATATCTCTGCCACTACTCATAGATGTGAAAGTCATTTTATCTTCTCCGCGATTTGCATCCTGAGCCGACAGTATCAATGGGGTTAATTTTTTAAAATCAGGTTGCACAATAGCCAAAGATAAAAATATAAAAAAGAAGGCCAAAATAGCTTTTAAATAACTTTTTACCATTAATGTACTTAGAATAATCAAAAATAACAATGTTGCCAAAATAACACTTCTTACCCCAACAAAAAATATCGGCAAAAAGAAGATATAGGCAATATAAATATTTTTCTTTAACAAATATGAAAAAAAGAGAAAACTTACACAAAGCAAAATATACATTTGTGCAAAATTATGTGATTTATTATCATACCATACAAAGTCTTTTTTCATTGTTACCATAAACAAATTAAAGTCAACATATGAAAGCCTATAAAGAAACAATGCGATCATCAAGATTAGATAAATAAATAAGATTTTATAAATGATATGTATTTTTTTTTCATCCAAAGGATACCAATAAATATAAGATGCAAGAAGAAACGGTAATATGTATTTGTATCCTGTAACAAATTTTAAAAATGTTATTTCATTGCTTAATAAGATTGAGATAAATATAAAAATTGAGATTAAAAATGCACTTATCGCGTAGCGATTTATTGCTTTTTTCTTAACCAGCAAAACCAACAATACAAATAAAGTGGCTACAATACCCCAAATTGTCCCAAATATCATAAAGTCATCTGGCAACATATTAATGAATGGATAGACCAACAATAGAAAAACAAATACAAAATCAAGCAATCGTTTCATAAAACTATCTTTTGACTAAAGACTAAAAATACATTTTTATTCCATATCACACAAATATATTTGATAATAAATAATACGTACTTTAACATCTCATATCCTTCCTAAAAATTGCAAAAATTGTGTGCCAATTTTTCTAATAAAATATATAGTCTTTGGAAAGTGCCTAAAATTATACAAAATAACAAAGTTTATAGATTTTAACTTATATGTTTTATAGCTTTTTTCTATGGCATTTTTATACTCATTGTAATATTTATATTTTAAATAAAGTACACCCAAGCCAAACAATATACCTGCCTTTGCATGGCTTATTTCATTGGTATACTTTTGATCTAAATATATATTCAAATCATCCAATGCTTCTATATAATTAGAAAGATCTTTTTCTTGTTTTTTAAAAATTTTATTTCTTTCTTCAATTGATTTTGATATTTTACTTCTATGTGTCCTAACAGTCCAAGATCCCTCATGTCCTGTTCTAGCTATAGCCATCGTTCTATCTATATATAAAGCTCCGCCTGACACAGACCCCAAAATTTGCAGAAAATAATCTCCGACTGGTGCTTTTTGATGAAAGAACTCTGGTAAATTTGATATGACCTCTTGCTTTAATACCAATGATGGGGTTGAACAAAAGCCTCCACCTCCCAATATAACCTCTGATGTTGTAAAAATTTTATTTTCGTCTGAATGCTGACATAATTTTTTGCCTATTTTATCATTTTTTAATAGACTTACTGGATGAAAACTCATATGACAATTTGGATGTTCTTCCATGGCGTCAATTTGAATTTGCAACTTATGTAAATCAGTCCAATAATCGTCACCCTCTAGTAATGCTATATATTTCCCCGTACATGCTCTAAGGGTTGCTGAGACGTTTGGCATCATCCCTATATTTTTATCATGCAAAAGTAATTTAAATTTATCTGGGTATTTACTTTTGTAGCTTAATAAAATTTCTCTTGTGTTATCTTTGGAGTAATCTTCACCAACAACTATTTCGTAATCAAAATCAACTTCTTGCATCAATATTGAATCCAGTGCTTTTGCAATATATTTTTCATGATTGTAGGTAATCATAAAAATTGAAACTTTTGGGATTTTTATTTGATTGTCTATCATGTTGATAACTTTTTAAATTTTTTCAAAACTACATTCCTTACTGTTTCGCTTGATAAAATTGAAGATAATAAGATTATACCACCTACTCCTAAAATCTCAACCAACATCATTATCCTGCTACTTGCTTGAATAGTGCCTTGAAATACGTATGCCATAAAAATAGGTAAAAATATCAAAAAGATAATGTCGCGCATCCATTGCATATGTATGCCTTTGGCATAAGCATAGTGGACAACATATGTCCAAACAGCAAAATATAACAAATTAACAAAAAGCCAAGCATATCCAGCACCTATCATTCCATATCGCTCTGTCGCCCAGAATAATGTTGGCATCAATATCAATACAAATAAAATATTTCCAATAATATGAAGCTTGAGCTTTCCTTTTGCATATTGAAGATAATAGGGAAATGCTCCCACTGCTAAAATACCATATCCTATAGCATACAGCCTCATTATTGGAGCAGCTACACTAGCTATATATGCATCGCCTGTCCATACATATAGGATTGGTTCTGCGAATCCTGCAAGTATAATTGATATAGAACCTGCAATAACAGTTACTATCTGTGTTGATTGGCGATAAATATAGATCATATCATCATATTTTCCCTCTGCATCTAATTTGACCATACGAGGCATAATAGCACTACTAATTGGACTTGATATCATCATAATGCCACTTGCCACCAACACTGCAAGGGTAAAATAACCATAATTTGTAAGACTGAGCAAATTTGACATAATTAATTTATCGGTTTGAGTTACTAGTGTCCATATTACTGATGTCAAAGCAATACTAAGCGAGAATCCTAAAATAGATTTGATGGGTTTAATAGACCAACCAATATTGTTTGCCTGAGATGAAGTAATATGTGGCAATAAACTTTTAGATTTAATCAATAATCCTATAAATTCAACAATAGCAATTGCTAACTGATAAGTAAAAAATACCGTTATTGTTGCTCCTAGCTCCCACATTACTGGAAATACAATCAAAAAACGTAAAGTTACCATAATAGCATTATATCCTCCAAGCCAAACCAACTCCTCGGAACCAGATATTACTCCGCGATATAAGCCACTCATCCATCTTAATGCAACACTAATAGACATTATTTTAAGAGCAAAATGAATTTCACTAATTGATAGCAATTCAGCATGGAGCCATTTATCTGCAATAATTCCTGAGGTTATCAGCAATATGCCGCTACCTATAATAGCAATCAATATAAATATAATATTTAATGCACGAAATAATCGTATATATGTAATAGAATCATATGCTCCTGCTCTCATTCTTGCCGTTTCGCGTCCAATTGTAGGTATCAAGCCAACATCTAAAAGGTTAAACCACGTCTGTAAAATAGCAAAAAATCCAATCAAACCGTATGCTTCTGCACCCATCGTACCAATATAGAAAGGTAAAATAAGTATTCCTATAAGCACTACATAAGTTTGACTAGCATAAGAAACCATAATATTTTTTTTTAAACTAAGTTGATTAATCATTAGCTAACACAATCCATCTCATTTATGGCTCACTCCGCAAAAATCCAACTTGGTTTGCACATCAAGATTTTTAAACTCTTTGTGAGCAACAAGGAACGTCACAATATCCGCTTTTTCCAGAGCCTCTTTGTAGTCTACAATCTCAAACTCTTTGAATGCTTCGATATTCGGCTCTACCGCCAATATATCCAGCCCATCAGCGATAAGACGTCTCGTAATATAGAGTGCTGGAGATTCTCTAAGGTCATCAATATCTGGTTTAAATGCCAATCCCATGCATGCAACTTTCGCTTTTCTGCCATTTTCGTTTTCGAATACCAGAGCAACGTTTTTGATCTTCTCTATAACCCACTCTGATTTATAATTATTTACCTCTCTTGCTGTTCTGATGAGCTTTGCACTCTCTCCACCAGCATGCACTATAAACCATGGATCAACTGCTATGCAATGTCCACCGACTCCACATCCTGGCTGAAGTATATTTACCCGTGGGTGCCTGTTTGCTAAAGCTATAAGCTCCCATACGTTTATATCAAATTGATCACATAATATACTTAGTTCATTTGCAAATGCAATATTAGTATCTCGAAAAGAATTCTCAGTGAGTTTTGCCATTTCTGCTGTTTTGTCATCAGTTTCAAAAACTTCACCTTGTACAAATTCTCTATAAAACTCTGCTGTAACTTTTGTGGCTTCAGCAGTTGTACCACCTACTATACGGTCATTTTGAACAAGTTCACGCATAATATGTCCTGGCAAAACACGCTCTGGGCAATGAGCAATAAAAATTTTTGTTGTATCTACTCCGTGTTCTTTTAAAATATTTTCTATCTTCTGTGTTGTGCCAACTGGTGAAGTTGATTCTAATATGATAATGTTTCCTTCTTGTATGTATGTTGTTATAGCTTTAGCTGCACTGAGGACATAATCGATATTTGGAACAAATCCATCATGAAATGGAGTTGGAACAGCTATCACAAAAATATCTGCAAAGTCTGGTTTTGTGTCAGCCTTTAGTTTTCCGCTATTCACTGCCGCTTTCACAAAAATATCCAGCTCGGGTTCAACTATATGTATTTTACCTTGATTAATAATATCGACTACACTTTGCATCACATCAACTCCATGTATTTCATATCCTCTATTTGCCAATAAAGCCGAAGTTGGAAGCCCGATATATCCTAGTCCTAGTACACATATTTTTCTTTTTTTCATTAAAGCCAAGTTTCCTTTATAAATTTTACTATCTTTTCACAAGCCTTACCGTCACCATAAGGATTGCTTGCATGACTCATTTGATTATATATTTCTACATCATCAAGAAGTTCTTGAGTAGATTTTATTATCGTTTCTTTGTCCGTACCAACTAGCTTAACTGCACCTGCAATTATAGCTTCTGGTCTTTCTGTCGTATCTCTCATGACTAGCACTGGCTTGCCTAGGCTTGGTGCCTCTTCTTGTACTCCACCGCTATCAGTGATGATAAAAAACGAACGATCCATCATGGTAATAAACTGCTCGTACTGCAATGGTTCAATAAGATAAATATTTATCACATCGGATAGTAGCTCACAGACGGGTTTTTGAACATTTGGATTTAAATGAACTGGATAGACGATGTCGATGTCTGGATTGCTCAACGCTATCTCTTTTAAGGCCATGCAAATATTTATAAAACCTTGACCATGATTCTCTCTTCTATGTCCTGTTACTAAAATGATTTTTTTATCATCTTTGAGCTGATAGCCAAGATTTGCCAAATCCAGAACAATCTCTGTTGCAAGTTTCTTATTGGACTTAATTTTTTCAAGTACCCAAAAAAGTGCGTCTATGACGGTATTGCCGGTAACTGCTATATTTTCTTTATTGACACCTTCACTCAAGAGATTTTGCTCAGATATAGAAGTCGGCGAGAAATGATATGTGGCTAATCTTCCAGTTAGTTGTCTATTGGCTTCTTCTGGCCATGGACTATAAATATCATAAGTACGTAGTCCTGCTTCCACGTGAGCTACTGGAATTTTCTGATAAAAGCATGCTAGTGTTGTAGTGAATGTGGTACTAGTATCCCCATGAACAAAGACAAGATCAGGCTTGAATTCATTTAGCACATCACGCATCCCCAGTAAGACATTTGATGTCACATCATACAAATCTTGCCCTTGCTTCATGATGTTTAGATCATAATCTGGGGTGATTTCAAATAGTTCAAGGACTTGATCAAGCATCTCTCTATGTTGTGCGGTAACACAGACTTTGGTTGCGAAGATTTGTGTATATTTTTGAAACTCTTTTAGCAGTGGTGCCATTTTAATGGCTTCTGGGCGGGTACCAAATACTAACAGAATTTTTTTCATATTCTTCTCTCCCACTCATAAGCCGATTTGCATATCAAAGCTAGATTATCATAGCGTGGAACCCAGTTCATTCTGCTCACTACTTTAGCATTATCTGCTATGAGAATGGCCGAATCACCTTCTCTGCGATTTACCACATCTGCCTCAAAATCAACTTTTGTAACTTTTTTGACTGTATCAATGACTTCTTTTACTGAAAAGCCTTTGCCATATCCGAGATTAAATACATCACTAGGGTTTGTATCCAAATAATCTATCGCTTTGATGTGAGCATCCGCCAAATCATCCACATGTATATAATCTCTCACACATGTGCCGTCAATTGTAGGATAATCCTCTCCAAATATCGACATCTTGGATCTTTTGCCAACAGCACACTCGCTTGCTATCTTAATGAGATGCGTAGCATTTGGGAAACTTTGACCAATACGAGGACAAAGTTTAGTTGATGGCTCGTAGTAGATATCTGCACCTGCTACATTGAAGTATCTAAATATGACAAATTTGAAGTCTTTATCTACCGCAGCAGTGTCCACCAAAACCCGCTCGCTCATGAGTTTGCTCATGCCATAAGGATTGATAGGATTTGTAGGATAATTTTCGTCTATTCCATTGGCTGGAATATTGTTTGGATCGCCGTAAACTGCTGCGGTGGAGCTAAATATAAATCTTTTGACTCCATTTTCGGTGGCGCATTTGATGAGATTGGTCGAGTTGAGCGTATTATTCATATAATATTTTAGTGGATTCTCTACCGATTCAGGAACTATTATACTTGCTGCAAAATGCATAATTACGTCTATCTTGTTTTGTTCTAAAACTTTATTTACTTTTTTGAATTTTTTTAGATCTAACTTGATGAACTTGAATTTTCTAATAGAGCTTAAAGTCTTGAGTGTTTTTTTACTTCCTGTGCTTAAATTATCAAGTATAGTTATATTATGATTTGTGGTTTCAAGAAGTTGTTTTGTTATATGACTTCCTATGTATCCAGCTCCACCAGTGATAAGAATATTCATCTTAAACTCCATTTCTGCCCATTACGACCAAAGCAGTTCTCCATACTATCTTTAGCTCTAACCATATATTCCAATATTTGATATAATAAAGATCATACATCAACTTTTGTCTCGTATCTTCGGCATTTGCCCCATACGGATAATTTACCTGTGCACATCCAGTAACACCTGGTGCGACAAGATGTCTTTTGTTATAAAATGGAATTTCTTTTTCATATTTTTCGACCAATTCGCTCCACTCTGCTCTAGGACCAATAAGATGCATATCTCCTTTTATGATATTCCATATCTGTGGAAGTTCATCAAGTCTAGTTTTTCTCATTACACTCCCCCAAGCAAAAATCCTTGGGTCATTGTCTTGAGTATAGTGGTTGAAAAATTTGGTATCTTCATGCATACTTCTAAACTTGATACACTCAAAATGTTTATTGTGTTTTCCTATGCGTAATTGCCTAAATATAGCTTTACCAGGACTCTGTTCTTTTATTTTCCAGTAAGCATATATCATCACTGGCCAAGAAAAAAACAATAGCCAAAATACTCCAAAATAATCAATACATCTTTTTTGAAAATATTGCCATTTGGAATATGGTGTTATATTGTATAGAAAATCTAGACTGTCATCTTGGACTGGTATGTAGCATTTGTTTAGTTTTTCCTCCAAGAAATATTCCATAGTACAAAATAATATATTTCTTTTAAATTGTAAATTTATAAGATATATGATGATGGATGAAGGTATCTTTGAATCCATATTTAATATTATAGTATTATGCTTCAAGTCATTTATCTTACTTTTGATAGTTTTAATAATTTTATTTGGCTCATTTAGCCCATCTTCGATATAATAAATGTCATCTTTAGATATATTAAGTTTTAGTTTTTCAAATCTTTTAAGTTTATATTTAGTGCCTAAAATAATCAAGTATTACTCCTTTACTATATAGTTAAATCGTCATTTAAGATTTTATTGTTATTAAATATTTTTTTATATTCTGTATCACTTATGACATCTTTAAGAACATTTATGTGTTTAGAGTTGTGAACATCACTACCCACAAAATCAATAAATCCTTTCTCGCTTAGATACTTTGCTACTTTTTTAGTTGATTTTCCATAATGTCCTGCCAATGAATTGATATTGATTTGAAAATATATTCCTAGATTTTTGAGATACTCATACTGATCTAGTTTAGTATGGTAATACAGATATCTCTCGGGATGAGCTAGGACTGGAGTATAATTACGAGCTTTTAACTCATATATCATATCCTCTATATTAACAGGAGGCACTACATAAGAGAACTCAAACAATACAAAACGATTGATATGCAATAGTTTATCTTCTATTATCGCCTGTAAAAATGCTTCATCATAATAATATTCCGCACTAGCGGCTATGTGCATATCTATGTTATTTTGTACCAGTTCGCTTCTAAGCATATCCATACCATCCGCTATAGACTCTATAGTATTGTTATATTGTCCGTTTTTGATATGAGGCGTAGTAATGAGCCTACGATACCCAAGATTTGATAGTTCTTTGATGAGCTGGAGTGAATGTGTCATATCTTTTGCACCATCATCAATTCCTGGAATCAAATGCGAATGAAAATCTGTCCGAATCAGCAGATTCGGTATTTTTTTTCTAAAGAAAATCATTTGATTTTTTCATTCGTCCCATAGCCGTAGCCGTAGCCGTAGCCATAATAGTTACCTTGACTTATCTTTACACCATTGAGTATGAGTCCAACAGAATGCAAATGATGTTTGTGTGTCATTTTGTTGAAATTTACAAGCAATGATTTATCTGTAAATTCAGATCTAACGACTACCAAAAAGAGATCATGAATATGTTTTTTTAGTAGTATCATAGTATCCGTAACAAGTCCGATAGGTGCCGTGTCAATAATGACATAATCATAACTGTTTTTGAGTTCATTAACTATCTTTTCTACATTTGATGAAAGTAGTAGTTCTGATGGATTTGGCGGGATTTTGCCAGCAAATATAACATCTAGATTTTCCCCTGCATGTATTATCACATCATCTAAAGCTACTTTGCCTACAAGCAAAGAACTAGAACCGTCTTTAACATTAAGATTTGAAAACTCTCTTAGTAACTTTGATTTACGCATATCCAAGTCCAATAAGACTACTTTTTTGTTGCCTTTTGCCAAAGTGCGAGCAAGATTTGCTGAAATGGTAGTCTTGCCTTCTTCTGGAATATTTGAACTTATCATGATAACTTTACTGTTGCTCTCAGAAGAGATAAACTCCATATTGGTACGAATCATATTTAGTGATTCTATAAAAGCTGTCTCTTCTTGTGTATTTTCTGGAACTACACCATACATAGGAATATCGGTGATTCGTTCTATATCTTCAGGTGTTATGATCTTGTTATTGAAAAACTCTTTTATAAATGCAACAAACAGACCAAGGATTAGACCTAAAATAAAACCAACCATCATTATCAATGATCTTTTTGGCTTGATAGGTTGTGGATATACTATGGCATTATCAAGTATCCTATTTTTAGATATTGTTGCTGCATTCATGATTTCAAATTCAGCTTTTTTCTCGAGTAAATATGAATACATTTTTTGGTTTACTTCAAAATTACGACTCAAATTCATAAGCCCAAGCTCAGAACTAGGCATACCGCCAAGCGAATATTCATACGATTTTTTTGTAGTTTCAAGATCATTTTTTTGTTTTTGTACGCTATTGTATAAGCTCTTGATAGAACCTCTCAAAGATACTTCTAAAGCACTTATCTCTTCTGATATCTCTATAACATCAGGATGTTTTGGAGTATATTCTGCCAACAATGCTGTCCTAGCAGCATTTTTTTGTTGCAATGCAGTTATGATGTTGTTTATAGAAGAATTTGGTGCCCCCAATACATCGATAGAAACAAAATTGATACCATTGCCAGTTTTCATTTGTCTGATGAGTCCTTCTAGTACACTCAATTTCATATTGGCTTGTTGTAGTTGTGTATCAATATCAACCATGGCATTTAACAAAGTCGAAGCACTATTTGGGATAGTCGCTACTGTATTTGATTGCTTAAAATCTTTTATCTCTAATTGAGATTTGGATAAATTGTCGTGTGTGATAGTAAGCTGATCATTAACAAATTTGAGCTTTTTTTCTACCTCTTCTCTTTGGTAATCTAACTTTTGAGCAAAATATACTTTAACTAGATTATTGACGATATCCACTCCTCTTTGAGGGATAGCATCTTCAAATGTAATTTTGACGATAGAAGCTTGTTTGGATATCTGTGCAACATTTAGATTTGGTCTAATAAATCCATCGATAAAACTATTTTTGTTTGATTGATGTATGATCTTGTAAGATGTATCGTTTAAACCAAAATCTTTTGTAGCTTTTATAACAAAGGTAAAATATGGTGTTTTGATAGCTTGTCCAAATTTATATTCTCCATCAATTTCCCAAGGTTTTGTTGAGTTTTGTGCCAAATTAGCTTGAATATGGTAACTATTTTTGTCAATTATTTCTATATCAAATACAATATTTTCATTGAAATCTTTAGAAATACCACTTATCTGAAAATCAAAAGGTCTATCATTATATAGCTCAGTGTCTTTTAAAACTTTTTTTGAAAATATCTAGTATTGAGGGGCATTTTATTCATAAGTTCTATGAGTAATTCTCTTGATTGGAGTATCTCCATCTCATTATCTATACCCAAACCGCTTCCAATCTCTCCAGCAAATATATCTACTTGTTCTGGTCTAAATATATTGCGTTTTGTATCTTGAACCTCTATAGAGGCATAAGTTGAATGTATGTTTGTCGACCAAAAAGCGTAAATTACTGAAAGTAAAAATATTGCCAATGCGATAGATCCTATCAAGATTTTTCTACGGACTATAACGCTCCAAATCTCTTTAAGGTCTATCTCGTCTTCTTGAATATTTGATTGTTGTTTTAATTCTGATAATGCTCTCATTTTAATCTCTTAGGTATTTAATATTAACGAATGGTGTTAAAAGCTTGCCTATAGTGTCTAGTAGTGGCGCGCTCTCTCTTAGATATGTATTGTACACTTTTATGTCACGAGGTGGAATGTAAACTATATCATTTGGTTTAAGTATCAAATTTGCCATTTGCATAGATTCCATTTTTGTCATATCAACACTTCTAATGTGTGGCTTTCCATCTATATATGTTACGATTTTTACTTCTGTTCTATTTGCATAATCTGTAAAATCTCCAACTTGAGCTAAGGCTTCAAAGAAATTTAATGTTTCATTATTGACTGGAACAATACCTGGCTTTTGAACTTCCCCTATGATATAGACTCTTTGATTTAAAATATCGAGCTTAACAAAAGGAAACCTCAAATATTCCCCATAAACTTTTGTGAGCAATTCACTAGCTTCACTCTCACTAAGTCCAGCAACTTGAACATACCCAACAAGAGGTAAAAATACAGTTCCTTTGTTGGACACGATATAACCTCTTTCTGGATCAAGATAGTTTTGTGAAACATTGCCATTGAAAGATATTGGTTTTTGGCCATTAAAAATTTCTATGGACAATCTATCTCTTGGGGATATTTTGTTTGAATAAGATATATTTGTCAAATTGTGAGATTTGTTGTTTATAGAATCTTGATTTGCATCTTGAAATAGAGTGTGGTCTTTGGTGCTACACCCACTAATAAAAAATATAAAAAATATAAAAAATATAAAATCTTTAATCATAATTGAGTCCTATAAAATAAGTTGAAAATATTATATAAAAAGCAGACACAAACGAATATTAATTATATCTCTATAGTATTAAATTAATGTTAAAATTTATTTTTTTCTTAAAAATACTCCACTTTCAATATGGCTCGTGTGTGGAAACTGATCAAAAATAACCCCATCCATTACATCATGTGAAAGCTTAAGAATTTTCAAATCTCTAGCAAGAGTTTCGGGGTTGCATGAGATATATATGATATGTTGTATGTTTGAAATAAGTTCGATAGTCCCATCATCAAGCCCTGCACGAGGGGGATCAACAAGCACACAAGAGAAATTAAACGCTTTTAAATCTATATCTTTTAAACGATTAAATTCTCTCTCTCCACGCAAAGCCTCACTTAACTCCTCGCTTGAAAGTCTAATGAAATGGATATTATCTATATCGTTTATCTCACAATTTTCCAAAGCGTTGTAGATGGATTTTTTTGAAACTTCAGTTGCCAATACTTTATCGAAGCAAGATGAAAGTGGCAATGTAAAATTACCAAGCCCACAATAACTCTCAAGCAAATCTCCACGACCAACACTAGATGCTTTTTCTTTCGCCCAAGTAATCATTTTTTCATTGACTTTTGGATTTGGTTGAGTAAATCCTCCATCGTATTGGTTGTATCTATATATGCTATTGTCTATATTTAACTCTTCAGTTATATACTCTTTTGAAAGAACTATTTTTTGTCCCCTACTCCTACCTATGATGTTTGCTTTTAGTGTATTTTCTAACTCTTTTGCCTCTGATATCCAATCATCATCAAGTTTTTTATGATAAAGCATAGTAATAATAACATCATCAAGTGTAGAACTTAAAAACTCTACGCCAAAAAGTTTTCTTTTCAAAATTTCAGATGAATTGATAATATAAAGTAGTTTCCACATACGATTTTCTATCGGTTGCAAAACCATCTTACACTCGTCTATCTTAATGACTCCATTTTTATCCATATTGGTCATAGCATAGTTACATATATCTCCATCGTGCCAAATCCTAAATTCTGCCCTTGCTCTATAGTTTTGTTTGGGCGAATCAAAAATCGTAAGATTTTCATACTCTATAAGCTCTGAAACTTTTTTAGATTTGTCTTGAAGTTGCTTTTCATAATCTAAATTATATAAATTACAAGCACCACAAAATCCAAAGTGTTTACAGTTCATTTTTAGCCTTTTTGTGTCATTTTAATTACAACTAAGATATAATCACGATAATTAGTATATTTTATTTTACCCAATAAAGGCTAAAAAGTGAATGTGAGCGTCGTAATCCTTGCTGCTGGACAAGGCACAAGAATGAAATCTAAACTACCAAAAGTGCTTCATGAAATATCAGGCAAACCTATGCTATTTCATGCCATTGATGCAGCACAAAAGATAAGTGACGATATAACCATAGTGCTTTTTCATGAAGCTAATATGATAGAATCTAAAATCATAGAAAACTACACAAATATAAACTTCCATATCCAAGACGCTATAAACTTTCCAGGTACTGGCGGAGCGATGATGGGAGTAAAAACTAAACATGAAAAAACACTTATACTAAATGGCGATATGCCTCTTATTACAAATAAAGCGTTACATAAACTGATAGACAATGATAGCGATATAACGATGAGTGTTATAGAACTTGACAATCCAAGTGGGTATGGTAGAGTTATCATAAAAGATGGTAGCGTAAAACATATAGTTGAACAAAAAGACTGCAATGATGAACAGCTAAAAACAAAAAGTGTAAACGCTGGTGTTTACTGCGTAAAAAGTGAGCTTTTAAAACAATATATTCCTAAACTAAAAAATGAAAATGCGCAAAAAGAATATTATTTAACAGATATTGTCGAAATGGCTGTGAATGATAATCTTGATGTTAAACCTGTATTTGTAAATGAAGAAGAGTTTAAAGGAGTAAATTCTAAACTTGATCTTTCCAGCGCCGAAGAGATTATGCAGACAAGAATCCGTGCATATTGGATGAGTGAGGGTGTAATCATGAGGTTGCCAAGCACTATCTATATAGACTCAAGGGCTACTTTTGAAGGCGAGTGCATCATAGAAAATGGAGTTAGCATAATCGGTAATTGTGATATTAAAAATTCACATATCAAAGCTAGTAGCGTAGTGGAAAACTCTAAACTATCAAATAGTGATATTGGTCCGATGGCTAGGATAAGACCTGATAGTGATATAACCGATACTCATATCGGTAATTTTGTTGAGATAAAAAAATCAACTCTAAATGGAGTAAAAGCAGGTCATCTAAGTTACATAGGAGATGCTAGTGTTGATGAAGGAACAAATATAGGAGCAGGAACTATCACTTGCAACTATGATGGCAAAAGCAAATACAAAACAATCATAGGTAAAAATGTTTTCATAGGAAGTGATTCTCAGCTTGTTGCCCCCGTGAATATACCAGATGATGTTATGATAGCAGCTGGTACAACTGTGACAAAAGATCCAAGCAGTGGGGATTTGGTACTTAGTAGAACACCACAAAAAAGCATAGCAAGCTTTTTTTATAAATTTTTTGGAATTAAAAAATGAATGTAGATTTGACAGGTAAAAAAATAGCAATAGGCGTAACTGGTAGTATATCAGCATACAAAGCATGTGATATAGCAAGAGCTTTTATAAAAGCTGGTGCAAGCGTACAAATAATAATGAGTGAGGCTGCAAAAAGATTTGTAACTCCTCTTACTTTTGAAGCATTAACAAGAAATGTTGTTTTACATGAAGGTAGCGAAAGCTGGGCAAATAATCTAAACCATATAGAGATAACCAAAGATGCTGATTTACTACTTATCGCTCCAGCAACTGCAAATACAATAAACAAAATATCAAAAGGTATAGCTGATAATATCCTTCTTGAAACTGTACTTGCTTGTAATAAACCGATCGCAATAGCGCCTGCAGCAAATACAAATATGCTTGAGAATCATCAAACCAAAAATTCACTTAAAATGTTAGCTGTAAGCGATTTTACTATCATAGAATCTCAAAGCAAACTTTTAGCGTGTGGTGATACTGGCAATGGTGCATTGGCAGAAGTAAATGAAATCTTTTGGGAATGTTCTAAAATACTTTTAAAAGATGACTTTTGGACAAATCGAAGAGTAGTAGTAACTGGTGGTGGAACAAGAGAAAAGATTGATGATGTGAGATTTGTTTCAAATTACTCTAGTGGGAAAATGGCAAACTCTATCGCAACAGCATTATTTCTCAAAGGTGCTGATGTATGCTTAATCACAACAGCCAACCATAATGATTTACCAAAAAATATCTATACAATTGATGTAGAGAGTGCCTCTGAAATGCTTGAATATACTATAGATTCTTTAAGGGTTGCCAAAAAAGGAATGATGAGTAAACCAAGCATAAACAATCCAGATTCTATTGCTTTGATACAAAAAGAGCCATATCTTTTTATGGTGGCTGCAGTTGCTGACTTTACCCCAGCATATCCGCAAGTTGGAAAAATCAAAAAAAGCGATATTGGCGAGAGTTGGGATATAAAATTAAAACAAAATCCTGATATTCTAACGAATATCGATAAAAATGGAATCAAAACCATTGCATTCAAAGCTGAAACAGATGAAAAAAATGGGTTAAAAAATGCACAAAACTTACTAAAAGATAAAAATGTGAATGCTGTGTGTTATAACCATATCTCAAAAGAAAATAATTTTGGAAGTGATACAAATAAAATCACTTGGATTGATGGCGTAGAAAAGATAGATTTTGATAAAAAAGATAAACTCTCTCTTGGATTAGAGATATTAGAAATGTCTAAAAAGTTATCTAAATGAAGCAAAATTCTCTTGTAAATCTAGCGATAATCATGGATGGAAATGGCAGATGGGCAAAAGAGCGAGGACTATCTAGATCTGCAGGACATGAAAGAGGAGCTGAAACCATAAGAGATATTACTGAGTATTGCTCTAAGCACCCTACAATTAAAACTCTAACTTTGTATGCTTTTAGTACAGAAAACTGGAAACGACCCAAGATGGAAGTTGATTTTTTGATGAAATTACTTGAAATATATCTTGAACGAGAACTTGAAACGTATGATAAATTTGACATAAGATTTGAAACTATTGGAGATTTATCAAAGTTTTCAACAAAACTCCAAGAAAAAATTGAACATGTAAAAAATGAAACGGTAAACAATAAAAAACTAACACAGATATTGGCTTTGAACTATGGGGCTAGAGATGAGATAACAAGAGCTGTCAATAAACTCATCAATCAAAACAAAGAAATAACAGAAGAAAATATCTCAAGTGTACTTGATACGCCTTTTAGTGATATAGATTTACTTATCAGAACAGGTGGAGAGCAAAGAATGAGTAATTTTTTACTTTGGCAAACTGTTTATAGTGAACTTTTTTTTACGCCAACTTTATGGCCAGATTTTACATCTCAAGAACTTGAAAACATTATAGAAAAATACTATATGATTGATAGAAAATTTGGAGGACTTTCATGATAGACTTGTTAATATTTTCTTTTGGTATAGCGATAGGATCTTTTTTAAATGTTGTAATATACAGAATTCCTTTAGAGCAAAATATCGCATTCCCTGCATCACATTGCCCAAGTTGTAAAAACCCTTTAAAATGGTGGCATAATATCCCTATATTTTCTTGGATATTTCTAAGAGGCAAATGTGCTTTTTGTCAAACCAAAATATCATCTAGATATCCTTTGATTGAAATTATTACTGGTTTATTATTTCTTGTACTCTATTATAAAATCGGACTTACATGGTATCTACCATTTGTATTTTTATCTTTTGCTTCTTTACTTGCTCTTAGTATGATAGACTTTGACTATATGGCTGTTCCTGATAGTGTAAATGTTGCGGCTTTAGTTTTTGCCATCGTTAACCCTGCTTTTTTAAACTCTATTATAAATGGTATCATAGCCGCATTTGGATTATTTGCCGTCTCTTGGATAAGTTCCAAAATAGCAAAAAAAGAAACTATGGGAGAAGCTGATATCATAGTAGCAGCAACCATGGGTGCATTGCTAGGATTTCCACTGTTTTTTATAGCTATATTTTTATCAGCCATACTAGCCTTAATCCCTTCTATGATTTATAGAGATAAAGGTGTACCATTTGTACCGTTTTTAGCACTTGCTACTTTCATAGTTTATATTTTTGACAAAGAGGCTTATAAAATAATAGAAATGATTATGCATGGTTAAAATAAAAGATTATCTCTCTTCAAACTTTAGCAAAACATTTTTTATGATATTTTTGCCATTTTTTGCAATTATTTCTCTAGTTTATTTCATAAGAATTTCTATGCTCACAAATCAAATACAACTAGATTTTCTTGATGTCTTAAGGTTATATGGATACTTTTTGCCTTCTATTATTTTTTATACCCTACCTGTATCATTTGTTGCAACTATATCTTTGACGCTTATCAGACTATCAAATGATAATGAACTTGGTGCTTTGTATTCTTTTGGAGTTAGCTCATCTAGTATTATAAAAAAATATTTTTCTCTCTCAATTCTTTTTTCTATACTCCTGCTTGCTATATCTTTTTTTGCAATGCCAGTAACAAAACAAATGTATAATTCATTTAAAATTACAAAGATATCAGAAGCAAAACTAAACATAGATCCAAACTCTTTGGGACAAAAATTTGATGATTATTATCTATTTATAAACACACAAGACAAAACGCAATATCATGATATTGTCATATATAACCCAAGCGCCAAAAAAGGCGAGCAGATTTTTTTGGCAAAAAATGGCAAAATCGTAAACGATCCAAAATCACAGGGTTATTTTATGCTTGAAGACGGTTTTGGATATACATACGATAAAGAAAAACTTAGACAAGCAAAATTCAAACAGCTAATCGCTTATGATACTAGCAATAAAAATGACATGAGTTTTCAAAATATAAAAGAATATTGGAGCAATTCATTAAAAGACACGAAGGAAAAAAATAGAATATTTTTCTTTATATTTATCAGTCTTATGCCTATAATAACACTATATGCGGTAGCATCATTTAGTATAATCCATTCAAGATATCAATCAAACAACTCTTATATTGTTATATTTGCTATTAGTTTAATTACTTATATGTATGCATCTTTTTTAGAAAAATATGGAAATATCTTTTTGCTTATGCTCGGCATTTTGGTCATAACAATTGGCGGTAAAATGCTCTTTAAACATAGGGTGGAGAAAGTTTTTTAATGAGAGTTCGTATGACACTAAGCTATGATGGTGCATATTTTTTTGGCTTTCAAAGTCAAAAAACATACCACAATACAGTCATAGATAGTCTAAAGATTGCATTAAAAAGCCTTGGAATTGATTCAAATCTCATAGGGGCTGGCAGAACAGATAGGGGTGTGCATGCCATAAATCAAACGATATCTTTTGATGTTCCAAATTTTTGGAGTGATTTACTAAAATTACAAAATGAGTTAAACCGAAAGTTAAAACATATAAAAATAAAAAAAATTATCCCAACAAATGACAATTTCCATGCTAGATTTGATGCAAAAAAGAGAGATTATCTTTATATATTTAAAGCCCATCCTCTAAATGTTTTTGAGCAAAATTATATTGGATTTTATAATGAGTTTGATATGCAAAAACTAAAATCAGCTTTAGAGATATTTAAAGGGGAATATGACTTTAAACTATTTTGTAAAGCAGATGAAAGCCAAACAAACACTATTTGCACAATATATCAAACTAGGTATAAAAAATATAAAAATTACCATATTATAAAAATATCTGCAAATAGATTTCTTCGCTCTCAAGTACGCCTAATGGTAGAAACATGCATGAAGTATGCAACAAATCAACTATCTATGGAAATGCTAAAAGAGCAATTAGGGTGCCATAAAAAGCATTCAAACTCATTGGCATCTCCAAATGGACTATACCTCTCAAAAGTTTATTATTAAATATCTTTTTTTGCCAAAGGCATTGGTGCAATAGTCGCATTTATATCTTTGAGAGATTTTGGCGCTGTTGTGTTAATATCGAGCGTTGAATTATTTTCTTTAATTTTTAATGTACTAAATGATTTATTCAGATCATCATATTTCAATTGGAGATCAAAAAGTTCATCTCCCAATATTTTTGCTCTTTGTACATTAACTCCATGTTTATCTACGAGTTCACCACCGTCTTTACCCTGCTTTAGAGTAGCCACTACAAATACAGTCAAAATCAATATATATAAAATCTTATAATATATTTTATTGGTTACTACACTCAATATTTTAAACAAAGCAACAAGAATAAATCCAAAAAGGATTATATAAGTTCCCAAAATTTTGTGTGATTTTAAAGCTTCCTGAGCATTGCTATCTAGCAATTCAAAAGCTTCTTTTCCATCGGTAACCCCAGATATATAAACCCCCATTAAAACAAAAAGAAGCATGCCCAAAAGCCCCACTGTCACAACATCGATAATCTTCCTTTTGGGAAAAAGATTAAATATCTCTATGAGTAAAATAATTATTGGTAAGCTGACCGCAAAGTGTACAATTGCTGGATGTAGATGAAAAGGCACAGATATAATGTTTTCCAAAAATGTCAAATTAATTTCAGGCAATCCCACGACATATCCTTTATTTTTTTATTTCATTGTAGCATAAAATAAAAATAATTATACTAAAATGGCTTAACCACGACCATAACGACTATAACGATACTTAAAATAGTTGGAACTTCATTGTAGAACCTAAAAAACTTGCCACTTTTAAAATTAGCATCATTTGCCAGTGCAATTCTGAAATAATCAAGAGAAAAACTATAAATCAAAAGTAAAATTGCAAATATTATCTTTAAGTAAAACCAAAAACCACTTTGAAGTACACCTTGATTTAACAAAACAAGAGTCAAACCACTTAAGAGAGTAGCCCACAATGCAGGCTGTCCAATGTATTTATAAAGCTTATATTCTTGAATTTTAACAACTTCCAAAAATCCCTCATTATCATTATGTTCTCTGTGATAGACAAATAACCTAGGTAGATAAAAAAGCATAGCCATCCAACTAAGAAAACTAAGAACGTGAAAAGAAAGTATCCAAGTATAATAAGCCATTTTTACTCCATAATCTCAATATCATTTTTATCATATATAACAATTTCAACTCCTTTATAGTACCCCAAATGTCCATAAAGTATCTTTACTTTTGAGCTGTCTTTTATGATAAAGTTTTTAATTTTAAAGAAAATTGGCAATGATTTGCCATTGGCAAAATATATCTTATGATTTTTATATACACCTACAATATCTTTTATAACTTCATTTTGATTTATTGGAAAATTCAAACTTTTGGTATTTTTATAAAATGGTGCAATATTTACCACGCCTTTTAATTTACTAGGCGTAATATTTGTTATCTCTTTTAAGCCTTTGTAAGTTTTTATCTCGTGGACGATAATATCATATTTGCCTCCAACTTTTAAACCATTTTGACATTTATACAACACTATTCCTCTATTATTTGGTGTTTGTTTGATTAAGGCGATATTCTTTCTAGCCCATACAACAGTTACATTTTCAAGCAATATATCATTGGTGATACCATCTACCTGATACAAATAATCTATTGGTTTTTTTATTGCGGAAAATGGCATAGCTTTGTTTGTAAGATTAAATGGATTAGTTGTAAAAAAGGCCTTTATAGGCAAATGATCAGAATATCCGCTTCCTAAATGATTCCCATTTTTTATCTTCCATCTATTGATTCCACCATATCTATTTAGCAAATAATTTGGGGCGAATACACCAAATGAGTTATCTTTATAGTTAATTCCTTTTTTGTCAAATAAGCTAGCAGGAAGTATGATATGATCTATTGCGGTTTTTTCTCTTTTAAAATTATGGCTCCATCTTTTGCTACTTGGCAATTCATTCCATAGGTTATAATGAAAGCCTTTTGGAAGATTTACAATCTCGTTTTTGGCTATAGGTTTCGCATTTTTATACGTATGGATAACTTCTCCTATGGCGGTAATGCCATTTGTATTATTTAGTGATAATTCCAATGAATTT
>FAXN01000086.1 GCA_001493195.1 Sulfurovum sp. enrichment culture clone C5 | reverse complement strand
TTTACCTCGCAAAAGCGAGGTTGTGAGTAATTAGTTTACAGCGTCTTTAACTGTTTTACCAAATTTGAATTTAGGTGCAGTATGAGCTGGTTTAGTATAAGTTTTAGTAGTTCCTGGAACAGTACCACTTTTAGCTGCAACTTTAGCAGTTGAAAAAGTACCAAAACCTACCAATGTTAAGCTGTCTTTTTTAGCTAAAACTGCTGTTATTGAATCAGTAAAAGCTTTTATTGCTCTTTCGGCTGCTGCTTTGCTTTCGAAATTACCATTTTTTTGCATAAGTTCTACAAACTCTGCTTTTGTCATGTGCTATCCTTTGTTTAATATTAAGATTGAGCATTATAACATAAAAAAAAATAAAAGCAAGCTAAAAATAAAAAAATAAAGTAAATTTGAAAAATAAGTAAGAAAAATGTGAGTTTTTTGTTTGATTTTGGTGCGGTCGGGGGGATTTGAACCCCCACACCCGTAGGGCACTACCACCTCAAGGTAGCGTGTCTACCGTTCCACCACGACCGCAAAATTAGATTTGCAGTAGAAAAAATCTACTGCTTAAAAAATTAACCCAAAAATGGATTAGAGAATAGTGCTATAAATGCCAAAACAAGTGTATAAATAACTTGTGCTTCGATCATAGCGATAGCAATAAACATTGTAGTCATTAATTTGCTTCCAAGACCTGGGTTTCTTGCTGTTCCAGCGATTGTAGCAGCAGCAGTATTACCCATACCTATAGCTCCACCAAGTGCAGCAAGACCAACACCAACAACAGCAGCAAGTATTGAATAAGCTTGAATCATAGAAGTGTTTGCGTCAGCAGCAAATGCAGCAGCACCAAGAGTTAAAAAAGCAACGAAAAACTTTTTCATTTTATTTCCTTTAATTTAAATTTTTAAGTCTTTTGGACTATAAATAAAATCTGTTCGGCTTGCGTATCCCTACTTATCATTTTAATTTACGGATGAATTGTATCCAAATTTAGTTTAAAAAAGCTGGTGTTGCTAATTCTATTTTTTTACCATTTTGTTCTATGACGACTATATCTATTACGTCATCTGTTTTAAATATTGAGTTGAGATTATCGACACGATTTTTATCAACTTTTGATATATGCAGAAGAGCATCAAATCCATCTGGCATCTCTACAAAAACACCAAAATCAGTAATTTTTTTAACCTTGCCTTTATATATAGCTCCAAGCTCGTAAATCATTGGTTCTTTTGTTTCGCTATTTACTATATTTTGTATATAGTCTTTTGCCCCTAGTAGCTTATCTGTATCTTGACCGCTTATCTTAACGCCACCTTTGTCTCTATCTATATCTATACTAACCTCAAATTTCTCTATAATCTCTCTTATAGTTGAGCCTGCTTTACCTATAATGTCTCCTATTTTGCTAACAGGAACTAAAAAATGTTCAGTTTTAGGTACTGCTAAAGATGGTTTTATATTGCTTGCTGCTTCTCGCATAATCTCTAGTATATGTTGTTTTGCTTTTCTAGCTTGAACGATAGCATCTTTTACTACATCTACACTAATACCACCAAGTTTTACATCCATCTGTAAAGCACTTACGCCTTCTTGGGAACCTGCTACTTTAAAATCCATATCCCCTTCAAAATCTTCTAGTCCCATAATATCTGTCAAAACAACATATTTATCATTCTCTTTTATAAGACCCATAGCAACGCCAGCTATAAGTGATTTGACTTCTATCCCTGCTGCAACAAGAGCCAAAGAACCGCCACAAACAGTTGCCATCGATGACGAGCCATTACTTTCTAAAACTTCTGAAACAACTCTAATGGTTTGATTTTGGTTTATATTTAAACTACAATCTAATGCTCTCTTTGCCAAATTACCATGACCTAATTCTCTTCTGTTTGTTGGTCCAATAGGCTTAGAATCCCCCACAGAGAAACCTGGAAAATTATAGTGAACCATAAAATTTTCATAGCCAGATGTTTTTTCAGTAATCAACTCATAACTTTGAGCATCTTTTTTATCACCCAAAGTTGCTGTTACTAAAGCTTGTGTTTGACCTCTAGTAAATAAGCAGCTTCCATGAACTGAAGGCAATAAATTGGTCTCTATAGTTATAGGTCTAACCTCATCCAATGCTCTTCCGTCTGCTCTTACTTTTTCATTGATGACCATATCTCTCATAATTTTGGCTTTTACAATAGCTAGTGTTTCTTTTAGACTTTTTGTATCGAACTCTATATTTTTAGCAATCAAATCTTTTTCTATGATTACTTGAAGATCTTTTAATGCATTACTTCTTTCGCTTTTTGCCATATGTAAAATAGTCTCTTTTATGCTTTTGGAAAAATTATTTATCAAATAATTTTCAACTTCTTTATCACTATTTATTTCATAAAGCTTAAACTCAATTGGTGTTGGTTTAAGGCTTAAAAATTCTTTTTCATATTCTTTTGAAAGTTCAGATATATTTCTAGAAGCACTTTGTATAAATTTTCCTAGCTTATCTTCGTCTATATCATTTATACTTTCCTCGTCCCCAATGGCTCTCATCTCAATCATAACAATATCATCGCCAGAGCCAGAAACGATTAAGTCTAAACTGCTTTTCTCTTGAACTTCTAGTGTTGGATTTAAAACTATCTCACCATCTACCATGCCAACTCTTGAAGTAGCAATACTTTTGTTTATAGGAATATTGGATGTCAAAAGTGCCGCATTTGCTGCATGAATAGCTGCCACTTGCATATCTACATTACTGTCACTACTCACAACTAGAATTGTTATTGTTATAGGATAATTAAAACCTTTTGGGAATATTGGTCTAATAGATCTATCAATAATTCTTGATGTTAATGTTTCAAAATCGCTTGGTTTGGATTCTCTTTTTATAAATCCTCCAGGTATTTTTGCTGCAGCATAAGATTTTTCTATATACTGCACAGTCATAGGCAAAAAATCGTCATCTACTGGCTCAGTATCTGCAACAACTGTAGCTATAAGAACTGCTTTGCCTTGAGTGTACCAAACACTGCCATTGGCTTGTTTGGCTACTTTTCGAAAATAAAAATCCTCTCTTAGATGATTATTTGATATTGTTTTGTGAACTTGATTCATTAAGAGCTTACCTTTTAAAATATTGTAATTATTATATCCTAAAAGGAATGACAAATAGATTTACATCTTAAAGTTGCCTAGATGATATTCGGATGGAAGTTGCTTTGCTACTTCGTTTTCGTCGAAAGAAAATTTAAAATTATCAATATAATCCATAAGCACACTATATGCGATATTTAACTCTTGAAGCTTAACAACATCTCCACCAACATCTGGATGATTTTTCTTTGCTAAAAAACGATATTGTTTTTTTACGTCATTTTTTGTAATCATCACAGGAAGATTTAAAGTTTCAAGAGCTTTTTGTATATTTGTGTAATTCATATTATCTAGTTGATCCAACTGTTGCAAAAGGTATAAATTTAAGCTGTATATAGAAATTTATACTATCATTATAAGAAGCTCCAGACTGTGTCAAAGTCGGCGTTGATGTTTTAGATAATGATGCACTTAGCCCAAAACAATCTTTATTGTAACTAGCTCCAAAATTCCAAAATTTACTATTTTTATTATCAAGCTCATAACTAACCCCTCCAAAAATAGAAACATTTTTATTTATTTTATAAGTTGTATCCAAATTTATATTGTTTGCAACAGCTATTTCATTTAGTTCATCTACAATATCTTTTTTATAAGCGTGTGATAAACCTAGATACACATCATCATTATGCCATGAGGCATTTGTATATATAGATCTAAATTTACTAAATTCATATGAGTATAAAAGCTGATTTGATATGTTGAAATTTTTATAATTTACTCCAAATTCATGTTCTAAATCTCCAAAATCATAATCATCATTTGGATAATAAATTTGAGACATTCTTTCTAAAAAATTTAATTCACTATTGTTATCATAAATATACTGGCTAAGAGTAAATCTATACTGTTCTTTTGGCAAATCTAAAGTATAAAGCTTTTGTTGCTCTAGCCCTATAGAGGCATAATCTAGTGGCGATTCTTTTGTGCTGCCTAGATTACTATAAGAAAATGATGGCTGTAACACATGGGTATAATTTTCATATCGCTTAGTCAAATCACTAGAGAATGATATTTTGTTTGTATTTGATGCAAATGAAAAATCATTGACGCCAGATGTCACACCTCCAAAAAAGAGTTTTGTAGCATAAAGCTCTTCACTTAAAGTAACTCTGAGATAATCATCAAAAAAACTTTGGCTCAATTCAAAAGGAATTGTAAAGTCAGCCCTTTGAAGAGTTGATCCTTTTGTTCTATAATAATTTCCAAAAGTAAAATCCGCACTGTAGTATAGTGGCAATGTATATATTTGGTCATAAAATTTATGAAATTGCAAAGATGGTAAAACTTGCAATGTATCAGCGTTGGACTCTTTTGTTGTATCAATAAAATATTTTGCATTCAAAAGAGCAAAATAATCATTATTGTTCGCAAAGTAATTCAATCTGCTTTCTTGAAAATTAGTAACACCAAAATGATCTAATCTAGATTTTTGTAAATTTATATAATCTATATCATTTAAATATATTGCATTTATATAGAGTCCATCTTTGAAATCCAATGGTAAATCAAAAACCTTTGAAGAATCATACAAAAACTCTAAGCCATAGTGATTTTTGTATTTTAGATTATTTGTTTCATAGTAGTTATCAAAATCTCTAAAACCGCCAAGCCTAATTTCTCCATTTGAATTTTCACTATCTGCAAATCTAAAAGTACCATATAATCCGACGCTTCTTTTGCTTCTTATTTGTGGATTGAACTCTATATCCCAATTTGCATATGGTGCCCAAAAAATTGGCTGCTCATAAAGTATCCCTGTATCTTCATTGTATCCTAGCTTTGGAAACAATAATCCACTTTTTCTTTCATTATTTGTAGTAAAAGAGAGATAAGGTAAATAAAAAACTGGTACATCCCATAAATAAAGCTTAACTCCATAAAGTTGCATAAGTTCATTTTGATCATCGTATGTAGAATTATCAAATACCATTTTCCACAATGGATCTTTAAGAGAACAACTTGAAAGCATTGTGTTGCCTAAAAAATAAAGATTACCATATTTTTTTGCATCATTTGTATATAACCAAATATCATTTTCATTTGTTAAAAATAGACAGTCACTTTTAGTATCATTGGTAAGTGTATTTACAACCATATGATTTGTTTGTTCTTTGGTGCCAGAATATCCTATGGATTCTATATTTCCATCAAGTGTTAAAAGCGAACTATTCCTATCAAAAAATGCACTATCGGCCTTCAATATAGCATCTTTATAAAATACCAAAACATCATCAGCTGCATTTGCTGTGGTTTTTGTACCATCTATTTGTGATGCTAGGATTTCTATGCTTAGGTTTGAATCATCTGCATTAACAAAACTAGAAATTGCAACAAAAGCTATGAGAGAAAGTTTTTTATACATTTACAACAACCAACTTATTAAATTTTCTATAATTATCAGCCCTTAAAAATATTGATTTTTTAATTAATGGCGTGATATTCATAAATCAACTCTCTAAACTAAGTGCTTGATATGCTATATCACTTCTGCATTGCTTGCCTGCAAAATGAACTTGACCACAAAGCATATACGCTCTTTGCTGTGCTTGTTTGATGCTATCTCCGATACCAACACAAACCAAAACGCGACCACCTGTTGCATAAAGCTTTCCATCTTCGCCTCGACTTACTCCGGCATAAGAAATATGTGCATTTTCGCTTAAGCCATCATGAACTATATCATCAACTATAATCTCCGCTGGAACACTGTCGCTATATGGATAATTTTTGCTTGCCATAACAACACCAACTGCAAATTTGTCAAAAAATTCTATTTTTGCACTTGCAAGATCACCAATAGCTGCCTTGTAAAACAGGTCTAATGGATTTTTCAGAAGTGGCATTATCTCTTCACACTCTGGATCTCCAAAGCGAACATTGTATTCTAAGATAATTGGCTCACCTTTCACAACCATTACACCCATAAAAAGCACGCCAGTAAAAGGCATATTTTCTTCTTTCATACCTTTTAGTGTTGGTTTCACAACTCTATCTTCAAGTTTTTTATAAATATCTTCGCTAACAAGTGGCGTTGGAACATAAGCACCCATGCCACCAGTATTTGGTCCTTCATCATTATCAAGAAGTCTTTTATGATCTTGTGCTGCCGGAAGTATCACATAATCTTTGCCATCACATATAGCAAATACACTAAGCTCATATCCATCTAAAAACTCTTCTACAACTATTGACTTTCCTGCATCTCCAAATGCATTTCCGCTTAACATTTCGCCAGCTTCTTTTTTTGCTTCATCATAACTTTTGGCAATTATTACGCCTTTACCGCCACACAATCCATCTGCTTTAACCACAATAGGAGGCGTCAAAGTTTCTATAAATTTATATGCAACTTCAAGTGAATTGGTTTCGATGTATTTTGCCGTAGGAATATTGTGTCTGCTTAAGAAGTTTTTCATGAATATCTTAGAGCCTTCAAGTTGTGCTGCTTTTGCGCTCGGTCCAAATATATTTAGACCTCTAGCTTTAAATACATCAACAACACCCTCTGTTAATGGTGCTTCAGGACCAACAATAGTAAGTTCTATATGATTTGCATCTACAAAATCTGCCAGCTCATTGAAATCTTTTATTGATATATTAGTCCCCAACATATCAGTCGCACCATTTCCTGGATTAAAATAAATTTTGTCAACATTGCTTCTATTTTTTAATGCCAAACCTATAGAGTATTCTCTACCACCGCTTCCTATAATCAAAATATTCACTATGTAAATCCTTTTTTTCTTTTACTTCAAACCTATGGTGACCAAAGACACCATAGGTTTGAAGTAACTTTACCCAAATAGCCGTTCTGTTAAAAAGTCGGCCCGATAAAGCCAACGACGCAGGAGAGAGAAATCTTTAGGGGTCAGTATCTCGCATAAATTATGCTCAAACGATACCATCCACACACCGATTTACTACTAGTCCCACTAAGAAAATATGTTGGACCTCGTATACAGTCGTCGAACCACTCAGGCAAAGTTAAGGGTGCCTCTAAAACACCTAACTAATTATATCTTATTTGGAATTATAAAATGATTTTAAAGACTAAAAGCGAGTTTGATACACTCTTTTATATTTGTACTTTTGGGCATATGGTATTTTGTGTCTTTAGGAAGTCGTTTTGCTGTAGTTTCACCAATTACAACAATCTTATATCCATCTAGAGATTTAAAATTCTCCATAAAACACTCGATTGTTGATGGTGATGTAAAAATTAGCACTGAATTTGAGATTGGTTTCTGAGCAATATCATATCTTTTGCATACAGTTTCATACAATACAACATCATCTATATCTATATTTTCTTTGGCTAAATCAATTATATAATTCGTTGCAACAACTTTTGGTCTTACATAGAGTATTTTTTTATTTGAAAATATTTTTTTTATATCCGATGAAAGATTTTTTGAATAGCCATTTGATACAAACACTACACTTCCACCGAGTTTAGATATTGTATTTGCACTCTCTTTGCCAATAGCAATTGATGGTATAGCCTTCCACTCTTTACTTATCTTATCTATTGCAATAACTGCATTTTTGGATGTAAAAAGTAATAAATCATACTTTGACACATCTATGGTTTCTTTTAAAATCTTAAACTCAATTAGCGGCATATTAAAAACATCATCATGCTTTGAAGATGAAAATAGATATATCACTATAAACTCTTATCTGAAGTTTGCAGAACACCATTTGTGAACATTGCTTCATTGATCTCTTCATCATCATATGGGTCAAAATGTGGAGTTATCACCCATCTTTTTGTTGGATCTGTTTGCATTATATTATCTTCAACTTGTTCGGCTATTCTATGGGCTTCTAAAAGTAGCATATTGGGTCTTAGCACCATATGAAATTCAACAAAATTAACGCTCCCATCTGTTCTAGTTTTTAACCAATGAAAGCTTGTTATCTCTTTATGATTTTTTAAAATTTGCTCTATTTTCTCCACCTGATTTTCTGGTAAAGAGTGGTCTAGTAATATCTTTGTGCCATCACTAACAATCTCTATGGCAGAATAGATAATATATATCCCTATACCAAAACCAAAAACAGCATCAATAATATCTTGCTTTGTTATAAAAACCAAAAATAGAGACAATAATATAACACCATTGCTCCAAAGGTCTGTTTTGTAATGAAGTGCATCTGATTTTATAACAATATTGTCTGTTTTTTTTGCAACATTTGAGAGATAAATAACCAATAAAGACGTAACTGTTATAGAAAAAAGCATCACATAGATGGAAGGTAAAACCATAGAAGTTACTTCATCATGGAGCCCCTTGTCAATAGCTTTATAAATAATATATAGCCCCGATATAATTATGATAGTACCTTCTATCACAGCGGCTATTCCTTGAATTTTACCTTTTCCATATTGAAAATTTTGCGTTGGATCTTCTTCTGCTTTTTTGATAGCAAAGAAATTAAATATAGATACAAAGAAATCTAACATAGAGTCAATTGCAGAAGCCAAAACAGCCACAGAACCACTAAATAATCCTATAGTGAATTTTACACAAACTAAAAAAAATGCCACACTACTTGAAATTATGGTGGCTCTTTTTTGCATAGAGGTAACTTTTTTCAACTGAATTCCTATCTATTTAAATCAAAATGAATTTTACCACATATAAAGTAAAGTTGTAGTTATTGATTAAATTCAACTAAGATACTCTTTGCATCATTATATCCGAGATTAAATAGTTCATCCAAATGATTAAATGACAATATAGAATATTTGCTCAATTTCGGCGTAGTTATCAAAATATCACATTTATCTTGACTCTGTCTATTTTGGGAAAAAGTCATAACATAAAGTGCTCTTTTAAAATTTGACCAAAGTGTAGTTTTGATATTTGTATCAAATATAGGATGAAGATTAACACCTACTATTTTTAAGTTACTATCTGCCAATGAATCTAATGGCATATGGTTTACTATGCCTCCATCTGCAAGTAACATATTTTCATATTTTATTGGTGCAAAAACAGGAACAAGCGCACAACTCGCCATACAAAGTTTTACTGCATCACCACTTTTAAAGTAAATATTTTCGCCATTATGTAAATTAACAGCAGTAATTGTGGTGGGAATTTTTAGATTTTCTAGTTTGGTTTCTAAAAACAATTTATCTAAAATTTCTGACTTTAAATTTATACTAAAAAGAGATGGACCAAATGGTTTAAATGAAAAAACAGATTTAAATTCTTTTGATTTAAAGATTTCCAATTGATCTTTCGGCTTTACGCCAGAAGCATAACTTACCCCAACAAGAGCCCCTATGGATGTGCCAGAAATTGAATCTATTTCGACACCTATCTCATCCATATATTGAAGCACCCCTAGATGATAAGCGCCCCTAGCCCCTCCACCAGATAATGCTAATGATATTCTTCTTTTATTCATTGTCTCGATTCCCATATTATAACTTCAAACTTACCATCATGATGTTCTACAACAGCACTGCAATTTTCAACCCAATCGCCACAATTATAGTATAACACATTATTTATCTCTTTGGCTTCTGGCTTATGGATATGTCCGCATATAACACCATCATAGTTTTTATGCTTTGCGTGAGATGATAATATCTCTTCAAAGTTATTTATAAAACTTACAGATCTTTTAACATTGTCTTTTATGTATTTTGAAAATGACCAGTACCTGTTTATGCCACATATTTTTCTAAATTTATTTAAAATATGATTTAAAAAAAGGACGAAATCATATCCAATGTCACCTGCCAATGCTAACCACTTATGCGTCATAGTGATACTATCGAAAAAATCTCCATGTGTCACTAAATATCTTTTTTTATCAATTCCTTCATAAGTAATTTCATTTGCTATATGCATATTATCGCCTAAAAAGAGTGGTACAAATGGTCTTAGAAACTCATCATGATTACCTGTAATAAAGTAAACTTGTGTCCCTTTACGAGATTTTTTCAATACTTTTTGTATAATATCAGAGTGAGACTGAAACCATCTCATCTTTCGTTTTATTGCCCATCCATCTATTATGTCTCCAACAAAAAAAAGATTTTCAGATTCTGTGTGTTTTAAAAAATTTAAAAACTCTTCAGCCTTCGCAAACCTAGTGCCTAAATGAATGTCTGATACAAAAATTGATTTATATTTCATGCGACGTAGTCTAAGTGAAATTTATAACATTTTGGTTACAAATCAATATTATTTTTTTAGTTTTTACCTTTTATCCACTCTTTGAGTGCTTTTTTATCGTCATCACTTAGTGTTGCATTGTTATGCATCCACAGGTATGTTGAAAGTGGCATTCTGATAACTATTGACTCTTGTGTATCTTCAAAAGCTTTTTTTTGTTTTTCATCATTTAGGGTATTGAAAGTAGAAAAATTTAAAACTTTTCTACCATCATTTATGTGAGATCTGACATACCAAGAAAATGGTGCTATATCACCATACCATGGTATTACTGCATTATTTGAATGACAGTCATAACATGATCTCTTTAGTATAGCTTTGATATTGCTAGGTGCTATTATCTCATCTTTTGGATTACTTGGCACAATGGCTTGTGCATCAATTTTTATCAATTGGATAAGCGCTAAAAAAAGTATAGAAAATATAATAAATTTTTTCATTATAGTGCTTTTGTGGCTATTCTTGCTACTCTTTTGGCAAAGTCAGCTTTATCGTCTATATCGATGCCTTCTGATATTTTCGCATTATCTAAAAGTATCCACGATATATCTTCGAACATCTCTTTATCGCTTAGAGAATCTAGTTTTTTTACCATATTGTGATCTGGATTAATCTCAAGTATAAGTGCAGCATCTGGAACTTCTTGACCCATTTGTCTAAATATATGTGCCATGCTTGCCATTGGATCGGAACTATCTTTGAGTACACATGATGGGCTGTCGACTAGACGACTTGAAGCTTTTACATCTTTTACTGCATCTCCTAAAACTTCTTTTATTTTTTCTAGTAACGGCTTAACACTTTCATCAAGTGCATCTTGCTCTTCTTTTGTTTTAGAGCTTGGTGCATCTATGGTTGAAATATCTTTTAAGCTCCACTCTTTGTACTTCGTAATTGCAGGTGTTACTATCTCATCAACTTCATAATCATCCATTATAAGAACTTCAAGTCCAGCACTCTTATAACTCTCTAAAAGAGGTGAGCTTTTTGCAATTGCTTCATTTTTAGCAATTATGTAATAAATCTCTTTTTTCTCACTATTTCCACGACTTATATAATCTGCAAAACTTACATATCCAGCCTCGCTTGAACTTTTATATCTAACTATATCAAGAAGTAATTCTTTGTTTGTATAGTCCGTATAGATACCTTCTTTTATAAGTCTATTGTACTCTTTAGTAAATGTATCTTTTGTCTCACCATCAAGTTTTGCTATAGCTTGAAGTATTTTTTTTGTTGAACCTTGTTTTATGTTTGCAAGTATTTTATTTTCTTGCAGTAATTCCCTACTGACATTTAGAGGCAAATCAGATGAATCGATAATCCCTTTTACAAATCTAAGATAAGACGGCAATAGCTCTTTGTCGCTATCTGTGATAAATACTCTTTTGACATAAAGCTTAACTCCACTCTCCCACTCTGCTCTAAACATATCCATAGGTGCATTCTTTGGTATATAAAAAAGTGTTGTATATTCATTCGCACCTTCTGCTTTGTTGTGAAGGTAAGTTAGAGGCTCTTCATCTCCATGTGATATGCTTTTGTAAAACTCTATATAGTCTTCTTTTTTTAGTTCACTTTTACTAATTGTCCAAAGTGCTTTTGCCGCATTTATCTGTTCACTTTTACTTACAAGCTCTGTTTTTTTATCATCGCCTTCGCCAACCGTCTCTTCTTCTTTGAAATTGAGCATGATAGGATAAGCTATGTGATTTGAATACTTTTTAACAATCTCTTTTATTCTCCAAGGGCTAGTGAACTCTTTCTCTTCGTCTTTTAGTTTAATATATATGATAGTTCCGCGAGACTCTTTAGTAACTAATGAAATATCAAATTCACCCGTACCATCACTGCTAAATTTATAAGCTTGGTCATCTTTTTTAGTTATCACATCTACTTGTTTTGCAACCATAAACACTGAATAAAATCCAACTCCAAATTGACCAATCAAGTTACTATCTTTTTTTGCATCGCCTGTTAGATTTTCTACAAATGACTTTGTGCCTGATTTGGCAATAGTTCCTAGATTGTTCATCAAATCCTCTTCACTCATTCCTATACCATTGTCGCCTATAGTTATAGAGTTATCATCTTTATCAAGTGTTATAAAGATACTAGGTTTCCAATCATCATTTTTATATTTTTCGTCCGTTAGATAAAAGTAGTTAAATTTATCTAAGGCATCACTTGCATTTGATATAAGTTCTCTTATAAAAATCTCTTTATTTGAATACAAAGAGTGTGTCATCAAATGAAGCAACTGCCCTATTTCAGTTTGATATGTATGTTTTGCCATAATATTTCTCCATTATTTTTTTAGCGGATTATAGTATATTTTGTATATTTTTTCAAGAGGTTTAGTATGAATTTTACAATAAAGTTTAGTTAAAGTGGCTAAAGTTTTTTATTTTTTATACTCCAAACCTTTTATATCAACTTCACTATTTGTAAATGGATTTATTATCGTCTCAATCTCGCCTAACCCAAACTCAAGCTCAAAGCCAACTTTAGAACCTTCTGCTGTGCTTTCAAGTATCATATATTTTTCTCCTTCTACCCAAAGTCCTTTTGTGTTCTTCAAACTCGAATCTTTTATTTTAGATATTACAAATATATGATTTGGAACAAGTACAAAATATGATTTTATACCAACCGAGTTAAGCAAAGAGATAAGTAAATTGCTTTTATCATCACAATCTCCACTATTTTTCCTTATTGTTATTTTTGGAGTATTTGTTGAATAATTGTTTACACGGTATGGTATAGCTGTAACAAAATCTAAAATTCTCTGGGCTTTGCAGTAATCGTCTAAACACCCTTTACTTAAACTTAATGCTTTATTTTTAATTTCTGGTGTTGTTTGCACTGCATTTACATAAGTTCCGTTTTTTGTTCCTACGTGATGATGCAAAACCTCATTAGAAGCTTTTGCTACAATATATACAAAACTGACAAAAGCCACAACTATCATAAATAAAGAAAAATAATGGATACTCTTTTCGTGCATATGACTACTCCAAAATAATTTCTCAATAATAGTATATTTCGATTAAATTTTATTTATATAGTTTACATAAAATGGACTTTATTTTGGTTTTGATTTATCTTTGTTATAATACACCAATGAAAACAATTTATCTTATTAGGCATGCTAAATCTGATTGGAGTGATTTTAGTATAAATGATGCAAAAAGAGGCTTGAGCGAAAGAGGGAAAAAAGATATTCCTTTAATGGCAAATGAGTTACACAAAAAAAATATCAAACCTGACCTCATAATTTCAAGCTCATCGAATAGAACAAAGCTAACAGTAGAAGGAATATTTAAAAGACTCAATTATTCAACAGAGATAATATATGATGATGAACTTTACCTTGCAAATCCAAAAACAATACTTTCTCTTATACAAAATGTCAATGACAAATACAAATCGATCTTTGTTGTTGGACACAATCCTGGTATCACAGACTTTGCAAATCTCATGAGCGATGCTGATATAGAAAATATCCCAACCCTTGGTATCGTTGCACTTAAATGTGAAGTAAAAAAATGGAAAGAGTGCAAGTATCACGATGCAAAAGTCGAATTCTTCATCTATCCGAAGATGTTTAAAAAGTAGTATTTGCTTGAGAAAAAAACTTTTTGTTTTGCTCTTATTTTGTTGAACTTTAAAAGATTGCTATTTATTTGCTTTAGGTAAGCTCTTGCGAAGAGGAAGCATACATATTAGTATGTGACCGATTGAGCAAGGCTTAGATGAAGTGAAGAAATAGATAAGATTATTCCCACTCGATTGTTGCTGGTGGCTTTGAACTTATATCGTACACTACTCGATTAATTCCATCTACCTCGTTGATAATTCTTCTACTGATACTCTCTAAGATATCATGTGGAACATGGGCAAATGTCGCCGTCATTCCATCGACTGATTCTACCATTCTCACACATACTGTAT
>FAXN01000085.1 GCA_001493195.1 Sulfurovum sp. enrichment culture clone C5 | reverse complement strand
TTTTACACTTATAAATACTATCGTTATAACTTCACTGATCTCGTTTAGTATTGTAACATCAATGAATATTGATTATATGGTTGCATCATCTCATATATCACAAAAAAGTATAAACAATCAAGATATTGATTATGCTATGTTATCTTGTCTATCCGAAGATGCCAAGCCAGCTATTCCAAAAAATATTAACGATATACTATGGAAATACAAACCTGAAAATTGTAATATTTTTATGCAAAAATAGATAAGGGATAAAATGGATAAATTTGATTATGATGTTATCATCATCGGCTCTGGACCTGCTGGATCATCATTGGCACGAATACTAAATCCAAATCTAAAAGTTCTACTCGTAGATAAAAGGGCATTGGGTAATGAGCCTTCAAAGCTTATAAAAAATTGTGGTGGTCTCATAGCTCCAGATGCACAAAAAGCTTTAGCCTCTTTTGGACTAAGTATCCCGAAATCTGTACTAGTTTCGCCTCAAATGTTTAGCGTTGAAACACTAGACTTTGATAACAATATGGTTCGCTCATATCAACGCCATTATATAAATGTAGATAGAGAAAGATATGATAGATGGCTTGTTTCTCTATGTGACAAAAATATCAAAAAGAGTTTTGGTACTAGATATATAAAAAGTGAAAAATATGAGAATGGTTTGAAAGTTACTCTTCTCAAAGATGGGGTTAAACAAACATTTTCTACTCGTATCCTAGTTGGTGCTGATGGAGCAAACTCAAGAGTAAAAAAAGAGTTTATGCCTGTTAATAACATCAAAAAATATATATCAATTCAAGAATGGTTCGAAAATACAGAAGATATCAACCAATTTGTAGCTATGTTTGATGAAGAGATAAGTGATTTTTATTCGTGGATTATTCCAAAAGATGACCATATCATATTTGGTTCTGCCGTGCAGGAAGGTAGAGATGCTACGACTTATCACAACTTGCAAAAGAAAAAGTTAGAAAAATATGGTTATAAGCTTGACAAACCTATCAAAAGAGAGGGTTGTTATTTGCTTCGTCCAACTTCTCCCAAATATATAAACTTGGGCGATGGCTGTGTGGCACTCATAGGAGAAGCCAGTGGACTTATAAGCCCCACTTCTGCTGAAGGTATAAGCTATGCTATGATTTCTGGATGTATGCTTGGAGATGCTATTAATGAAGATATAAGTAATTTTTTAAATATCTACAAAAACAAAGCACAAAAACTCAAAAATAATATATCGAGCAAAATGCTAAAATATCCAACTATGTATAATAAAAATATACGGAAAATGATATTTAAACTTGGGGTTGGTTCTATAGAGATAAGAGGTAGAAAATAAACTAAATTTTTATTTGTATTGCTTTATGCTTTTGAGCCAATATCATCTCTATCATATTTTCATTGATATCGCCAGTAGCAAATATTTTCAAGCTATTGTCGGTTGTTTTGTTTAGATCATTACCACAAAGCTCTTTTACTCTTTTGGTTATGGCATTTGATGTTTCTATCAGGCTTACATCTCTTTGCATAACTTTTTTTATCGATTCACCTACAAGTGGATAGTGCGTACAACCAAGAACTATTGTATCCACGCCAGCTTCTCTCATAGGAGCTAACCAACTTTCAAGCATTGAAATTGTTTTTGGACTATCTATCTCACCAAGCTCAATTTGTTGAACCAATCCTGGGCAAGCTTGCTCGAAAACATCAACTTTATATTGTTTTGACAACTCATCTCTAAGTAGTATGTATTTTGCGCCATTTAGCGTAGCTGGAGTTGCTAAAACACCTACTTTTTTACTCTGCGAATGAGATATTGCTGGTTTTAATCCTGGTTCAGTTCCGATAATAATGAGGTTTTTGTATTTTTCTCTTAACTCTTTTATAGCTGCGCTTGTGGCCGTATTACAAGCGATGACAAGTGCATCTATGTCAAATTTATCTATAAAATAATCTGTTATCTTGGTGCTAAAATCTATGATTTGTTGCGCCCCTTTTTCGCCATAAGGAGCATTTTTTGTGTCTGCTATATAAATCATATCTACACCTTGCAAACTTTCAAGCATAGTTTTTACTATAGTAAGTCCACCAAGTCCCGAATCAAAAACACCTAATTTCATATTTACCACCAATCAATGGATTGCTTCGTCGCTTGCTTCTCGCAATGACGACCACTCACACTCACACACTCACACACTCACACACTCACACCCAAACTAACTTATGCACCTTCATTCATTATAGACAAAAACTCTTCATTGGTTTTTGTTTTTAGCATTTTAGAGAACAGGAATTTAAGTCCTTCAACCTCTTCCATGGTTTGCATAGCATTACGCAAAGCCCAAACTTTTTGTAACATTTCCGGACTTGTGAGTAACTCTTCTTTTCTAGTTCCAGATTTTGTTACATCAATTGCAGGATAAATTCTTCGTTCACTTATATGGCGGCTTAAAATAACTTCGGAGTTACCAGTACCTTTAAACTCTTCAAAAATTACCTCATCCATCTTGCTTCCTGTCTCTATAAGAGCTGTTGCAATGATAGTCAAGCTTCCACCCTCTTCTATGTTTCTCGCTGCTCCAAAAAATCTTTTTGGTTTATGTAGTGCATTGGCATCTACCCCACCACTCAATACTTTACCACTACTTGGAGTTACAGTATTGTAAGCACGTGCTAGTCTAGTAATAGAATCAAGAAGTATGATAACATCTTTTCCAAGTTCAACTCTTCTCTTTGCTCTCTCTATTACCATCTCAGCTGTTCTAACATGATTTTGGGCAGGAAGGTCAAAAGTAGAACTATAAACTTCTCCCTTTACGGAACGTTGCATATCTGTAACCTCTTCTGGTCTTTCATCAACTAGAAGTACCATTAGTGTCGCATCAGGATTATTGTATGTGATGCCATGAGCTAGCTCTTTTAAAAGCTCCGTTTTACCTGTTCTTGGAGGTGCAACTATCAAAGCTCTTTGTCCTTTACCGATAGGAGTAAATAGGTCTAAAACACGACCTGTCAATTTCATAGGGTTATATTCTAGTTTTAACTTGTCATTTGCATAAAGAGGAGTAAGGTTATCAAAAAGAGGTCTTTGTTTTGATATATCAGGAGAAAGATAATTTATAGCTTCTATTTTTAAAAGTGCATAATATTTTTCTTGTTCTTTTGGAGGTCTAACTTGACCTGTTACCACATCTCCACTTCTAAGTGAAAAAAGTTTTATTTGTGTTTGGCTTACATAAGTATCATTACTTGAATTTGCAAAATTTCCATCAAGAGATCTTAAAAAACCGTATCCATCAGTCATAAGTTCAAGTATTCCAGTAAATAATATATATCCACCTTGAGATACTTGTGATTTTAAAATTTCAAATATCAAATCTCGTCTTGGATACTCATGCGGACTTTCTACTTTCATGCCATCGGCAATTTCTAGAAGCTCTTGAAGTGTTTTTTGTTGTAAGTCTTCTATCTTGTAGCCTTCAACTGGAACATGCGTTCTGCTTTTCTTATTGTTGTTATTTGGTTTTTTGGTGTTGGTTGATTCGTTCATCTGACCTCTTTGTTAGGTGGGGGTAAATATAGTAGATAGTTTTGACTATTGTCAATATTAGTTTAAAAATTATACAATACACAATATAAAAAGTAATTTAAAGAGGTATCAAATATTTCTTTAGATAGAATTGATACAACTAATATTAATGGGGTTAGAGTTGGCTGATGTAAAGTGTACACACTGTGGTCTTGTTTTTGATGAGAGTGCAATGATAGTCGAAAAAGAAGGGGATAAAACACTTTTCTTTTGTTGTCATGGATGCGAAGGAGTGTATCATCTACTTTCATCTGAGGGTTTAGATACATTTTATAGCAAGTTAGGCAAAACTACACTAACACCTCCAGCAAATCAAAATTTTGAAGATTTAGAGAAATTTGATTTTGATGGTTTTAGAAACAAATATGTAAAAACAAACAAAGATGGTTTAAATGAAATAAGCCTTATCATAGAAGG
>FAXN01000084.1 GCA_001493195.1 Sulfurovum sp. enrichment culture clone C5 | reverse complement strand
ATCTGTATAAAGTGTTCCTTGGGCTAAAAACGAAACATCGGTATGTTTTTTTGCTTCTTTATCAAAAACATCTATAAAAGTTTCGCCTATAATTTTTCTCTTCTTCTCAGGATTGCTCACGCCTTTTAGTTTGCCTATAAACTCATCTCTTGCATCTATCGTAATAAGACTCATATCAAGCATTTTAAACATATTTTGTACTTGTGCTGTTTCATCTTTACGCAACAAACCTTGATCTACAAATACACAAACAAGCTGCTCTTTTGGTAATGCTTCATGCAATAATGCAGCCACAACAGAGCTATCCACGCCACCACTAACTCCGCAAAGAACTTTTTTATTTCCTACTTGTTTTCTTATCTCAGCAATTTTCTCTTTTGCAAAAGATCCCATATTCCATGTACTTTCACATCCGCATATATGCTTAGCAAAATTTTTCAAAAGCTTCACACCTTGCGTGGAGTGATGTACTTCTGGATGAAATTGAAATGCGTATATTTTTGCACTTTCATTTGAAATGGCTGCAAATGGTGAATTTTCACTTGTCGCAATAGCCTCAAAACCTTGTGGGATACTAAGAGCTTTATCCCCATGACTCATCCAAACTATAGAATCATTTTCAATTCCATCAAATATAGGAGACGATTTGATTGTATTTAGCTTTGCTTTGCCATATTCATGATGATCGGCAGGGACCACTTCGCCGCCAAAATGTTGAGTAATAAGTTGCATTCCATAGCAAATGCCTAAAATTGGCAATCCCAAATTCCATATCTCATCGCTAGGTTTATATGCATCAGGAGAATACACACTAGCTGGTCCTCCTGAAAGAATTATACCTTGTGGTTTTTTTGATTTTATAGACTCTATGTCTTCTCTAAAAGGAACTACTTCGCAATACACTCCACTTTCTCTAAGTTTTCTAGCAATTAATTGAGTATATTGTGATCCAAAATCTAGTATCACTATGGGTACATTTTTCATTGATATTCCTATTTATTATTTATAGTTATAACTATATGTTTAATTATATAGAAATATCGCTTTTTGTTTGTTTTTAAATATCCTGATCATCATTTTCTACATAATGTGTTCCAAGCGACTCTTTTCTTGCAAGTGCCGCATCAACGATAGCCGAAGCAGTATTGAGTCTAAGTTGCAATAGTCTTCCAATTTCTCTATTTTTCATATCATATATTAAATTTCTTGCGTGATGAAGCCCTTGCGTAGTCCTAACTATGCCCACCTCTTCCCACATAATTTTTCTAAGTTTACGTTTATATTTTTTATCATTATCTTTATGTAGTATATTGTCATAATCTTTATCAAATTTTGGGATTTTTCCTATATGAGAATCGAGTCCAAGCATATGTTCAACTGCTCTTTTTGCAAATACAGCACCTTCTAAAAGAGAGTTTGATGCCAGTCTATTTGCCCCATGAACTCCAGTTCTTGCTGCTTCTCCTATGACATAAAGCCCTTCTATACCAGGCACTACTCCATAGCTATTGCATGCTATTCCGCCATTCGCATAGTGAAATGCTGGAGAGATTGGAACTCTATCATGCGGCAAATTAAATCCAAGAGATGAAAATGTATGTGTTATATTTGGAAATCTTGCATGAAATAACTTTGGTTGAAACATAGAACAATCCAAATAAACTTCTTTCTCTGTTTTTCTTTTATACTCAAATATGCTTCTTGAAACGATATCCCTACTTGCAAGCTCACCTCTCTCATCATAATCAAACAAAAATCTCTTTCCATCTTCATCAACTATATGTGCACCTTCGCCTCTTAGGGCTTCTGTTAATAACAACTTTCTAGCAAATGGAGTTTTTACAAATACAGTTGGATGAAATTGCATAAATTCCATATCTTTTAGTGCAATTCCTTTTTCGGCACAAATACCATGAATGTCAGCACTTACTGTTCTTGAATTTGTATTATACTCATACAATGATCCAACCCCACCACTTGCGATTATCACATTATCTGCATATACAGTAACTGGGTTATAGCTTGACATTGCTTTTATGCCATAGCATCTACCATTTTCGATGAGCAAATCATAAACAAGCATATTCTGCTCTAAATGATGCTGATTTTGATTCATCATAAAATGATGAAGATACCTTCCTGTTGCATCGCCACCAGCATGTATTATCCTCGCAGCTCCATGGGCTGCCTCTTTTGTATAAAGCAATTTTCCATTTTCATCAGTATCAAATTGCATACCTTTTTTGATAATATCTTCTGTAACTTCAATTGATGTTTGAGAAAGTATCTCTACAACTCTTTTGATATTATGATGAGCACCAGCATTTAAGGTATCTTCTACATGTAGTGCTATATCATCTTTATTCAGCGCACTTACCATTCCACCTTGTGCATAAAATGTATTGCACTCCCAAGGTATATCTTTGCAAAGCACTAAAACTTTTTTACTTTTTGGTATATTCATAGCAGCATAAAGTCCAGCTATTCCTGCTCCTATTATAATAACATCATACTTTGGCATTTATTTCTCCTGCTTTGCTTCTGAGTTCTGATATGAGCTATACTTTGGCGGTGTTTTATAACCACACCCTATCATCAAAAATGCACAAATTGATGTTATAATTATAGTATGAAAACAATTGGAAATTATTTTTTTGGACTTACAAGGCAACATCAGTTTGCCCCCTTTTTTAAATTTTCGTGTTATAGCAAATTTATATCTCTTTTACCCCCAAGATTTAAAAATGCCATAAACTATGTAACATGCAAAAATGACACTTTGCTTATTGCATTATCTCATCCTGGATTTAAAATAGAAATTGATAATAACAGAGATTTATTAAAAAGTTTATTAAAAGACATATCAAAGTATGACTCATCTTGTAATTTTTCCAATATAACACATATTACAACTTTTATAAGCAACTTCAATGCATCTGATTTAAAATCACAAAAACAAGAAGAAACCATACCTCATTACGATGAGTTATCTGAAGGAGAATTTGAAATAGACGAAATAGATGAAGATTTAAAAACTATATTTGAAAAAATCAAGCAGAATATAAAATGCAACAAATCATAAAAACACTTCCATCGAGTGCTGGAGTTTATCAATATTTTGACAGTGAAGGTAAAATACTTTATGTTGGCAAAGCAAAAAATCTAAAAAATAGAGTTAAAAGCTACTGGAAATTTATACCAGAATTTACACCTAATTTTATGCTAAACCCTAGAATTATAAAAATGTTAAAAGAGGCAACTACTCTAGAATATATTGTTGTAAAAAGTGAAGAAGATGCACTTATTCTTGAAAATTCTCTTATCAAACAATTAAAACCAAAATACAATATACTACTTAGAGATGATAAAACATATCCATATATATGCATAGATGAATCACAAGATTTTCCAAGATTTGAAATAACTAGAAAAATCATCAAGGGAAAAGATATAACGTATTATGGTCCATTCCCAAGTGGTGCGAAAATACTCCTTGACACACTTTATGAAATATACCCTCTAGTTCAGAAAAAAAGTTGCCTAAAAGGGAAAAAAGCTTGCCTTTTTCATCAAATTGGCAAATGCCTAGCTCCGTGTGAAGGTAAAATTACAAAAAATGAATATAACCAAATCATAAATATTGCAAAAGAGAGTATCACAAAAAAAGAAAATCTGATATCTAAAATGCAAGACAGGATGATTTTACTAGCAAACGATGAGAGATTTGAAGAAGCTGCTAAGATTAGAGATGATTGCAATACTATCGCATCTCTATCTATTTATTCAACTCTCGATATTGCAAAACTTCAAGACTGTGATGCTATCGCAATAATGACAGAGGCATCAAGAGGAATTATCGTAAAACTTTTTATCAGAAATGGCAAAGTTGTGTCAAGTGATTATGATTTTTTTAGATTTGATGACTCTTTGGATTTGAACGAAGCTTACACTGGAGCTATTTTAAACCTATATAAACCAACAACACCAGACATTCCATCAACACTATTAGTTGCCCATGATTTTGAAGATATGGATAATATATCAAGACTAATATCAAACATTATAGGCAAAAAAATAAATATTACAAAACCACAAATAGGATACAAGCAAAATATTATAGATTTAGCCATCACCAACGCTAAAGAGCTTCTTTCTCAAAAATCAAAAATACAAAAAGATGAAATAGAATTAAAAATACAATCTCTTTTTGAACTAAAAGAGTTGCCTGTAAATATAGAAATTTTTGATAACTCCCACAACCAAGGCGATGCAATAGTAGGAGCAATGGTCTCTTGGCAAGAAAACCGATGGGAAAAAAGTAAATTTAGAAGATTTATTTTAGAAGCCAAAGATGAATATGGACAAATGAAAGAGTTGATAACAAGAAGAATTGAAAACTTCAATGAAGTTCCACCCCCTAACCTATGGATACTAGATGGTGGCATTGCACAACTCAATCTAGCAAAAGAGTTACTAAAAGAAAGTGCTGTAAATATAGACATTATGGCAATCTCAAAAGAAAAAATCGACGCAAAAGCCAACCGCTCCAAAGGGTCGGCAAAAGATACTATATATACTGTTGATGACAAATTTAATTTACTGCCTAGCGACGAGAGGTTACATTTCATCCAAAAGCTTAGAGATGAAGCACATAGATTTGCTATATCTTTCCACAGAGAAAAGAAAAACAAAATAATGATTCAAAGTAAAATCTTAGAGAAAAAAGGTATTGGCCAAGCAACAATAAAAAAACTTTTAGCCCACCTTGGGACATTTGAAGCTATAGATAAAGCAACTTATGAAGAGATAAAAGAAGTAACAAATACTAATGTTGCAAAAATTCTTAAAAATCAATTTTAAGAAAATTATTCAAATAATAGTAAATTTTCATTTATTTTGTTATAATTCTTTAATGTTAGAAATTTTAAACAAAGAGTATGGCTATGGAACATCCAACACCGATAGATGAAGAATATAAATTTGACGAAGGTCTAATAGTTAGTTCTACCGATACAAAGGGTATTATTACCTATGCTAATAGAAAGTTTTGCGAGATAGCAGGATATGCGAAAGAAGAACTTATTGGTCAGAACCATAACGTCATAAGACATCCTGACATGCCCAAAGCTGCATTTAAAGCTTTGTGGGACACACTTCAAACGGGGAAAGAGTGGTCTGGCATAGTAAAAAACCTGAGAAAAGATGGTAAATACTATTGGGTATATAGTCACATTACCCCAATTATTGAAGATAATGAGGTAAGAGGCTATAGTGCTGCTAGACGTCCTGCATTTTCGACAGAGGTGGAAGCCGTTATACCGGTTTACAAAGAAATGCTAGAAAAAGAACAATCAAAAGGAGTTTAATAAATGTACTGTATTTTAAGTCAATCAAATGATATCGTGGCGTCAGATTTGGAGTTTTTAAATCTACTTGGAACAACTAGCCTAGTTGATTTGTATAAAAAAATTACATCTGAGGATGTAAAAATATCTTTAGACTATGACAAGATAACTTTAACTACAAACAATAATGCACAATCTTATGATATCAAAACAACGCCTCTTACAACGTTATTTGGCAAAAGTGTTTTAGTGCAATTGATGAGTGTAAATATTAAAAGTGAATTTATAAAAGCGCCTGATTTTAGTAATCAATCGCAAAACAATACTAAAAAAACTGTCACAAAAGTAGAAATTGTTGCCAACCAGCCAGCTGAAGTTAAAACAACTCAACCTGTAAAAAATGAATCAATCATCGAATCTGGTTTTGATTTGGAAAATTTAAAAGATATGGGTATTTATGCCGAAGAACCTAGCACAGTTAAAGAAAAAGGTTCGTTGGAATCTTTTATTGACCCAAAAGTTACCATAGATATTCCAAATATTGCCAAAAGCATGCATTTAAGTGATAAAGAATACAGCATCTTCTTAAATGAATATACATCCTCAGTAGAAGAATTCAAAAAAGATTTGCTAGGTAGTGATAAAAAAGCAAAAGAAAACGCAATAAATTTTATAAAGCACATAACAACTGCTCTTAATATGCCAAACAACATTGATACTTTTGTAAATTCATTGAGTATGGACAGCTCTAAAGAATCATTTGAAAACTTCTTTAATGTTATAGAAAATATAAAAGCACAAAATAATCCAATTTCTAGCACACCTCAAGAAGAAAGTCAAATTGAGCAGATACTAAAAACAGAAACTTCTGATGACAAGCTTGAATCTATTGATATTATAGAAAGTGCTGAACCTATAGTTGAAGCAAAAAATATTGCTCAAGAAGCTATCCCATCTATAGATATAAATGAACCTCTAGAGATTGATTTTCTTGGAGATACATCTCCTAGTAACAAAATAGAAGAAACTCCATCTAAATCAAGTGGTGGCAAAACAACAAAAATTGATTTATCGAAAGTAAAACCTCTACCTTTTGATTTTATACTAGAAGAATCAGCAAAAGAGTTATCTTTGCCTAATGATATAGTAAAAGAATTTATAAAAGATTTTATTGAACAGTGTAATGCTGACACAAATAAAATTATAGATAAATACGAGGAAGGTAATATAGAAAAAGTTAAAAAGCTAGCTCACTCTTTAAAAGGAGTTGCGAGCAACTTATATATAATGCCTTTGGCAAATTCTTTATTGGATTTGCAAAATAATGATGATTTATCAGAGGTCAAGCCTTTGGTAGAAAAATATTGGGGTCAATTTTTGTACCTCGAAAATATTATGAAAAATATATAAGAGCACAAGGAGTTAGTTATGAATATTCATAGTAGATTACAGTTAATAAGCCTTTTCCCAATTTTGTTAATGATGGTACTCGCTGGGTACATGGGCTATGATGCTTATATTTTCAAAGGCACAAACCCTCAAGAGCAAATGGTACTATTTGCAATATCTGGTTCTTTATTGACTATTGGTTTGATACTTTTAACTTTTGGTTACCAAACAGATCAAGCAGAACTTAAAAACAATATGGAGCTCAAAAAAATCATTTTTGATGCTTTTGAAAACTTAACAGAAGAAGAGAAAAAGAAATTATCTCTAGACACACATACTGATATAGGTAATGTATATCACCAACTTAAAACACTTATTGAAAATTCAAAACAAGATAAAGAGTTAGCGCTTCAAGCAAATGAATCAAAATCTCTTTTCTTAGCAAATATGTCACACGAGATAAGAACACCACTAAATGGTATTGTTGGTTTTACAGAACTTCTTAAAAGTACAGATTTAAATGATGAGCAAAAAGAGTTTTTATCAATTATTACAAAAAGCTCAGAAAACTTACTTGAAATTATCAACAGCATACTTGATTTGTCAAAAATTGAAAGTAACAAAGTTGATGTTGAACATATTATCTTTGATACACATGAAGAATTTGACAGCACAGTGGAAACATATGCAGTTCGTGCTTCTGAAAAAGATATAGAACTCAACTATTTTATTGATCCTACTATTAGTGAAAAACTAAAAGGCGATCCAACCAAAATTAAAGAGATTTTGATAAATCTTCTTAGTAATGCGGTTAAATTTACAAACCCACATGGTCAAATTAATGTTGAGGTAAATAAAGTTCAAAATTTAGAAACAGATACTATTGGCATATCAACCCTTATTGTTAAAATTCAAGACAATGGTGTCGGTATGACAAAAGAACAAGCTGAAAAAATATTTGAAGCATTTTCTCAAGCTGATAATACAGTTACTAGAAAATTTGGGGGAACAGGTCTTGGTCTTACTATTTCTAAAGAATATGCTCAAATTATGGGCGGTAAACTTGAAGTTGAAAGTGCAAAAGATAGGGGTACTATTTTTTATCTAACTCTACCAATAGAAGAGATAAATATAGAAGGTGATAAACATGAAAATCTCAATATCTCTGTAGCACTACACCAAAACAAACTAACTCCATCTGTTTTGGAAGAGTACTTGGATAGATATCTTAAATATTACAATGCCAAATTGGATTATTTTGATACGGATGCAGAACTTGACAGTGTAAGACAAAACTTTAAACCTGACTTCTTCTTGGTGGATTATGATAAACTAAATGAAACAAATTCTACATCTTTGATTAATCATCTAGATAAAAAGAAATTGGTTGTATTTAGTAAAGTAACCAACAGAGATGAACTTCAAAAAATGGGTCTAACTATGAATAATATAGTATTTAAACCCGTTACTTTGTCTAAAATAAAAGATATCCTTACAAAAGATAGAACACAAGTAAAAGAGGATAAATCTCAAGCTATAAATCTAAAAGCAAGATATGATGCTAAAGTATTGGTTGCGGAAGATAATGCAATAAATCAAAAATTAATCTTGAAAGTACTATCAGATTATGGACTAAAAGTAGTTGTTGCAAATAATGGTCTAGAAGCATTTGAGCAAAGAAGAAATCATCAAGATTTTGATTTGATTTTTATGGATATTCAAATGCCAGTAATGGATGGTGTTGAATCAACACATGAAATATTGGACTATGAAGAAGATGAGGATTTGAGACATGTACCTATCATCGCATTGACAGCTAATGCATTAAAAGGCGATAGAGAAAGATTCTTAAATGAAGGAATGGATGAGTATATTACAAAACCTATTCAAGCAACAGAATTGCTTTATATCTTGAATAAATTTATTAGCAATAAAGTAAAACTTCAAGATGAAGAGGGCAATGCTGAAGTTAAAGCTGAAGCAGAACCAAAAGCTGAAGTCAAAGCTGAAGTCAAAGCTGAAGTCAAAGCTGAAGTCAAAGCTGAACCAAAAGCAGAACCAAAAGTTGAAATAAAAACAGAACCAAAAGCTGAAGTCAAAGCTGAACCAAAAGAAAATCAAAAAATATTAGTTGCAAAAGAGTTTGATTTAGAAAATAAAATCATTTCAAAAGTTGCCTCAAATATGGGATATGATGTTGATGAAACAAATAATCTTGACAGTATCTATGAAAAAATACAAAATACAAAATATGATATCATAGTATCTGAGTCGCAATGGATAGAAAAAATATCAACAAAAATAGATAAAAAATCTGATATAATCACGCGCAACATAGTTGAAGAACTTCAAGTTAGAAAAGGTTAATAAAAATGGGAATTAATGTTTTAGTAGTGGATGATGATTTTATTAATCGAAAATTGTTACTAACTATGCTTAAAAAAAGCGAATCAGTAACGAATGTAATCGAAGCAGAAAATGGTCAGGATGCATTAAGTAAAGTAGAAGGTCAATCTATTGACTTAATCTTACTTGATATTGTAATGCCCGTAATGAATGGTATTGAGTTTTTGAAAGCCATCAGAGAAGATAGAACTCACGCTCATATACCAATAGCTATTCTTTCAACAGATGATAGCAAAAAAACAGAGACTCTAAATTTAGGTGCAAATGCTTTTTTAACAAAACCCATTAGAGAAACTGAACTTATCGGATTAATCGAAAGTTGGTTTTAAGCATAACTTTTATGCTTAAACCAATGCTATACTTATAACTTCATCTACATTTTCAACTGGTATTATTTCAATATTATTTTTTACTTCTGTAGGAATTTCATCCAAATCTCTTTCAAAATTTTTCTTTGGAATAAGTGCTTTTTTAACTCCAGCCTTATATGCCGCTATAAGCTTTTCTTTTAGCCCTCCAATAGGCAATACCTGTCCAGTTAAGGTAACCTCACCAGTCATGGCAACTTTGCTATCTATGGCCCTTCCACTTAATATAGATGATATTACAGTTACCATTGCTATACCTGCACTTGGTCCATCTTTTGGAGTAGCACCCTCTGGTACATGAAGATGTAAGTCATATCTTTTATATATTTCACTAGCTTCTTTATTGTCTTGGCTTGGTGCTTGTATGCTATCAGCATCGATTTTAAGTCTTTTTTGATCAATCAATATCTTAACAACACTAAATGCTATATGAGCAGATTCTTTCATCACGTCGCCTAGGCTTCCCGTGAGCTGTAAAGATCCTTTTCCTTTGATTTTAATTGCTTCAATAGTCAATACATCACCACCAACTGCTGTCCATGCTAAACCATTAACAACACCAACTCTTGGCTTGCTATCAACTGATGATATTTCAAAAACTTTTTTATCTACAAAATGTTCTAAATTTTTTATTGTAACAATAACTCTTTTTTTGTTTTGTTTTTCCAATAATATCCTAGCACTTTTTCTCATTATGCTAGCAATTTTTCTTCTTAGATTTCTCACTCCTGCTTCTCGAGTATATTCTTCAATAATAGCCTTCAATGCATTTTCATTGATAGTTACTTCACTATTTTTTAGAGCATGTTTTTTTAGCTCTTGCGGTATAAGATATCTTTTTGCTATCTCGAACTTTTCTCTTGGGGTATAGCTGCTAAGTGTTATAAATTCCATTCTGTCTCTAAGCGGACCTGGTATTTTACTTACATCATTTGCTGTTGCTATAAATATAGCTTTACTTAAATCTATATTGAAATTTAGATAATAGTCCCTGAAGTTACTATTTTGTTCTGGATCTAAAATTTCAAGCAACACAGCAGTTGGGTCACCCCTGCCTGTTCTGCCAACTTTATCTATCTCATCAAGCACAACAACTGGATCCATCTTTTTTGCTTCTATAAAACCTTGTGTTATCCTACCTGGCATTGCTCCCACATAGGTTCTTCTGTGCCCTCTAAGCTCATTGACATCTTCCAATCCACCAAGTGCAATTCTAACAAGAGGTCTATGAAGAGCTGTTGCGATTGAATTAGCAAGCGATGTCTTACCAACACCTGGAGGTCCTGCAAAACAAAGAATCGCACTACTTGTCTCTTTGCTCGCAACTTTTCTTTGACTTGCTAATGACTTAACTGCAAAATGTTCTACTATTCTATCTTTTGGTTTTTCTAGTGAATAGTGATCTTTATTTAATTCATCAGAAACATCTTTTATATTTATCTTTTTTTTGGCAACTTTACCAAAAGGTATTTCAAATACAACCTCTAAATAATTTTGTATGGTATTGGCATCAGCACTTTCTGGATGCATACGAGAAAGTTTATCTATCTGTTTTGTTATCTCTTTAAATGTATCTTCATAAATATATGGCTTTATGGCATCAGCTTTTTTTCTAAAATTAGCTATCTCTTCTTCTCTTTGTACATCAACGCCAAGTTCTTTTTGTATTTGTTTTAGTTGCTCTTTTAAGAAATATTCTTTATTTGACTGTTCAATCTTGGTATTAACTTTGCTTCTTATCTCTTTTTGAACTTTTGCTGCTTCTATTTGAGAATTAATAATCTCTATAAGTGATATAAGTTTATGCTCAACATTATCTTCTATATATAATTTATATGCTATATCTTTGTCTAACTTGATCATAGAGGCAACAAGATCACAAACTCTATAAGGTTCACTATTATCTTCTATTGCTCTTATGATGTCTGCTGGAAAACCACTATTTAGAGCAGATAAGGCTTTTGATTTATCTCTTAATATATTCATAAGTGCATCAACTTTTAACTGCTCAAATGGTAAATTTTCTACAACACTTACCATTGCGCGATTAAAATCACCTTCCATAAACTCAACTATTTTACCCTTAGTCAGTCCTTGGAATAAAACTTTTACTCTTCCGTCTGGTAGTTGAACTTTTCTCATTATTGAGCCTACAACACCATACTCATATATGTCATCTTTGCCTCTATTGCCTTCATGCTCGCCCTTAGAGCTTACGACCAAAACAAGTGAATGATTTTCTATAGCATAAGTTGCGGCATCTATATCGCCTTGGGAAGTTAAAAATATTGGACTTATCATAAATGGATATAAAAATATCTCATCTTCTACTACGATTGGTAAAACCGTTGGGAATGAATCATAATCACTTAAATGCAAATCAACTCCTCTATTTTTTAGTTATATTGTCAAAATAAAATATTGAACACTTGTCAATAAATTTGCTTTTATATTATTTGTTATTCTGAATTTATTTCAGAATCTCTCAAATTCAGAACTATAAATTATTTGTATATTTTAATTTATAATAAAATCAAACATGCTTTCATCTGACTTACCGATATCTTCTATGTTTATAGGTGAAACACTATTTTTTTGTCTATATATTTTAGCTGCTTCACTCTTACCAGTTCTATCATATAAAGAAGCAACATTTTCATTCAATAGATATTGACCCATCTTGAGTCTTATTAGAATACTTTGTACTAATGGTACATATTGGGAATTTGGATGTGCATCTATATAGCTTTGAGCATTTGCTATGGTATCTATTATAAGTTTTTGATCTCTATAGTATCTCTGAATTCCTAAAAAAGATGCTTTTATCTTCATAAACTCCACATACTCACTATTTGCAAAGCCTCCAAATTTTTTTGTATACTCATCAAAAAAATAATTTGCCAACAAGTACTCTTCTTTATCCATATGAGCATGGGCAATTATCATGGTTGCACTTTCAACAAGTGGAGATTTCGGATGTTCACTTTTAAGAGAGATAAAATAATTATCAGCCTTATCAAGATCGCCATTACCTATGCTATCTCCTATTTTTTGATACCAATACTGAGCACTTTTATCATAAACTTCTCCCGCACTTTTGGAAGAACAACCAGTAAAAACCACAACTGCTAGAAATAAAACTATGTATGCTAATTTAAATCTTTTCATGATAACCTCTCATATTTTAAAAGCTATTATAACCAATAACTAGTCAAAAAAGGTAAAAAAATATTGTTTTTTGTTACAATATTGTAAATTAAACTTAGATTTTACAAGGAAAAATGTATGAAACTTTCACTAATAGGTAGTGGATCTATGGCTACTGCTCTAGCTCTTGGGCTTGAAGGTCATTTTGAATTAGAAATTATTGCTAGAAATAAAGATATGGCGTCAGTTTTAGTAAATAAACTAAAAAATAATATTGATATTATAGATTTAAATGATGCAAATATTGAAAATAAAAATATAATTCTTTGCACCAAACCGTATGCACTTGAAGAAGTTGCTTCAAAGTTAAACGGAAAAGCAAACTCTCTAATTTCCATACTAGCAAGTACATCGATTGAGAAGCTTTCAAAAGCCATAGAAGCAAATCATATAGTAAGAGCTATGCCAAATGTTAGTGCTAAATTAAACTCTTCAACTACAACTATCACAGGAGATAAAAAAATTCAAAAAGAGTGTATGGATATATTTAACTCTATTGGAGATGTTTTTTGGGTTGATAGCGAAAAAGAGTTAGATGTCGCAACAGCAATTGCTGGTAGTGGACCAGCATTTTTAGCACTTGTTGCAGAAGCGATGATGGATGGTGGAGTAAAGCAAGGGCTTAAAAGAGACGATAGTATAAAACTAGTATCTTCCCTATTTAAAGGTTTTGCACCACTTTTAAATTCAAGTCATCCAGCACTTATCAAAGATAGCGTTATGAGCCCTGCTGGAACAACTGCTGCTGGATATTCCACTCTAGAAGAGTATGGTGTTAGGGATGCTTTTATAAAAGCTATAGAAGCTGCTTTTGCGGTTACGCAGAAATAAAAAAAGTGTGAGTTTGGGTGTGCCGTGTAAACGCATATTAAATAATACAAACACGAGGTACTGCTCGAGCGAAGCGAACTCAGAGTGTTCGCGATTTTTGCGCTACTTTTATAAAAAAGTAGCGCAAAAATATAAAACTTATGTATTTTTAATCAAGTCTAAAATGATACCGACACCCACACACTCACGCTAACAACAAATCCATAGGCCTGAAAAACTCTATAACATCTTCATTGGTTATAAATGATATATTATAAGGATGCTCGCAAGCAAAAGCATCAAATTTTTGCAAACTCTTATTTTTTTCATAAAGATTTTGGGCAAACGAACCAAAAAGTATAAGTTTTACTTTTTGACTATCAAGCTTATCTATCGTACCTAGTATAAATGCTTCCCACTCTTTTGCGTGAAATACACAACTCTTTTTATCTGTAAATACAAGAGCAGTATTTAAAAGCAAAACACCATTTTTTTCAAAATTATATTTTAGTTGCCATATATCATTTATAAAATTACTTTTATCTAAAGAGCTTATAGCCTGCGGAGAAAGATCATCTTTGTTTAAATCGCCTCTAGCAACAAGTGCCATTTTGATAAAATTTCTCAGACTCGTTGCACGATTAACCTCACGATTTAAAGTACCAGTGGAAGAGAAAATATCTTTTACATTTCCATCTATAAAAGCATATCCTGTTGCACTCAGTTCTCTTGGATATGGATCTTGTCCAAATAAAACATATTTGACATCGTTTTTTTTGAGAGTTTTAAAAGCATTAAAAATATTTTCTTTTTTTGGTATGTAATTGGTGTTTTTTTCTAAAAATTCTAAGTAAGATTGGCTTATCAGCGAAATATCTATATCCCATGATTCATCAATATTAAGTGCTACATTTTTCATATTACCTCTCAAGTTGATTATATGTCATCGTGCAATGACCGTCACTGCGAACGAAGTGTGGCAGTCTATTGTCTTTATGGATTGTCCTCGGACAAAGTCCTGCGAGATTACATGCTTCGTCGTAAACTCATCGCAATGACTCACGCACTCACTCACACGCACTCAGACAACTATATCAAAAATAATAAAAGTCAAAAATATAAACCCAAGATACCCATTGACTGTAAAAAATGCTCTATCTATTTTTTCAAAATCTTTTCCAACTAGATAATGCTCATAAGCCAAAAGAACAGTACTTATAAACACCCCTATATACGCAATATAGCCCAAAAGTAAGCTTTCGTGTATAAAAAGAATCCAAAAAATGATAGTCAATGCATGAAATATCTTGGATATTAATAATGTATTTTTAACGCCAAAGCGAGATGGTATAGAGTGAAGTCCTTGTGTTTTATCAAACTCAATATCTTGCAAAGAATAGAGTAAATCAAAACCAGCGACCCAAAACATTACTCCGATAGCAAGGTAAATAGACCATAAAGTTATAGAGCCTTCTACGGCAACTACGCCAGCTATTGGTGCAAGTCCCAAACTAATGCCTAAAACTATATGAGCAAGCGAACTAAATCTCTTAAATAGAGTATAACTTCCGATAATCAAAAGTATAGGAACAGAGAGTTTAAATGCCAAAGGATTTGTCAAAAAAGCAACGCCTATAAAAGTTAATGCATTTATGATTATAAAAGCAACCATTCCTAGACCACCTATCCTGCCATCAACTGATGGTCTTTTGCTGGTTCTTGGGTTGATGGCATCTATATCTCTATCTAAATATCTGTTCACTCCCATGGCAAAATTTCTAGCACTCACCGCTGCAAAAACTCCAAGCAATAAAAGTTTAAATCCAAACCAGCCATTTGCACTTGTTATCATAGCTATAAAAATAAATGGTAAAGAAAAAATCGAATGTTGAAACATTACTAGTTCAGAAAAATCAGATATTGTCTTTTTTATCTTGTTTGTCATTATTTACTACAAATGTGGTATTTTAACTTTAGAGTTTAACAAATACGCTATAAGTAATACGAAACATATTACAATATATACACTTGTTACAACTCCATTTATATATAAAAGCCAAAGAATCCAAAGAAGTATAGCCCCAAGAGGCGTAGGAACACCTTCAAAGTGTTTTGCTACTTCGCCTGCATCGCTTTTAAGATTGAATGTCACAAGCCGTCTCAATCCACTTATGATATACCAAATGAGTACAATACCTAAGATAAACTTTGATATATCATCTGTTGAACTAACTGCATAAAACATAAAAAATGATGGCATAACTACAAATGACAAAAAGTCAGCAAAGCTATCTAGTTGGATACCAAATTCTGTTGATAATCCATAATGGCGTGCTACTTTACCATCTATTATGTCTAAAGCTCCAGCAATCCAAGCAACTATAGCTGCAAGCAAAAAATTGTGTTGCGTGACTAGATATATAGCAAACACTCCGCAAGTGATATTTAAAAATGTAACTATATTGGCTACATTAAAATGATAATCTGGTTCAAAAAATCTCATAAGAAATTATAGCAAAATAGGTTTAATAAGAAGAAAATTGACATAAAAAAAGCCCAAGACCGAAGTCTTGAGCTTGAGTATAAAGCACCCCTAAGAAAAGAAAATCTTAGAAATTGTATCTAGCAACAAAACGAAGTAAGTCAAAACCATTTTCATAATTACTTGTTGTAGAAATATTTGCATATGTAGCAGTTAGGCTTATGTCATTTGCAATATTTTTTGTATAACTAAGATCAAATTCTTTGAGATCATCATCTTCATAATCTGCACCTTTGGCTACGCCATAAGCCGCAGATATATTCCCGCCAAACAAATCCATATTTGCAGCGATTTTATATTTTTTTACATTTTCTCCACTAGTATCTGGATAACGCAAATAATATCCACTTAGTATCTCATCGGCTATCATATCAGTATAAAGTGGTGATGTAGTGCCACCTACTTGATACATCCATCCCCAGTCTTTAGGGTCAAGTACAGAATATGCGGCCATAAAATTTACAGGGCCAAATGATGTTCCTGCTTTTATACCGTATGCTTTCCAGTCATCATCATCATCTGCATTAAATACTCCACCTTGAAGTCCAACATTGAAGCTACTTGCATCATACGATGCATCTGCCCAAAAAATTCTGCCCAAATCTTTGATTTCATAAAATGATCCTGTAAGGGTAGTATTATCAATTGATTTATTTTGAACTGTTAGCATATATGCCCCATCAGCAACACTATTGAAGTCATTCATGCCATTAAAATCACTATACTCACCAAACCAATCATCAGAAGATTCTGTGCCATTTAAATTTGCATTTTTAACATACGCAAGTGCTACTGTTGTATTTGGAATATCATTATTTACGATTAATGCAGCATCAAATGTGTTTTTAAATACATTCCAATCTTCAGAATAAGCAAATGGAGAGAGTGATTTTGGAAGTTCTTGACGACCAACTTTGATAGCTGTATTGCCAAATCCATAAGTTAGATATAATTGAGAAACCCATCCGCCATTGAGTCCACTATCTAGACTTTGCATCGGATAAGATACTACATCTTCATCCAATCCAAGCGTTCCTATGCCAGAAAGTTCTACACCTACACCAACACCAGCAATTAAATCTTTATTTACTGCTCTAAGCTGTATGCCTGCATTTGCAGATGCTGCGTCTTGGTCAAAGAAATTAACATCATCCACTTTCATAGTTTGATAATAAAATACACCTTGACCGCTAAATTTCCAACCTGATTCAGCCACTGGTGCAACTGGAGCAACCACTGATGGTTCAACTGGAGCTATATCTCCGCCTGCAAATAGTAGACCTGAAGCTACTGCTGATAACAATAAAGTTTTTTTCATCCCATACTCCTTATATATTTGAATATGATTAGTATAGCACATATTTTAAATATATGTCAATAAAATTAATGAAAAGTAAATAGAATGATAAAAAAGAGGGGATTTATGAGAAAAATTGACACAAAAAAGCCCAAGACCAAAGTCTTGGGCTTGAGTATAAAGCAACTCCAAGAAAAGAAATTCTTAGAAGTTGTATCTACCTACAAGTCTGAAACCATTGATTTCATCAGCAAAAGCATCAGCATCAACATAAGCGTATGTAGCTTCAAGATCAATAGCATCTACTAACTTAGTTTTGTAAGTAAGTTCGATTTCATCGATATTATCGATTGCGCTACTATCAGTATGACCATAAGCAAGACCTAGGTTGCCACCAAGCACATCTGCATCAGCTTTTACCAATACTTTATCAGCATCCCATGTTGTTATCATTGGGAACATTTCATTAGATACAGTATTAGTATAAAGAACTGAGCTTGATCCACCAAAGTTCAAGATAGGTGTAGAGCCATCATTTACCGTTGTATAAGCTATAGAAGCATTAACTATATCAAATTTACCACTTACTTTTGCACCAAATGCAGTTGTATCATCAGCAGCAGAAGCATCTGGCATTATAGCACCACCTTGAAGACCTATGTTTGCAACACCAGCATTATACTGTGCATCAACCCAAAGGATATTTGCAAAATCATTAGCATAGTAGAATGAACCAGTCAATGTCAAATCAGCTATTGATTTGTTTTGAGCTGTTAACATCCAAACACCATCATTGCCATTTAGCTTACCAAAATCACTCATATCTGCATGCAATCCATTCCAGTTAGCATCTCTTACCCATGCACCAACAAGTACAGTGTCTGGGATATCTGTATTTACAACAAGTGCTGCATTATATGTATTTTTAAATACATTCCAATCTTCAGAGTAAGCAAATGGTGAAAGTGCTTTTGGAAGCTCTTGTCTACCAACTTTGAAACTTGTATTATTAATGCCATAAGTTAGGTAAAGTTGTGAAATGTATGCACTATTAAGTTCTGAACCTGCTGTTTGCATAACATCAGATACTACATCTTCATCTAAACCAAGAGTACCGAGACCATTGATTTGAGCACCAAAACCGATACCTGCGATTAGGTCATCATTAGTAGCTGTCAATTGAAGACCTGCATTTGCAGCAGATGCACCTTGACTAAAAAGACTATCATCTTGAGGAGAAGTTACGCCTCTTGAAGTAATATAAGAATCATCAGTTTGGTAGTAAACTACAGCTTGACCGCTAAATTTCCAACCACTGTCAACAACTGGTGCTGGTGCTGGAGCTGGTGTAACCACCGCTGGCTCAACTGGAGCTATATCTCCGCCTGCAAATAGTAGACCTGAAGCTACTACTGATAGTAATAAAGTTTTTTTCATTCTATACTCCTTTTTTGTTTTGAATGACCACAAGTATAGCACATATTTTAGGTGTGTGTCAATAAAATTAATGAAAAGTAAATAAAATTATAAAAAAGAGAGGATTTAAAGTATTTTTTACAAAAAGAGGCAAAAGCCTCTTTTTATCAGAAATTATATCTGCCTATTAAACGAATTGTATTCAATGTATCTGGAGACATTGAATTAGGCTCCAAATATCCATATGTAGCAGACAGGTCCATATTATTGGCTATTTTTGTTGAATAATAAAGATTGAATTCTTTTATTGTTTCATTAGTTGAATATTTTGCATCTTCATAGCTGTATGCTGCGCCCAAATTTCCACCAAGCACATCAGCATCAGCTCTAACTACAAATTTGTTATTGTAGCGACGTTGAAAAGGATACTGCTCATCTGAAAGCATGTCAGTATAAAGTACAGAGCTATTGCCTCCTACATTAAATATACCAGCATTCGAATCATTTATATAAGAGTATGCCAAAGATGCATTAACCTTATCAAATAATTTACTACTAACTTTAGCACCAAATGCTTTGGTATCAGTTGTTCCAGATGCGTCAAACCATACGGCACCGCCTTGAAGAGCTATATTGACAATGCCCGCATTGTACCCAGCATCAGCCCAAAGTATATTTGCATAGTCATTGGCATAATAAAACGAACCAGTCAATGTTAAATTATCAATAGATTTATTTTGAGCAGTTAACATCCAAATACCATCATTGCCATTAAGCTTATCAAAATCACCTATATTGGTGCCATAATGATTATGATTAGCGTCTCTTACCCATGCTCCAACAAGTGTAGTATTTGGTATATCTGTATTTACTACGAGTGCTGCATTGAATGTATTTTTAAATACATTCCAATCTTCCGAAAAAGCAAATGGAGAAAGTGCTTTTGGAAGTTCTTGACGACCTACTTTGAAACTAGTATTATTAATGCCATAAGTTAAATAAAGTTGTGAAATGTACCCACCATTGAGGTCACCATTTGCACTTTGCATTACACCACTAACTACGTCTTCTTCAAGACCAAGAGTTCCAATACCATTAAGTTGAACACCAAATCCAACTCCACCAACAAGGTTATCATTTGTAGCTGTTAATTGAATACCAGCATTTGCCACAGATGAATCTTGATCAAAAACATCATTAAATCCCCATCCATCATTTGTTTCATAGTAAACTACCGCTTGACCACTAAATTTCCAACCGCTTTCAGCTACTGGTACTGGAGCAACCACCGCTGGTTCAATTGGAGCTATATCTCCGCCTGCAAATAGTAAACCTGAAGCTACTACTGATAACAATAAAGTTTTTTTCATTTCTTTCCCCTTATATATTTGAATATGATTAGTATAGCACATATTTTAAATATATGTCAATAAAATTAATGAAAAGTAAATAGGATGATAAAAAAGAGGGGATTTGGGAGAAAAATTGACATAAAAAAAGCCCAAGACCGAAGTCTTGAGCTTGAGTATAAAGCAACTCTAAGAAAAGAAATTCTTAGAAGTTATATACTGCTTTAACTTTTAGTGTATTCCAATCAGTAGTATCATTATCACTATATACATACATACCAGTTAGGTCAACTGCACCAACTTTTGTTGTATAACCAAGATCTACTTCTGTGAAGTCATTAATTCCCCAAGCATTGCCAAGATCAGAATAAGCGCCTGCTAGACATAGATGACCACCAAGTACATCAGCACCGATTTTTGCCATATATGTTGTAGAATCATAATTGTTATAAAATACATTGTTTTCTAATGTTGTATATAGAGCATTGTCTGTTGATGGTCCACCAGCCAATATTGGTCCAACATTTAAAACACCAAGACCTTCATCATTAACATCTGTTGCAGCAAGACCATAAGAGATTATATCTGCTTTACCGCCGATTTTAGCACCAAATGCTACTGTATTGTCGCCAGTATCTATAGAACCAACTTGAAGTCCAGCATCAAGACCAGCTACATTGAATGCTGCATCACCCCATAGAGCTACAAGATTGTCTGTAGAACCAAGAATATCTTGACCATAATACAATGAACCTGTCAATGTCAAACCATCGATTGATTTGTTTTGAGCTGTTAACATCCAAACACCATTACCACCATTGATTTTGTTGAAATCGCCTAGGTTAGCGCCACTGTTTGCAGTTTGTACCCATGCACCAACAAGAACTGTGTTAGGAAGATCTGTGTTTACAACAAGTGCTGCACCATAAGTATTAGCAAATAGTGAATCAAATGTATCTTCAGAGTAAGCCAATGGAGAAAGTGCTTTTGGAAGCTCTTGTCTACCAAGTTTGATACTTGTATTACCTATGCCATAAGTTGCATATAGTTCAGTTATAGCACCACCGTTTAGGTTGCCATCAGCTGTTTGGAAAACGCCAGAAACTACATCTTCTTCAAGACCAAGTGTTCCAAGACCAACAAGTTTAACACCAAGACCTAAACCACCGATAACATCTGTGTTTTCAGCTTTCAAAGATACACCAGCATTAGCCCATGAACTATCTTGATCAAATAAATCACCTGCACCAACATCAGCTGTACCATAAGCTACTACTGCTTTACCTGTAAATTTCCAACCACTGTCAGCAACTACTGGAGCTGGAGCTGGTGTAACCACCGCTGGCTCAACTGGAGCTATATCTCCGCCTGCAAATAGTAGACCTGAAGCTACTACTGATAGTAATAAAGTTTTTTTCATTCTATACTCCTTTTTTGTTTTGAATGACCACAAGTATAACACACATCATTAAAAAATGTCAAGAAAATTAATGGAAAATAAACAAAAAAAGCGTCAGATGGCTTAAAGTATATGGTTTGTAGGGGGTTTGAAGTAAATAAGAAAGATTGTTTTGTCTCAAAAATGGTGGCTCGAGGCGGAATCGAACCGTCGACACGCAGATTTTCAGTCTGCTGCTCTACCGACTGAGCTATCGAGCCACTCAAAAGAGAAAAGAATTATATCGCGTAATGCTTAAATTAAAATTAAAATTTGTTGAGATGAAAGTATTTGAATTCAATAAATTTTATATTTTTACTTTACTACTTTTTTAGAAAAAGTAGCACAAAAATCGCAAACACTCTGAGTTCGCTTCGCTCGTGCGGTACCTCGTGTTTGCATTATTTAAAACAATATCGTTCACAAACTCACACTTATTTTCCGCCAGTTGCTTCAAACAAATCAATCCTAGCTGTAAGCATATCATACTTATTGTCCACAAAGCTTTGTTGGGCATTTATGGTATTTTGTGCAATCTGTATAAAATCAATCATACTAATAGCTCCAGCTTTATATCTAATAGATGAAAGATTTTGTATCTCTTTTGAACTTTCAAAAGAACGACTAAGTTTTTTATCTTTAAGCACATAAACTTCATTGGCATTTAGTGCATCATTTATCTCTTTCATAGCATTAAATAAACTTGTTCTAAAATTTGCTTTTGCTATCTCATAATCTGCTTTGGAGATTTTGTAGTTTATAGCATTTTCATTGTAATTAATAAATGGTAAAAGTATATTTAGTCCGATGGAGCCTACTGGATTATGTAAAATATTTAGTAGTTCATTTGAACTAGTTCCCAAAGAGCTTGTGAGACTAAAAGATGGGTAAAAATTTGATTTGGCAGTATCTACACCTACTAATGCCTCTTTCAATCTCAACTCATTTGCCATCATATCTGGTCTATATGATAAGCTCTCTGCTCTAATGTCAGCAATGTATGGAATTTTACTGGTATCTAAATGTGTTGGCAAATCTTTAAAAATTCCATTTGGCTCTATGCCCAACAATATAGATAATGATGTCATAGCTGTTTGTTTTTGAAACTCAAGGCTATCAAGAGATGTTTGAAGTTTTATAAGCGACTGTTCGGATGAGAGTAAATCCAATTTTGATATAGCACCTGCAGTGTATCTGACTTTTGTCATATCAAAAATTTTAGCTTGATGTTGTATATTTTGCTTTGTTAGTGCTATGCTTTCATTTATATATGCTATCTGATAGTATTGTCTTGCGAGTTCGGCAGATAAAATCAATCTTGCACTTAGATAATCTTGCACAGTAGCACTTGCTTCAAGTTCTTTGGCATTTTTGGCATTTTTTAGCTTTCCAAAAAGATCTACTTTGTAACTTATGCTTAAACTTGAGCCAAAACTTTTTGTTGTTGTATCACTTTTGTCAATAGCCCTAGATGCATCACCATTTAAACTTGCGCTAAAATTTGGCAATAAGGCATTTTGACTTAAATCAACATTTAGTTTAGCTTTTTCATAAGCATATAGTTTTGCTAGCAGTGAATTGTTATCTCTTAATGCTTGTTCTTCGAGTTGATTTAGAGTTTCATCTTTGAAACTCTTCCACCACTTTGATTCATTTGTTACATCTATATTTGGTTTTGGAGTAGCCATAGATGTACAGCCTGTGAATATGATTACTGTTATGAGTGTGAGTGTGGGTTTGAGTATTTTAAATATATTTTTTGACATGATTATTTATCCTCGCGCTTTCAATATCTTGTCATCCTCGTGCTTGACGCGGGGATCCAAATATGGATTCCTGTCACTGCCTTCGCAGGAATGACGCCACTGCTCACTGCTAACTGCTCTCTGCTCACTCTATTCATAATCTACTCCTTATTTAGTGCTACAACAGGATTTAATTTGGCTGCATTTTTTGCTGGAACAAATCCAAATATAACACCTATGGCGGTAGAGCAAGCAAATGCAAAGACTATAGAAGTTGTAGAAAATATCATACTAAACATACTGCTCATCTGCCCGAAAATCTGACCTATCCCAAGTGCTAAGGATATACCTAAAACTCCACCAATTATACAAACCAAAACAGATTCAATCAAAAACTGTTGCATTATATCACTCTCTCTTGCACCCACTGCCATCCTGACTCCTATCTCACTTGTTCTCTCTGTTACAGAAACAAGCATAATATTCATAACACCAATTCCTCCAACTATAAGTGAAATAGCTGCTATCATAGAAATGAGTAGTCTCATAGTTCCCGTTGTACTTTCTATGGTTTGTCTGATGCTATCTAAATTTGTTATAGTAAAATCTTCGACCCCATGTCTTGATTTAAGCACTTTTGATATCGCTTCTTCACAAGATGTACTATCTACATCATCTTTTAATCTAACGGTAAAACTAGTCAAATAACTTTGTCCTAACATTTTACCCATAACGGTAGTGTATGGTATCCATATATTAACGCTATCATCACTTCCCATCATAGATGAAAGTTTTTTTGTAACTCCTATAACTCTAATAGGCATATTGTCAACAACGATTATTTTGCCAATAGGATTTGAATTTTCTCCAAAAAGTTCTTTTTTTGCATTTTGATCAATTACTCCATCTTGTGTATATCCATCTATCATGCTACGATCTAGTAATGCTCCGCTATCAAGCTCAATTCCCTTTACTTGAAAAAATTGCTCTCCTACTCCTTTTACTTGTGCACTGACTGATTTATTTTCAAATGAAACGGTTGCCGTGTTATTTACAACAGGAGTTACACTATCAACAAAAGACAAATCAGAAAGTGCATGCATATCGGCTACCGTAAGTGTTCGTACCTTTGCTGATCTTGTATCGCCAAAACCATATCCTCTATATATATTGATAGTGTTTGTTCCCATATTGCTAATGTCTTTAAGGATTTTTTGTTTTGATCCTTCTCCTAATGCAACCACGCTAACAACAGATGCAATGCCTATAATAATTCCAAGCATTGTCAAAAATGTTCTAAGCTTATGGTGAAACATAGCATTTACCGCCATATTAAAAGCTTCTTTAAATCTTCCCATCATAGCACTTATAGGGTTTATTTCAGAAGAAACTGGCTTAACTAGTGTTTTTGCTGTACTATTATTTGTAGTGTTTTTATCTGAAACAATCTCACCATCTTTTATCTCTATAACTCTGCTTGCCATAGCTGCTATGGTAGGTTCATGTGTTACAAGTATAATTGTATGCCCTAATGCGTTAAGCTCCTTTATGATATTCATAACTTCTTTACCACTACTGCTATCAAGCGCTCCTGTTGGCTCATCAGCAAATATAATCTCTCCACCATTTATAAGTGCTCTGGCGATACTAACTCTCTGTTGTTGTCCACCTGAGAGTTGATTTGGTCTATTGTGAAGTCTTTCTCCAAGTCCGAGTCTCTCTAAAAGTTCTTTTGCTCTATCTCTTCGTTCATTTTGTGGATGATTTGCATAAATGCTTGGTATCTCTACATTTGATAAGGCATCAAGATCATTTAGCAAATGATATCTCTGAAATATAAATCCAAAATGCTCTCTTCTAAGACGAGCTAAACTGTCACTATCCATATCAGTAGTCAATTTACCATCTATCCTATACTCACCACTACTTGGAGTATCAAGACACCCCAAGATATTCATAAGTGTAGTTTTGCCAGAACCTGATTGTCCTATAATGGCTACAAATTCGCCTCTGTTTATAGTTAAATTGATATTTTTTAAAATCTCTATTTCATTGTCTCCAAGCAAAAATCGCTTATAGAGATTTTTTACTTCAAGCAAAACGCTCATCACATACCACCGGGTGGCATTTTTCTATTTGCTACTTTAGTATTTGCACTAGATGAAATTTGGGTAGAGCTTTTCTCGCTTATGATCACATTATCATTTTTTGATAAACCAGATTTTACCTCTACGTTTATACCATTGTTCAATCCTATTTTTATATGTTTAGTTTTAACTTCACCATTTTCATCTACAACTTTAACACTATATAATCCATCACTATTTTTTTCACCCAACGCAACTGCTGGTATAGTCAAAGCATTTTTTATACTACTTGAAATTATTTGAATTTGCGTTGTCATACCAATTTTTAGCTGGCTATCACTATTTGGCATTTCCATAGTTGCGTAATAGTAGATAGCGCTATCTGCTGTAGAATTTATATTTGTGCTACTAACATTTGTAATTGTTGTAGGTGCTGGGTCTATGGAACTTATTTTTGTTTTATACTCTTTACTATTGTTCCCTAGTGTAGTAAATGTAGCGTCCATTCCTACTTTTAACTTTTGTACATCTGCTTCTGATATCTCAGATTTTATGATAATTTTGTCAATTTGTGCCAATACTAAAATAGTTGGTGTGGATTGGTTAGCATTAACTGTTTGCCCCTGCTCTACTGCTATAGATATAACAACACCATCTATTGGTGCTACAACTTTTGTATATCCCAATGACACCCTAGAAGTCTCAACTTGTAACTTTGATTGGTCTAATTGTGCTTTTGCTAAAGCCAAAGATGCTTTGGCACTGTCATATTCTGCTTTTGATGTAGCGCCGCTAGGTAGCATTTGAGATTGTCTGTCAAAATCTAATTTAGCTTTAACTAAAGCTGCTTGATTGCTTGCCATTTCAGCCTTAGCTGAGAGATAACTGTTTTGTTGTGTTTGGGCATCAATTACAGCTAATATATCTCCTTTTTTAACCTTTTGCCCTACAACAACTTTAAGCTCTTCAATTTGACCTGACACTTGAGCACCCACACTAACTTGCTTATAAGCATTTGTTATCCCTGTTGCCATAACTGTATTTTCCAAATTCATAACTGTTGGCTTAGAGGTAATGTATGAACTCTCTTCTTGTGATGGAAATATAAAAATTTTTATTAGATATATGCTAAGAGCGATAAGTATGACTAAAATAGACCATTTTAACCATTTATTTAGTTCTAAAAACCATTTTTTCATAAATTAATCCATATTGTATTGTTTTTAGAAGTGTATCATTAAAAAGTTTAATGAAGGTAAATGAAGTGTAACTATGTTGTAATAATATATTGAAGTTTTACTGGTGGAGTATAGCGGGATCGAACCGCTGACCTCTTCGCTGCCAGCGAAGCGCTCTCCCAGCTGAGCTAATACCCCAAAAGTTTAGAATTCTATATTACCAAAGCATAAAAAATGCTTAAATCTGTACGGCAAAATACTCTCTTACCTCATCTCTAGATACAAATGGAGATATGCTAAAAATTTGATTATCTATGCTTATATCATACTTGCAATTATCACTTTTGGCATACGTTAAAGCTATCTTTGCACCCAGCTCTTTGTCTTTTTGGCTTGCATTTTTACTTATCAAAGAAAATGGACCGATGAGTGGAAGTTCAAAATCTATAAATTTAGTAGTTTTTATATTTTTCAATGAGTTATTATCCTCTTCATCTCTACCAACAATTAACTTTGCACCATCTGGAAGCCTAAAGTGTCTTCCAAATTTTAAAACTTCTATATCGTCTGTATCAAACTTGTCAAATTCGATATGCTCTTTTATCTTTTGACTATAGTATGGATCTGTGAGCAAACATCCACCGCCTGGGCTCTCATAATCTTCCCATTCAAACTCTCTCACAAGAGCTAGCTGCCTATCTCGTCCTCGACCTGAAATATCTAGAAGATTTTCTCTATTTACCCATCCTGCAAGTTCTGGAGTTGTAGGCTCCATTAGTTTAGCAGACATTGGGCGAAGGATAAGTTTTTCATCTATATCATTTGCCAATTTACCAACAAGCCTAAGAGCATCACTTCTCTGACTCATTGGGCGTTGTCCTAAAACTTCTCCTGTGATTATAAAAGAAGCATCATATTTTGGCAATAACTCCTTTGCAACTCTAAACATAAACGCATGGCAATCTATACATGGATTGAAATTTTTACCATACCCATAAATAGGGTTAAAGAGTATCTTTTGTATATATTCATCTCTAACATCAATTATCTCACAACCAACTGCACCTGCTTTTAATGCTCTTTGGTTTAATGTATCACTTATATCTTTTGTACCGCCGAAGCCTATTTTTATATAAAGAGCGGTTACCTCTATGCCCATATCGGCTATTGTCTTGATAGCCAACATACTATCAAGCCCGCCACTAAATAATGCCAATGCCCTCATACTCTACAAGTTCTCCTTTTTTTAATCTTGGTAATATATCCATTTTTAACTTTCTTATTTGAACCATTTTTGAACCTGTTGATATATTTTTATCATTTGTAATATTTTTTAACATATCTTCATAAAAGTTGAGTAAAAAATCTTTGATAGATTTTGGCATCTCATTTTTATCTATTATCTTGATATCTTCTCGCAAACTTAGCATCCTAGAAAGCTCATGATCTTTGTCATTATTACAAACTACATCATAGTGAGATTGATATTCACCGAGCATAGAAGAGTGGATATATTTTACAACCATATTGGCAATATCTGGATATTCCAATAATGATTTTAAAAAACATAATTTTGCTGTGTCTTCTTTTGATTGTATTCCAACAGAATTTGCGAAATTCTTTTTTTGACCTTTTTGAAAAAGTGATATAGGTACGCCGATAACCGAAGATGCATATGATGTATATGAATCTCTGATAATATCACTAAGTCCGCTCATATAACTTTTAATAGCATCAAATGCACTCTCTTTTTCTTTTGGATTTGAGAGATTGAAATTTGCTGCCAAACTCTGTATGACAAATTCAACTAATGGTTTTTGCTCTCTAAAAAGTTGTACAAGAAGTGAAGTTTGATTTTTGGCAATCAAATCAGCAGGATCTGCATTGTCAGGGAAAAGCACTACTCCACCATCAAATCCAGCAAGGGAAAGCATAGTAGCAGCTTTAAGAGCGGCTGCAACACCAGCTTTATCTCCATCATAGGCAAGAATTATCTTAGGATCACCTTTTCTAAGAAGTGGCAAATGTTCATTTGTAAGAGCAGTGCCAAGTGTTGCAACTGCTTCTTTAAAACCACCTTGATGAAGCATAATAACATCTAGGTAACCTTCTGTTATGATAATCTTTTTATTTGCATATATATGCTCTTTAGCTACATTGTATCCGTATAGTAATTTGGATTTATTGAACAGTTTTGTTTGTGGTGAGTTTATATATTTTGCTGGATGATTAGAAATGGTTCTACCACCAAAACCTACAATAGCTCCACTTTGATTATATATAGGAAATGTTATACGCTCAGTTAATCTGGCATAAATTCCACCTTCGCCTTTGGCTAAAACTCCGATCTCTTCTGAGACATTGTATGGAACAAGTGTGGATTCTAAAAATTTAATTACATCTTTACTCTCGCCTACAAAACCTACACCAAACTGCTCTATAGAATTTTGATTTACTCCTCTTGCCTGAAGATATTTTAAAACTTCACTTCTAGAAGTTAGATTTTTTTGATACCACAATTCTAAAGATTCTAAAGCTCTTTTTGCCTCACTAAAATCACCCTTACCCTCTGTATAATGCAATGTAAAATTAAAATTTGATGCTATTTTTTCTACAGCCTCAGGATATGTTAGTTTTTCTAACTCCATTACAAACTTGATACTATCTCCGCCTACCCCACACCCAAAACAGTGATATATCTGCTTGTTTGGGCTTACAACAAAACTTGCTGTTTTTTCTCCATGAAAAGGGCAGCATGCTTTATAATTTGCTCCGCTCTTTTTTAGCTCAATATAGTTTCCTATAACATCAACAATGTCTATGGTATTTTTCAAGTTTTCTATCGAAGCTGTATCTATCATCTCATCATTATAGCAAATTTGGTATAATCTACAAATAACAAAATGAAGGAAATAACATTTTAAAAGATATATTGCCTAATTTTACTGATCCATTGTTTAGTATATTCATTATCTTTTTGATTGGATTTTTTGTTGCACTAAGTGCATATTTTTGGGAATTTTACAAAAAACAAAAAGAGCATAATTCTCTTTTGTTTTTTTTAGAAAAGTTTGAAAGCAATGAGTGTAGCTTAGATACAAAAAACTTAAAATATGAATCAAACATGCTTACTCCTCTTTCTCTTTTGGCAAAAGCGTTTGAAAAAAGTGGAGAGTATCATAGAGCCATTAGTATATATCTATTTTTGATAAAAAATATACCTGATGAACTACCAAAATATGAACTCATGGAGTATCTTGGTAATACATATCTCAATGCTGGTTTTTTAGGAAGAGCGGAGTCGATATATCTCGATATTCTTTCTCGTCATCCTAGAAACAAAAGTGTACTTTATTCACTTGGAGTAGTTTATGAAATGACTCATAATTTTACTAGTGCCAAAGAGACTCTTGTGCCTCTTGAAACTTTAGGCGAAGATATCACGAAATTAAAATCATTTTTTGAATTTGAAAGCTTGATATATGATAAACAAATCTCTAAAAATGAAAAAATCAAAGTCTTAGTCAAATTATACAAACAATATCCAAATTTATACAGACTAGTTATAAATCAATTATTTAAACTTGATCCTGCGCAAGCTTGGAAAATTTATGACCATAATAAAAGTGTGGATATTATAGATATTTTATGGTTTTTAGATAAAGAAAAAATAGATTTTAACAAAATAAAAAATGATGATATAGCAAAAGAGATTTTATTTATCAAGGGGTATAGCGATGAAATTCCTGTATTTTCAAATAGACTAAACCTAAATATGTTGAATCTTGCAAAACAAAGCAGTTACGATAAAGCGACACTAGTCTTTTCATATATATGCAGTGATTGTAGAGTTGCATTTCCAACATCATTCAAAAGATGTCCAAATTGCAAAGCTGTTAATTCTATAAAAGTGGAGGATGAACTTGGAAAAACAATGCAAAAAAGCGATAACTCTCTACTGTGATGGCTCAAGCTTAGGCAATCCAGGACCAGGTGGATATGGTGGCATACTATCATACAATGGGACAACAAGAAACTATAGTGGTGGAGAAGCCCATACTACAAATAATCGAATGGAACTTAAAGCTGTTATAGAGGGATTAAAACTCTTAAAAGAGCCTTGTTGCGTAGAGGTAATATCTGATAGTAGTTATGTGGTTAAAGCTATCAATGAATGGTTAAGTGGATGGATATCCAAAAACTTTGCAAAAGTAAAAAATATAGATCTTTGGCAAGAATATATAGAAGTTTCTAAACCACATATTGTAAAAGGAACTTGGATAAAAGGTCATGCAGGACACGTAGAAAACGAAATTTGTGATAAAATAGCAAAAGAAGAAGCTATAAAATTCAAAGTATAGACAAGGATGAATATGGGGATTATATTAAAACTTTTAGTGATTACTCTTTTTACAATCACTTTAAATGCCAAATCAGACAATAATGAAAATGATAAAGAAACAACAAAATGTATAACTGGGCAATGTAGTTGGTATGGGGCAAAATTCAATGGTAAAAAAACTGCAAGTGGGGAAAAATTTGATAGTAATAAATTTACAGCAGCACATAAAACATTGCCTTTTGGGACAAAGTTAAAAATTACAAATACAAAAAGTGGCAAAAGTACTATTGTTACAGTAAACGATAGAGGTCCCTTTGTAAAATCTAGGGTTCTAGATATATCAAGTGCAGCTGCTCAAGAACTTGGCGTGATAAACAAGGGTATATTTACTGCAGAAATTGAAATTTTAGATTAGGAATACAAAATGAGGTATATTTTTATTTTAATAATGAGTATATTTTTTGCCAATGCAAACGAATCTGTTTTTGATGATGTAAAACAAACATTGGCACAAATGGAAAGTGGCAATAAAAAATATGCTGTAAATTCAAGAGGATTTTTAGGTAAATATCAACTTGGGGCAATGAGTTTAGTAGAAGCAGATTTTGTTAAACTTGAAAACTATAGGGCTTTGACATATACGGTCAAAACTGAAACAAGAGCAGCAAAAGTAATGTGGAAAGATGGCTATAGCCTAAAAAAATTTTTAGGTGAAGATAGAAATTGGCTTATAGCTGGTGGTAAACAAGCATTTTTAGAGAGTGATGAACTTCAAGATATGGCAATGGATAGACTACTCCGAAAAAATGTTACGAGATTACAAAACGCAGGGGTTGATTTGTCAAATCCAAAAAAAGCAAAAGCATTACTCATGAGTGCTCATCTAGGAGGAGTTAAGAGTGCGATTGCTTTATATAAAAATGGTACTGACTATAAAGATGAGTATGGCACAAGCATCAAAAAATACTATCAAGCAGGCAGTAAAAGTCAAAACGGTATAATTAAATTTGAAAAATAAGGAGAATTAATGGATGAATACTTTGAGCTAGAATCAAAGCTTGGTTATAGTTTTAAAAATAAGCAATTGATTATTGAGGCTTTAACACATAAAAGTTTTAAAAAGCCTTACAATAATGAGCGGCTTGAATTTTTAGGAGATGCGGTTCTTGATTTGATTGTTGGAGAATATTTATATAAAAAGTTTCCAACTTCAGATGAAGGAACATTATCAAAAATAAGAGCATCGCTCGTAAATGAAAATGGTTTTGCACTTTTAGCAACAGAGTTAAACTTGGGTAAATATATTTATATATCACTAGCAGAGGAAAATAATGAGGGTAGAACTAAGCTATCCTTGCTTTCCAATGCTTTTGAGGCTGTCATAGGATCTATTTATCTTGAAGCTGGACTAGATGGGGCTAAGAGTATTGCTATTGCAATGTTAGAAAAATGTTATCCTATAATAGATTTACAAACACTATCTAAAGATTATAAAACTGCTTTACAAGAATTCACACAAGCAAAATATGGAGTAACTCCTGCGTATGAAATGATAGGTGCAACTGGACCTGATCATAAAAAAGAATTTGAGATAGAAGTTTTACTTGATGGTAAAAATCTTGCATCAGCAAGTGGAAAAAGTAAAAAAGAGGCTCAACAAAAAGCAGCACAAATTGCACTTGGTATTTTATCAGACGAGGATATAAAATGAATACTTTTGGAAAAAAATTTACCATGACTACATTTGGAGAATCACATGGAGTTGGTATTGGGTGTGTGGTTGATGGTGTACCAGCAGGTCTAAAGATAGATGTTGAATTTATTCAAAGTGAATTAAATCGTAGAAAACCAGGTAAAAGTACACTTGAAACAAGCAGAAAAGAAGACGATAAAGTAGAGATTTTAAGTGGGGTCTTTGATGGGGTAAGCACTGGAACTCCTATTGCGATGGTTATATATAATACAAACCAAAAAAGTGGCGACTATGAAAATGTTAAAAATCTTTTTCGCCCATCCCATGCGGACTTTACATATTTTAATAAATATGGCTTGAGGGACTACCGTGGTGGTGGACGCTCATCAGCTAGAGAAACAGCTACTCGTGTAGCAGCAGGAGCAATTGCAAAGCTTATGCTTGAAGTTCTTGATATCAAAGTTGAAGCAGGAGTAAGCTCTATCGGAGAGATAGAAGCATCTTCTTACGATTTTGAATATGCCAAAAAAAGTAAATTGTATGCTTTAGATAAAAATGTAGAGGCATCTCAAGAAGAACTAATCATGGAAGCAAAAAATTCTCATGATTCAATTGGGGGAACTGTTATAATAAGAGCCAGTGGTGTCCCAGTTGGTCTAGGAGAGCCGTTGTATTATAAGTTAGATGGAACAATAGCCGAAGCTATGATGGGGATAAATGCAGTCAAAGCTGTAGAAATAGGAGATGGCATAACATCTTCCAAATCAAAAGGTTCACAAAATAATGACCAAATAACAAAAAATGGTTTTAGCTCAAATCATAGTGGTGGAATTCTTGGTGGTATTAGCAATGGCGATACAATAGTTGTAAAAACATATTTCAAACCAACTCCATCTATTTTTCAAGAGCAAAAAACTATTGACACACAAGGAAATGAGGTATCATGCAACTTAAAAGGAAGACATGACCCTTGTGTTGCTATTCGTGGGAGTGTAGTTTGTGAAGCCATGATGGCAATAGTATTAGCAGATATGGTGCTTTTAAATATGAGTAGTAAAATAGAAAATTTAAAGAAGGTGTATAGTAAATAATAGTTTATTTTAAATATTAAACTAGTTTTTAAATTTATAATAGTTATAATTTTAAATATATAAAAATTGGGGGGGGTAACAAATGATAAAAGCTGATACAATGTCACAATTGAATCAAGCTAAAGCCGCTCATTTACAATGGGTTCAAAGAGCCTATATGTTAATGTTTGGTTTTGAATTTGAAAAAGATTCCATCCCCATTGATTCTACTCAATGCATCTTTGGCAAATGGCTTTATAACGAGTGTCAAGAACTTTGTCTCATAAGCGATTCTGCAAAAGATATTGTTGCTGATATAGAGAGACTTCATCTACAACTTCATAATTCATATTTTGAAATTTATAAAATTTATTTTGAGGAAGATAAAAAAAGGTTTTTCAAAAAATTATTTAAAAAAAAGAAGAAAAGTTTAAATGAAGATGAAGTCAAAATAGCAAATGAACATTATAGAAATTTAGAAAACACATCTGAATATTTGGTAATAAAACTTAGTTATCTACAAAAAAAATTACATAATGCAAGGCGATTTCATAAATAATTATAAATCTTAATCACAGACTATACAATATTCTAATATTATATATAATATTTTCTTATAAATATATAATAAAAAAAATAATCTTTAAATATTAAATTAATATTTATTTAAATCAATAAAAGCTATAATTTGCCTTGAAAAATATAAGGGGGCAAAAATGACTAAAACAGATATAATAGAACATTTAAATCAAGCAAAAGCTGCTCATCTGCGATGGGTTCAAAGAGCTCATATGCTAATATTTGGTTTCGAATTTGATAAAAATGCTATTCCTGTTGACTTTACACAATGTAATTTTGGAAAATGGCTTTATAGTGAATGTCAAAAACTTTGTAGTATAGACAACTCCTTAAGCGACTCAATTACTGAGATAGAAATATTACACACACAACTTCACAATGTATATCTTGAAATTTTTAAAATTTACTTTGGTGAACAAAAAAAAGGTTTTTTTGGAAATATTTTTGGAACAAAGAAAAAACATCTTAATGAAAATGATATTAGATTAGCAAATGATTACTATAAAAATTTAGAAAAAATATCAGCTAGTTTGGTAAATAAACTTGGTTCATTGCAAAAAAAAATACATTTAACATCACAGGACTCGCTAGATACAATTTAATTTTAATACCTCAATAGTCAATATTTTTAATGCGATATGTATACCTATGAATATCGCATCTGCCAAATTTTAAAATAGCTTCTATATGAGACTTTGTACCATATCCTTTGTGTGATTTAAATCCATACTCAGGATATAATGTATCATAATCTTGCATTATCCTATCTCTAGTAACTTTTGCCAATATACTAGCTGCACTTACTTCATGAACTTTATCATCGGCCTTTATCATTGTTTTTATGTTTTCTACGCCAAAAGTACAATTCCCATCAAAAAGATAATCAAATTCTCTTAAGTTTTCGATTATATTCTTAAGCCCATATGACAAACAAGCCGATATCCCCATATCATCAATTTGCTCTGAATTTATGGTAACTATATGATATTTTGAAGCTTGAATTATTTCTTCAAAAAGTTTTTCTCTTTTTTTTGATGATAATTTTTTAGAATCTGCCAAATCTTTTACTGGCTCAATTAAAACAACTCCTGCCATTACCAAGGGGCCTGCAAGAGGTCCACGACCTGCCTCGTCTATCCCGCAAAGCTGTTGTTTATTTTGCATTAATTATTTTGCCCTTTTTGTTTTACAACTATTAATCTTTTTGAAGTAAAATTCTATTGTTGCAAGATTTATTTTGCAATTCTTTTACTCCTTCTTTAAAATTGCCACCATTTTTTTTAAATGGTGGATTTTACCCAACAAATTTACCTTGTTTAGCTAAATCCATTTCCATAATCTCTATCTCTCTACGTCCATCATGTACAATCAATGGATCTACTGTGAAATCTAAATCCATATTTTTATCTTCATAAGGAACATGGTTTAGTATCGTTTTTATGGCATTTAGCCTAGCTTTAAATTTATCATCACTTCTTATAACAGTCCAAGGTGTTTTTCTAGTGTGTGTGCGTTTCAACATCTCATATTTCATAAGAGTAAAATCATCCCATCTCTCTTGCATTTGCAAATCTATCTCGCTTAGCTTCCATTGCTTAAGAGGATTTGTTTCTCTCTCTTGAAATCTAAAGTTTTGCATATCTTTTGTAACAGAAAAATATATTTTTACAAAAAAGAATCCATGATTTATCAAATCTACTTCAAAAATTGGAACACTTTTTATAAATGTTTCATATTCTTCTTTTGTGCAAAATCCAAAAATAGGCTCCACCATGGCTCTATTGTACCAACTTCTATCAAAAAGAACTATCTCTCCACCATGAGGAAACTGCTCAACATATCTCTGAAAATACCATTGTGTTCTTTGAACATCAGATGGTTTCCCAAGTGCAACAATACGATAATGTTTTTCATTCATATATCTTGTTATTCTTCTAATAGCACCACCTTTTCCAGAGGCATCTCGACCTTCTACTAAGACAATCATCTTTTTGTTTTGTTTATCAAGATAGTTTTGCAACTTGATAAGTTCAACTTGATATGGTTCTAACGAATCTTCTTGAAGTGCAGATGAAAATTTTTTAAATACTTTTTGTTTAAAAATATTATCTGCATTAAATTGTTGTAAAAAATCTTCAAACTCCACTTATATCTCCAAATATATAATTATTAAATTAGGATTATTATATCTATTTTACCATGTGAAATACATTTTATTGGCTATTCAAATTTATAGCCACTTCCCCACACTGACTTTATATAACTGCTAGAATCATTATCTATCTTCTTTTTAAGCCTAGTGATAGCTACATTTATTGCATTATAATTTGGTTCCGATTTTTTATCATTCCAAAAAAGATCATAAAGTGTATCTCTATCTATAACTTTAGATATATTTTTCATAAAATACAAAAGTATTTCAAACTCTAAATTTGTCAAAGACACATCTTTTGTATCTACGAGAACGCTTCTGCTCGCACAATCTAAAGTAATACTTTTATATTTGTATTTTTCTCTAGTATTCAATAATCCACTTCTTTTCAGTAGCGCGTTAATCCTCAAAAGCAACTCTTTTGGATTGAATGGTTTTGTTATATAGTCATCTCCACCAATCTCAAAGCCTTCTTCTATATCCTCATCACTATCTTTTGCACTCAAAAATATAATCGGTATATCATAGCCTTTTTGTCGTAAGTTTTTTACAAATTGGCTTCCTTCTATATTTGGTAAGTTTCTATCCACAATCATAATAGATGGATTTTCTTCTTCTAGGAATTGTTCTACATGTTCTGCCGATAAAAAACCTGAAACTTGATATCCCTCTTTTTTGAGATGATACTCAAGCAATTCCAACAAGTCAGCTTCATCTTCTATAACTACGATTTCAATATTTTCTTTTTGCATAAAAGATTATAACATACAATATATATTAATGTAAAATTTACACAATGATTATGGTAACTTTCTACTCTAGGTATCTTTTTCTTTTGCTATCTTTAATGAGTGTGATATCAGCAACGATAAACCCATCTATACAGCTTCCAAAATCAACATCAACACCAAAATCATAAAACTTCACACCACCATCTTCGCACAATTCACTATACTGCTTATATAAAGTTGGTATAGTTAAATTAAAAACAGATAATTCCTCTTTTAAAGTCTGTAAATCTTTTTTATAGTCATTATAAACAAAAATTTTTTTACATATTTCTTTGTGTTCGGCTAATGGTGTGTAAGGGTACTTGTGTATAACAATTTGAGATTTTGCACCAAAATAGTTTAAGTAAAAATCTATCATCATAGCTTTTGCAATATCATTAAAAGTGTCACTTATGCTAACCGCCCCAAAAAGATACTTAATGTCTTGGTTTGATTTTAAAAATGCTCCTATGCCTTGCCACAGATAATCCAAAGCTCTACTATTCCAATACTTTGGCTGAACAAAACTACGCCCAAGCTCAATCCCTTCATTGGCTATATCTTTAAATTCTGGAGAAAATTTAAAGAGTTTTGATGTATAAAATCCATCAAAACCTTTTTCTTTTAATATTTCAGATCCAACACCTATTCTATAAGCACCAGCTATCTCAAGTTCTTCATCATCCCAGACTATAATATGCTTGTAGTATCTATCAAATTCGTCGATATCTCTTCGTCTGCCACTACCTTCTCCAACAAAACGAAAACTAATCTCTCTTAATCGTCCTATCTCTTTTAAGATACTATCTTCTTTTTTTGTATCATAAAGCAAAATCTGTTTATTGTCAAATGTTTTTCCAAGCAAAGTAGCATTTTTAATGGCATGCTTTATGTCTTGTCTTTGTTCTGCATAAGCTATAGGACTTTGTGTTTCAAAAATCTCTTTTTTCCCTTTTGCAATTTTATAAAAATGTTTTTTTAGAAGTTTAACATTTTTATCAATATCAAGTCCTTTTATATTGTATGTTTCAAATGCTATTGGATTGCCTATCTTAAAATCTATATTTTTTTCAAATGATTTAAACATTTCATGAGGCAATGTTGCCGTTGCAACAGATTTATTTATCCAAGATAACATATAAAACATTTTAGAATTCTTAGCTTTTATGTATATTGGCAAAATTGGAGCCTGCGTCTTTTTGGCTATTTTTAAAAATCCACTTCTCCATTTTGTGTCTTTTATGCCATTTAGTTTTGCTCTACTAACTTCTCCTGAAGGGAATATAATAACCGCTTGCTGTTTATTGAGTGCTTCATATATCTCCATAATAGCTTTTTTATCTGTTTTATTTTTTATATTATCAACCGATATGAGAATATCTGACAGATTTTCAAATTGAGATAAAAAAGAGTTTGCAACTACTTTAATGTCTTTTCTTACATTTTTAACAACATCTATAAGAGCCAATGAATCCAAGGCACCTAGCGGATGATTTGCTATGATTAATACTTTTCCAAATGATGGTATTCTTTCAAGTTCTTGTTTTTTAACTCCGCTACTTATGTTGAAATATTCTAATACCGCTTCAATAAATCCAAATACATCTTTATGGGCATTTTTTTCTAAGAAACTATTTATCTCTTTTTCGTGAAATAGCCCTTCTAGAGTTCTAAATAATTTAGATTTAATTTGCTTTGGAAGTTTAGAAAGTTTTGGATAATGGTGAAGCATAAACTTTTCAGTTGATTGCATAATTTCTCCTTGGGATAATGATAATTCTATATCAAAGTAGTAACATATTGATTACATCAAAAGTTTATCATAACAAGATTTACTAATAGTAAATAAAATAATAATCAAAAGCTATACTGATTCTAAGCTAACTTGTATCCTATCCCCCATACTGGTACAAAATAGTTTCTATCTCCCAATGGATCAATTTTTTTCTTTAGGCGATTTAAAGCAACATTAATTGTTTTATCGTTAAAGCTTCCATCATCTTCCCAGATTGCATCTTTTAAAAAATCTCTTGATAAAACTTGATGTGAATTTTGAATAAATGTGGTAAGTAGTTTATACTCCAAATTTGTCAAGTCAATATTTTTACTATCTACAATAAGTTCATGCTTTTGACAATCGATATATAAATCTCTGTACTTTAAATATTTATCTTGGGTGATGCCAGATCTTTTTAAGAGTGATTTTACTCTAGCTATAAGTTCTTTTGGTTTAAATGGTTTTGTCATATAGTCATCTCCGCCTCTATCAAACCCATCAATGATGTCATTCTCGCCATCTTTTGCAGTTAGGAATATTACTGGTATTGTATATCCCTGATCTCTTAGATTTTCTACAAATTTACTGCCTTCAATGCCAGGTAAATTTCTATCTACTATTAGCATTGATGGATTTTCTTCATCTATGAATTGCACAACATGTTCTGTATTTAAAAATCCAGCAACTTTATAACCTTCATTAGAAAGCACATATTCTACAAGTTCTAATATATCAACTTCGTCCTCTATTATAACTATCTCTATCTCTTTAGCGAGTGATTTATTTACCAATGTTTGCATGATATACTCCTACCAATTGCTTTCATTGCATCCATTATATTGCAAATTCGCTATACTTGTTGCTCTATCGGTTATCTTTTCTAACTTCCTAACAAGAGAAAGTGTTTGAAAATATTCTTGAGAAAGCTCTTTTGCATTTAGCATCTCTACAAACAGGTCTTTTTCTATAATAGAATATATATCATCGGCTTTTGCCTCTTCTATATTAACTTTTACACATAAATCTTTTGCTATATTATCGTCTTGCTCTTTTATCATACTTATTGCAAATTTTAGTGCTTGAACGCAAGATGTCTGTAAAAGTATGATATTTGGCATAAGTTTTTCTAGACGCAACTCTCCATCAGTTTTAATTGGAAAATTTTTTAAAAAACTTCTAGTATTTGATGATGCTCTAATGTATTCATTTGTTATCTTTAAGTATGAAACCATATTTTTAAGATCTCTCGCCTCTGGTGCAAAAAGAGCCAAAGTAGAAACTATATTCATATCTATTGTATGTGCCTCTTCTCTAATGCCAGCTAAACTAACTTTTGCATCATTAAAGTTTGAATAATCTTTACTTTTGAGAGCTTCAAGTATCACTTTATTTGCTGATACTATTTTTTCTCCCAAAGATATCATTGCCTCGTTTATTTCATTTAATTTATTTTCGAATTTTGTAAGCATATCAACCAAACCTCCCTGTGATATAATCTTCTGTCTGTTTTATTTTTGGATTTATAAATATCTGTTCAGTCTCCCCAAACTCTATCAAGTCACCAAGATACATAAAGGCCGTATAGTCACTTATCCGACTTGCTTGTTGCATATTGTGAGTTACTATAGCTATACTAATATCTTTTTTAAGTTCAAAAATAAGTTCTTCAATTGCTGATGTTGATATTGGATCTAGAGCACTTGTAGGTTCATCGAACAACAAGACTTTAGGTTTTAGAGCAACGGCTCTGGCTATACACAACCTTTGCTGTTGCCCACCACTAAGGCCCATAGCACTATCTTTTAATCTGTCTTTTACTTCATCAAAAAGTACACTACCTTTTAGTGCTTCTTCTACTCTTCCTTCAAGCTCTGTTCTGTTTTTAATACCTGCTATTTTTAGACCGTATGCAACATTATCAAATATACTCATTGGAAATGGTGTAGGTTTTTGAAAAATCATACCTACTTTTTGTCTAAGGTTGATAAATTCATTCTCTTTTTTAATATTCAATATATTTTCCATCTCGCCATTTTCTTCATTAAGCAATAAAAGATTACCTTCATAATTATTGCCAAGGTATAGGTCGTGAATTCTATTAAGAGATCTTAAAAGTGTTGATTTTCCGCAACCGCTTGGACCTATAAGTGCCGTTATATGGTTTTTTTTGATATCCATATTTATATTTCTCAAAGCTTTACTTGTAGTATTTGCATAAGCAAAGCTAAAATCTTCGATTTTCATAACAATCGACATGTTATTTTCCTTTTTTCTTATTTGATAAAAATCTGCCAGTCAGATTAATTGCTAAAACTAAAACTGTTAAAACAAAAGAAGCAGCCCACGCAAGATCACGACTTGATTCTTGAGGGTCATTGGCCAAATCATATATACTTACAGTCAAAGACGGAAATGATTGGCTTAAATCCAAAGTAAAATAATTACTTGTTTCACTAGTAAAAAGCAAAGGTGCTGTTTCTCCTATGATTCTAGCAAACGACAACAGTAATCCCGTTACTATACCTACCTTTGCCGCCTTGATAATAATATCAAGTATAACTCTGTATTTACTCGCCCCCAAAGCCATACCAGCTTCTCTAAGCTCTTTTGGAACAAGAGAGAGCATATTATCAGTAGTATTTATAATAATTGGTACCATCATGATAGCCAAAGATATGCTGCCCGCAAATCCACTCGTTGTGCCTGTTGGGATGACAACAATAGCATAGACGAAAGCTCCTATAACAATAGAAGGGGCACTCATCATAACATCACTTAAATCTCGTATCACCCTTACATGTTTCCCTTTGCCATACTCTTGGAGATAAATACCTGCAAGCATCCCAACTGGTATTGCAACCATGGAAGCAATGCCTGCCATCATAAATTGTCCTATTATTAAATTTCGTAAACCTCCGTCAACCAAATCATTCAAAAACAATGAAAAATGAACTGAGGTTATGCCTTTGGCTATAAGGGTAATAAGTATCCATCCTAAAAATGCCAAACCAATCATTGCAGAAAATGTTGATAAAAAAAGTATTGTTTTGTTTATATAAAGTCTCATTAGTGAACCTTTCTCAGGAAGTAAAATTTAGCCAATGAGATAATCCCAAAACTAATAACAAAAAGGATCAATGAGAGATAAAATAGTGCATTAAGAGTAAGTCCCGATGCTTCTCCAAAATTATTTGCCATTGCCACTGTAATAGATATAGTTGGATCTGTTATATTTTTAGGCAATTCAAACACTGAGCCTATCAAAAAAGCAACCGCCATAGTCTCTCCTAGTGCCCTACCAAGTGCTAGTATAATAGATCCTATTATCCCTGCTTTAGAATAAGGAAAAATAACATCTTTGATAACTTCAAACTTTGTTGCCCCCATAGCATAGGCTGATTCTTTTAAAACGTCAGGGGTTGTTTTCATACTATCTCTTGTGATGGCAGCCATAAAAGGAAGTATCATAATGCCCAGCACAAGTCCAGCTGTCAAAAGAGACACTTGATAACCTCCAAAAATATTTTGAACAATTGGTGCAAAATAGAACATTCCCCACATACCAAATATTATGCTTGGAATTGCTGCTAAAAGCTCTATAGCTATACCAACTGGAGCAACAATATTTTTAGGAGCAATTTCGGCTAAATAGATTGCTATCCCCATAGCTATCGGCATCGCAAATACCATAGCAATGAGTGTAGAAAAAATTGTGCCAACAATCGGTACAAGTCCGCCATATACAATTTTAGTTAAAGATTCCTCCTGTGTATCATGCTTTTTAACAAAATCAGGCACTTCATCATCAGCTATAAACTCATTGTTTTCTTTTTCAGAAAGTTGTGTTGTAGCTTTTTGTGCATCGTCTTGAACTGGCATCTCAACGCCCCAAGATGAATCAGTTATAAAGTTAAATCCGTATTCATCAATTGCGGGTTTTGAATTGTTATAAAGACTAACAAATATACCAACAAGCAAAACAAATACCACAAGAGCACTTGCTAAAGATATATTTTTAAAAAATTTTTCCATCAGGTTTTTCCCGAAAAATAATAGATTTTGAAAAATGTGTCTAAACACACTTTATGAAAATCTATATGACTTGCCAAATTTGGCAAGTCAATAAATATTATAAACCTTTTGAGTTAAGGTAGCTATTTATTTTTGCTGCAACATCAGGAGTTAATGGAACAAATCCTAAATTAGCTGCAACTCCATCACCTTTGTCGATAGACCATCTAAAGAATTTTGCAACTTCTTTACTTTTCGCAGCATCTTTTGGTATCAATATATAAGTCGCTGCAACCATTGGATATGCTCCTACACCTTTTGGATTTGTGATAACAGCATAAAAATCTTTTGCAGGATTAAAGTTTGCGCCTGATGCCGCTGCTTTAAATGCTGCTACACTTGGAGCTATAAATTGACCTTTTGCATTTTGTACAGAAGCCATTGATAATCCATTACTTCTTGCATCAGCAAAGTCAACATAACCAATTGAATATGGTGTTTGTTTGATAAGTGCTGCAACGCCTGTATTTGTTTTGCCGCCAATGTGTTGTTTACCAGGCCAGTTTATAGATTTATCAGCACCAAAAGAAGATCTCCATTCAGGAGATATCATACTAAGATGATAAGTAAAGTTAAATGTTGTACCGCTTCCATCTGCTCTATGAACAAAAGTTACTTTTTGATGTGGAAGTTTTACCCCTGGATTTGCAGATGCAATAATCGCATCGTCCCAAAAATTTACTTTGCCAAGAGCAATTGCGGCAATAGCTTCACGAGAGAGTTTCAAGCCTTTTACACCTGGAATATTATAACTCATTGTGATAGCACCTATTACACTTGGGATCTGAACTAAATTAGAACTTGCAAGTTCACCTTTTGTCAAAGCTTCATCAGTTCCTGCAAAATCAACACTTTTTGCTTTTATATCTTTAACACCTGCTGAACTACCTTTTTTAATATAGTCAACTTTTATACCTGTTGCTTGATTATAAGATTTTATCCAACCTTGATATACGCTAAATGGAAATGATGCACCACTTCCTTT
>FAXN01000083.1 GCA_001493195.1 Sulfurovum sp. enrichment culture clone C5 | reverse complement strand
GGGGTGGTATTATCTTGGGAATGCAGGATTTGAAAAATCTCTCATTATTTCTATCTCTGTCATAGTTATAGCTTGTCCTTGTGCTTTAGGGCTTGCAACACCGATGTCAACACTTATGGGCATAAGCTTATCAGCAAAAAGAGGCATACTATTTAAAGAGGCTTCATACCTTGAGACTATGGCAAAATGTGACATTATCGCACTAGACAAAACAGGTACGCTAACTGAGGGTAAACCAAAAGTTGTTGAAACAAAATTTTTAAAAGAGTTTGATATATCTTTGCTTTATTCTTTGGTAAATAACTCAAATCATCCTATAAGCAAAGGAATAAAAAATTATATTTCCCAAAACTATGAAAATTATAAAGAGTTAAAACTTCAAGACCTAAATTCCATACAAGCAAAAGGAATGAGTGCAACTTATGGAAAACAAAAAATCTTTGGTGGTAATAGTGCCTTGATGCTAGAAAATGGGATTGACGCAAAAAACATTAGTGCAAATTTGATATTTAACTTTGCTATCGATGATGAACTTGTAGCCTCGTTTGAGCTTAAAGATACTCCGAAAAATGGTGCAAAAGAGATGATAGAAAGTCTAAAATCTCTTGGATTAAAAGTAGTAATGCTCACAGGAGATCATGAAAAAAGTGCAAAAAGCATTGCAAGCGAACTTGGCATTTATGATATAAAATGGGGACTGTTGCCTACTGGAAAAGCCGATATGATAGATATTTATCATAAACAAAATAAAAAAGTTATAATGGTAGGAGATGGTATAAATGATTCTATCGCTTTGGCAAAATCTGATATTGCTATATCCATGGGAAGTGGAGCTGACATCGCCATAAGTGTTAGCGATGTTGTGCTTTTAAATGACAATATCACTAAAGTATCAGAAGCTATGCAGATATCTAAAAGAACATATAAGGCTATAAAAGAAAATTTATCACTTTCGATTATTTACAACATCATAGCCATACCTCTTGCAGTAGCTGGATTTGTATATCCTCTAGTTTCAGCTCTTTCTATGAGCCTAAGTTCACTCATAGTGGTAGGAAATTCTATAAGAATAAAAAGATTAAAATTTAAAAAATAGGGACAAATAGTGAGTAATAGCATAATGATACTGATGTTGACTGTATCAACATTCCTTGGGGCGTTAGGGCTTGCAGCTCTTATCTGGGGGATTAGAACTGGTCAATTTGACGATCAAAGCAAATTTATAGATGGCTCCAGATATGACAATGAAGAAGACCTGCGTGATGCTGCCATGATGGATGAAAAGAAAAAAGAACAAAAGGCAAAAATGAAAAAAGAGAAAGGGTATAGACCGCCTGATTGATTAGACATCATCATTAAATTTTTTTATACTTTTTACAATATCTGGAAATTTTTTACCTATTCTTGCTTTAAACACATCCCACTTTTTGTAACACCTCTTCAATCCTAAAGGCTTGATATATTCTAACAATGGTATTTGGTTATTGTCGCCAATTCCGTCAATTATAATCAGCTTATAGTCACTTTCATTTGCTTTTTTTACAAGAATATTATCCATATCCAAATCAGAAAAAAGTATATACTCTTTTTTTAGATAAACTCTCAAATTTTCAATGAGTACTACCATTTTAGAAGTTATGTTTTTATCATTTAGGGATAAATAATATTCTAAATTTTTAGATATGCTTCCGTCATAATCTCTAACAAGCTCATACAGATTGCCTTTGCCAAAATTTGTTTCTACTTCACCCTTGAAGTCTGCAATCATATCAAACGACTTGTCTCTTGCATGAAGTCTATTAAGATAGCTTATCTCTCTTTGGGAACTTCTTTGTCCTCTTGGTGTTGATATTTTTACGCATAGATTTTTATCATCTGGGCTAATGTAGCATTTTCTGCCCATACCCTCTCCTATAAATAAATCATTGTTTAAAGTTATTATTTTTTTTTGGTTTTGCATAGTTATCACTTAAGAATTCTATTTTAAACAAATTGTTTTAAGTATTGGGACTTCAGCATTGTCATATAAATCATGTCTGATTCTTTCTATCTTTTCAAATGCATCGTTGAATTTATCACAATCGTTCCAACTCAAAACATCCATTGGATATTTTAGAAGCTCAACCACACCTTCCATTTTGTGTGTATTACCTTTTAATGGCATAAATGGTATACCTTGCATTGCAGCAAATATATTTGGATGCTGTCTTCCACCAATGACAACATAAGCTTTTGCAATTACAGCCATAGCTTTATCATGCTTTTCTGGAAAACCAAAAATAGTAAATCTATACTTAGATTTTAATTTTTTTGCTATATACATATCTGTTTTTGCATTAGCAAGAAAATATATTGGCATATCTTTATAAAATTTTTGTATTTCTATCAAAAGTTTGTCCATTAATTTTATGGACTTTCTGCTTCTTTTGAGATATGACGATCCTGTAACTGCAACAAATTTTTGTGGTAAGTTTAAATCGGATGTTAATTCTTCAACCTCCTCTTTTGATAATGAGCCAAGTGCATAAGCAGCATCTGCTACGAGCTCTGGATTTAAGCCAAGCTTTTGTAGCTCTCTTTGAGATACGGGTTCTCGTACGGCTAGATAATCAACCATTGAATAAACTTTTTTTACCACATCTTGAATAAGCTTATTGTTACCCAAATCAACTGTTTGATTTAATGCAGAAACAAAAGCTCCTCTTTTTTTAAATTCATAGAGCATTCCCATTAATCGTATCAAATGCCCAGACTTAGAATGTATTGCACCTTCTCCATTAAAACATACTGTATCAAAACCTTCAAAAAAACTCTTATCAATATTGAGTTTATTTAGGTTTTTTAATACATTAACTCTATCATCTTTTAAAATTGCGTTGGCAAGTTTTTTCTCCCAAAAAGTCCTAAAAATTCTTATTTTATTTAATGGAAAGGGCGGTAGATTTAATGGTGTAAACTCAGCATTTGGATAGGTTTGCTCAACAAGTTTTTTAATTCCATTTGATGTAGCTTGCCCTCCCCAATTAACAGATTTAAAACTATTTACAAAATATGCTATTCTCAAACTCACTCCTCCATCAAATTATAGATTTTACTAAAATTTTCTTCATTTTTTGATATGTCGTAAAATTGAAAATTTAGTTTATCTATATCTAAGTTCTCCATTTTATCTATTGAATATGATTTTATATAATTCATGTTTACAAGATTATCTATGTAGTCATTATATTTGTATCTTTTTTTTGGGTCAACTTGTTTCTTTTTGATTGTTATCGTTGGTTTTTGTGCGTAAATTGATTCTGTAATCATAGCTCCACTATCTTCTGTGACAAAAACCACATCACTATTATAAAGATATAAGGGCATTATTCTTTCTGGCTTTATATTATAAAAAACGCTATACAACACATTATCATACTTTCCGATAAGTTTTAAAAGCTTATTTTCCAATCCCAATCCTGTTCTTCTAGATGTTGTAAATAAAATATTTTTATTTTCTTGTTTTGCTTTTTCTAAAATTTTTTGAACTATGAAAATAATCTCGCTATCATCAAAAGGATATTCTTTTGTTGAACCACCTATCAATATAGACCAAACTGACTTATCTTTTAAAAATAATTTTTCTCCAAATTTAGATATTTTATCCTTATCCTTAGAAACTCTTACTGGTAATAAATCAAAAAATAAATTATTATCATACGTATCATTTGGGTTAATTGTTAAAACATAGTCAAATAAAGTATTGTCTAATCCCCTGAGATATGTGCAAAGAACATTTGGAATTTTATAAAGTTTGGCAAGCATTGCATTGATAAAAGATGTATTTCCTCCGCTCGAGATAATAAGATCAATATTTGAAAGATTTATATCTGTTGGAAATTTATAAAAAATTCGAATAAGCCTAATTGACATGTTGTTTAAAAAAAACTTTTTTTTCAATAAACTTTTTAATAAAAATTTCATAAAACCAAATCTCAAAACTATATTCAATTTTACAACTTCAATATCATCATACTTTTTAAAATAATCAACAATCCCATAAGGAATACTTTCATGACCTGGCTTGTTATCTGTAATTATTAATATTTTTTTCATATTTTTTTCATATTGTTATAATTGTTGTATAACTCTACCAATTGTGATGAAATAAATTCATATCCATAATTATTTATGTGCGTTTTGTCAATATAATAAGAATCGAAATTATTTAAAAAAGTGTCATAGATTTTTAAATGTAAAACATTTTTATATATCATTGATATATTTTCTAGTATTTTATTGTAGCGTACAATTTCATCATTTCTCCAAAGCGCTTTATTTGGTATTGTATCTATTAGAATGAATAATTTATCAGGATAGCTATTGATTAATAACTCAATATTTGATTTGTATTGTTTATCTGGAACAACATTTTCAACTCCAAGTAGATTGTTTAAACCTATTGCTTTACATACTTTCTTGTATTTTTTTACTAATTTACGGTAATACTTTCTAAATATATTATCGGGGTAATATAACACATAAGGAGAATACTTAAAGGTTTTCCAAGAATCAACAAGCCCATACTGAATTAATACTATATCAACATCTTGTATGTTTTCTTGAGCAAAATATTGCATTTCTCTAGTCGTTGACATAGTGTAACCACAATTTTTAATGTCTGCATCAATTAACTCTGCAAATCGTTCTGGATAAGATTGATACTTAAAATCTCCAGCTCCCAATGTATTACAATCGCCTAATGCTAAAACTTTTGACATTAAATCAAACCTTTGTTTTTAATAATCTATTCATTTATCTAAATATATTTTAACATAAACTCATACAAAGATTCATAACATATTAGACTTGGTATAATTTTAAAATGATATTTTCAAGGGTGCTTATGAAAAAAAATAAAAATACTGTACTAAAAAAAATAAAAATATTTTTATATCGTAAAGTATTTTCAATTATTGATATTTTATTTAAAAACAAAAATGATTCATTAAAACTTTTTTGGTTTAAAAATACACAAAATTTTGGAGATAGTTTAAATCCTATTTTAGTAAATATGCTAACTGGGAAAAAGGTAGAATGGGTCAAGTCATATTCACCCAAAGAGCATTATATCACCATAGGTTCTATATTGGAAACTGCAACAAAAGATACAATAGTATGGGGTTCTGGATTTATATCTGAACATAAACATTGTTTTGAAAAGCCAAAAAAAGTTTGTGCTGTCAGGGGACCAAAAAGCAGAGAAATTCTAATTAATGATGACATAGAATGTCCTAAAGTTTACGGAGATCCTGCACTATTGTTGCCAAAAATATATTCTCCATCAATAAATAAAAAATACAAACTTGGCATAATTGCTCATTTTATAGATAAAGACAATGAATGGTTAAAAAATCTTAAACAAAATCATGAAATCACGATTATTGATATTCAAAATCCTGATATTTTTACTTTTATAGATGAAGTGTTATCATGTGAAAAGATTGCATCAAGTTCTTTACATGGGATAATAGTTGCTGATGCTTATAATATTCCGTCATTATGGGTAGAATTTTCAGACAAAGTAATAGGAAATGGCTTCAAGTTTTTAGACTATTTTCTCTCCGTCAAAAGAAAAGATACTAAACCGCTAATAATAAACAAAAAAACATCAATAAAGGACATAAATAAACATTTTTATAACTATAAGATAGATATTGATTTGGATAAGCTTTTAGATGCAGCACCTTTCAAGATAAAAAAAGAATATAAATAAAATATATCTATTTTATTTTTGAACAACTTGATTATAAACATCTAAAGTTTTTTTAACTATAAACTTTAGAGAAAAATTATTTGATATATAAGCAAATCCGTCAAATTTAAGATTTTTAGCTTTTAGTATCTTGCTTGATAAATCTTCAATATCTCCAACTTCAAAAAAATAACCATTTTTTCCATCAATAATGATATCTTTTACCCCACCGTGATTTGTAGCTACAACTGGTGCGTTCATGGCAATTGCCTCTGCCACACTTCTACCAAAACTCTCAGGTTTTTTTGATGCACTTACCACAACATCACTCAAAGTATATATTTCTGCTACATTACTTTGCGAACCAGTGAAAATGACTTCATTTTCCATCTCCAGTTCTTTTGTTAATCTCTTTAAACTTTCAAAATAATTTTCTTTGTCTTTTTGTACGCCACCGACTATCAAAGCTTTGATATTTGGTATTTCTTTTTTTAGTTTTTTAATAG
>FAXN01000082.1 GCA_001493195.1 Sulfurovum sp. enrichment culture clone C5 | reverse complement strand
CTATTTTTTTATTTCTATTCTCTATTTTACCATTAAATATATGCAAATATCCATCAGTTTCTAGTTTTGATATAAAGCTGTTAAACTTATTTTCTTTTTTTGACACAAGAGGTAAAATAACTATATTCGCCTCTCCAAAAGAGATACTTTCGCTTATCATAGATGTACTGTCGCTTGTTATAAAAACAGTTTGGCAGTTTTCTAAAAAGTCTGGGATTGGATTGATGGGACTCTTTGAATATATAACTTCATAATCAAAATGATAGCTTTTTATAAAATCCTCAATCTCTCTTGGTGTTCTTGGAGATGTGGTTATGGCTATCTCAAAATCTTTAAATTTTTCTTTTATAAAATCTAACTGCTCTTTTAATTTGTCTTTATTCATCTCCAAATAACTATTATTTCCACCAATTACAATTCCAATCGATTGTTTTTTGGATTTAAATAAGCCTATCGGTTCTATAAAAGAAAAATTTGCTGGAATCTCTATGATATTTGAGAACCTTGGTGGATTGTCATGAGTTTGAGCAAAAATCACATCAAAATCATATCTGTATCCACGGGGCAGCATCATAGAAACCGATTTTAAATTTAGTTTTTTTGATATAACTTTTGCAGCATAATATGTGCTTGAACCTGCACACACTGCAAGGTTATATTTCTTATTTTTTAGTGATGATTGGATCCACTGATTATCTATCGTTATTTCTGGATTCCTGCCTTCGCAGGAATGACAAAATTCGTCATACTCAGGCTTGACCTGGGTATCCATACTCATATCTAAAATAGACATAGTATAAAAACCTACCCTATCAAACAGATAAGACAATGATTTTAAGAATCTATTTTTAAATCTTACCTCTACAATATCGTAAGTTAAGTCCATATATTTACAAAATGCGATAGATTGATTTAAGTGACCCTTTTTCCCATCACTTATTATGACTGCTTTACTCACCATTTCCACCTATTGTGCATCCAAAACCACTGGCTTGAATCTCTGGAAATCATATGTTCTATCGCTTGATTGTATTTAGCTGTCATAGATACTAGTTTCTCTTTTTCTTCTTTTATCTCCCCAGCCTTATACTCTATGGGTTCATCTATATATATCTCATATTTTCCACAAGATTTTCTTACCACGCTTATAGGCACAACTAGTGGATCAAATTTTAATTTTAAAGAAGCAGTAGATAGAGTTGTAGGTGCATCGAAACCAAAAAATGGTACATTTGCACTATGTGTTCCGCTAGTTTTTTGATCTATAAGCATACCAACATTTCCACCACTTTTCAGCGTTTTTGCCATTGCTACCATAGAGTTATTCTTGTTAATTGCACGATTTCCATACTTGCCACGAAACGGTGTAGTGATCTTTCTCTCAATAATCTTATTACTCCCTATCCTACCAATAGCGAGCATAGGCAATCCATGACGAGCCAAAAATTGAGCTGCAAGCTCCCAGTTAGAATAATGTGCAGTTATGACTATAATGCCGTTTGGAGCATTCGAAGAAAGAGCAGCTAATTTTTCTTTTGCCTCATTAATATTTTCTATAGCTTTATCAATGTCAAATCTATCTACAAACATAAGCAAAATCTCTGCTACGCTTTGGGAAAGCTGTAAATAAACTGTTTTTGCCCTCATGTAAGCTTCATCATCAGTTAAACTATAAACTTTTTTTAGATTTTTTACAGTTAGCTCTCTTCTACTTTTAAGACAATAAAATCCTATGAGAAAAATGACTTTTACTTTCAAATATATCAAACTTTTTGGCAAGACTTTTGCTATGAGTAAAAATAATCTAACAAACTGATATTGGATTTGTTGTATAAATACATTTCTGCGTAACTTTTTAGACGACAACCATAATTCCTTGTGTACATTACTATTGGTATTTTACTCTATAGTTTATAATAGTTTAGTACTCTCACAAATTAGGTTTAACAAAATTGGGTATAATCTGAAATAATTTAAATAAAGATAGAGTAATGATAGGAATCGTTAATTATAATATGGGCAATTTAGCCTCTGTAACCAATGCATTTACTAAACTTGGTATTAAAACAGAGATACAAAGCGATCCAGAAAGAATTCAAAATTACGACAAGCTATTGCTTCCTGGTGTTGGGGCATTTGGTGACGCGATGGCTCATCTCAAAAGTAATGGTATGGATGAAGCTATAAAAGAGTTTGCCACTTCAGGTAAACCACTACTTGGAATTTGTCTTGGGATGCAACTACTTTTTGATAGTAGCGAAGAGTTTGGCTCAAATGATGGTCTGGGATTAATAAATGGTGAAATAGTCAAATTTGACGAAACAAAATTTGACCATAAACTCAAAATTCCACATATGGGGTGGAATGAAATATTTACAGAAAAAAATAGTCCTATTTTTGATGGATTACCAAAAGATTTTTATCTATATTTTGTTCACTCTTATCATGTGGTATGTGATGACAGATACGCTATAGGAAAAACACATTATGGGTACAACTTTGTTAGTGCGGTTTGCAAAGATAACATATATGGCATACAGCCTCATCCAGAAAAAAGCCATGACAATGGGCTTAAAATTTTAGAAAACTTTGCAAAATTATAATAAGGAATAGTATGTTAAATCAAAATTGCTCACTGCTCACTGCTCACTGCTCACTCTTTTTGGCAAGGATTACCAAATGACAATACTACCCGCAATAGATTTAAAAGATGGCAAAGCAGTCAGGCTTACCAAGGGTCTGATGGATAGTGCTAAAATTTATAGTGATGAGCCATGGCAAGTGGCAAAGAAATTTGAAGAGCTAGGAAGTAAATGGGTGCATTTAGTTGATTTAAATGGTGCTTTTGCAGGAACGCCTCAAAATATTGAGCAAATTAAAAAGATAAGAGAAAATTGCAATCTTAGTTTAGAGCTTGGTGGTGGCATAAGAGATGAAGATACCATAAAAATGTACCTAGATCTTGGTGTTGATAGAGTGATACTTGGCTCAATCGCTCTTAAGAATCCACAGTTTGTAAAAGATATGGCAAGCAGATATAGAGTTGTTGTTGGTATTGATGCGATTGATGGCATGGTTGCCGTTGAAGGCTGGGCAGAAGTTAGCACAATAAAAGCAACTGATTTGGCACGTGAATTTAGAGATGCTGGAGTTGAAGCCATTATTTGTACCGATGTAGGAAGAGATGGGACGATGAGTGGGCTAAATATAGACTTCACAAAATCTATAAAAGAAGCTTGTGGACTTGAAACAATTGCGAGTGGTGGACTTAGAGATATCGAAGATATAAAAAAACTTCTTGAAACAAATATAGATGGTACAATTGTGGGTAAAGCATTTTATGAGGGAACACTTGATCTGAAAGAGGCGTTTAGTTTAGTGTGAGTGTGGGTGTGAGTTTCTGTCATTCCGTACTTGATACGGAATCCATAAAATTAAAGAGTGGATCCCCGCTTTCGCGAGGATGACAAATGTGGTAACAATAATAAAAATAGCAAAGAAAAATGGAGAAAAAATTGAACAACGAGTATTTTGAACTAACCATAACAACAGATGAAAAATATGCAGATTTTATATCTGATATAATTTGTGGCATAAGTGATGATGGCATAGAGATTGATAAAGAAAAGATAATAGTTAGAAGTGAAAATGATCTCTCATTGTTAAGTGAGCAGTTAAAAGAGATACTAAATGATACTGAACTGAAAAACTTAACTTTTAAATTGGAAAAAAAAGAAAATAGCGACTGGGTAGAAGCATACAAAAATTCTATCACTCCAATCGATGCTGGAGAGTTTTATATACATCCAAGCTGGTATGAAAGTTTGAATGATAAAATAAATATCACGATTGATCCAGCTCTTGCTTTTGGATCTGGTCATCATGCTACAACATTTAGTTGTCTGAATATGATAAGCAAATATTTAAAACCAGAGTTTAGTGTAATTGATGTAGGATGTGGAAGCGGGATACTTGCTCTTGCGGCTAAAAAAAAGGGTGCTTTGAGCGTTGATTTGTGTGATACAGATATTCAAGCTACTTCAAGTGCAAAAGAGAATTTTACGCTAAATCATGAAACATTTGACGATATCTGGGAAGGTAGTGTAGGAATGGCAAAAAAAGAGTATGATTTCGTACTTGCAAATATTATTGCTGATGTGCTTGTAATGATTTCAAACGACTTAAAAAAAGTAACTAAAGAGAATGGTTTAATTGTTCTTTCAGGAATTTTAGATAAAAAACTAGACTTAGTAACTGATGCTTTTAAAGATTTAACATTATTGGATAAAATACTAAAAGACGAATGGGTAACATTAGTTTATAAAAAGAAGGAAATAAATGGCTGATAATAATCAAAATAACAATAAAAATGATAATAATAAAGATAACAAAAACAAAAAAAATAATTTTTTCAATGAAAATCCACTTTTATCTTTTGCAATATTTTCTATCATTCTAATACTTGTATTTAAGTCCTTTGTTGGGGACACCAATGGCACAAGCCCTATGACAAAACTTATAAATGATGGCGCAACACAAACAAAACAAGTAAAATATTCTGAAGTAAAAAATGTCATCAAATCTGGTAATGCCAAGAGTGCAAAAATAACTCCTACAACCATAGAAGTTATTGCAAATGAAAAAGGCAAACAAATAAGATATACAGCGTCAATGGTTCCAACTGGCGACAAAGAGTTAACAGCTTTACTTGAAGAGAAAAAAGTTGTTTATGAAGGTGTTATGGGTGGAGGATTTTTCTCTGAACTTTTAAGTATGCTTATCCCAATACTTATATTTTTTGCAATTTGGATGTTTATAGCCAAACGAATGAGTAAAAGTATGGGTGGTGGGATACTTGGTGTTGGTAAATCCGATAAACTCATAAATGCCGAAAAACCAAATACCAAATTTAGTGATGTTGCAGGAGCCGAAGAGGCAAAAGAAGAAGTAAAAGAGATTGTTGATTTTCTAAAATTCCCCGAGAGATATATAGAACTTGGGGCTAAAATCCCAAAAGGTGTACTTTTAGTAGGTCCTCCAGGAACTGGTAAGACATTACTAGCAAAAGCAGTAGCTGGTGAAGCTAGCGTGCCATTTTTTTCAGTAAGTGGTTCAAGCTTTATAGAGATGTTTGTAGGTGTTGGTGCAAGCAGGGTTAGAGATTTGTTTGAACAAGCAAAAAAAGAATCACCTTCTATAATTTTTATAGACGAAATTGATGCTATAGGGAAAAGTAGAGCAAGTGGAGCAAATTTTGGTGGGAATGACGAAAGAGAACAAACACTCAATCAACTTTTAGCAGAGATGGATGGTTTTGGAAGTACAACGCCAGTTATCGTACTTGCTGCTACAAATAGACCAGAGATATTAGATGCGGCACTCTTAAGAGCTGGAAGATTTGATAGACAAGTACTTGTTGATAAGCCCGACTATGAAGGCAGACTTGCTATTTTGCAAGTTCATATCAAAGGTGTCAAACTTGGCTCAAATGTAAGCCTTGAAGAAGTAGCAAAAGGAACAGCAGGATTAGCCGGAGCAGATCTTGCAAATATTATCAATGAAGCGGCACTTTTAGCAGGAAGAAATAATAAAAAAGAGATAGAACAAAGTGATCTTATGGAAGCCATAGAGAGAGCTTTTGTGGGGTTAGAGAAAAAGAATAGAAAGATAAATGAATTAGAGAAAAAAATAGTTGCTCATCATGAAAGCGGACATGCACTGATCGCAGAACTCACTCGTGGTGCTACGAGAGTAACTAAAGTTTCCATAATACCAAGAGGACTTGGTGCATTAGGATATACGCTACATTTACCTGATGAGGAGAATAGATTCTTAAAACAAAAACATGAACTATTGGCCGAAGTTGACGTATTGCTTGCAGGTCGTGCAGCAGAGGAAGTATTTTTGGGTGAGATAAGCACAGGTGCATCAAATGACTTACAAAGAGCCACCGATATACTAAAAGCTATGATTTCTGTTTATGGAATGAGTGACGTTGTAGGACTTATGGTGCTAGAAAAATCCAATGGAGGGACTTTCCTTGGTGGTGGACAAACCATAAAAGATTATAGTGAAAAAACAGCTGAAGCTATTGACAACTCAGTAAAATCTATGCTTGATAAACATTACAAAGATGTAAAAGAGAAAATTGGAGCTTATCGTGGCGCCATCGAGGGAATGGTAAATGTTCTAATGGATGTCGAGGTTATAGAGGGATCCAAAGTTAGAGAAATTATAGATAATTATGAAAAAGAAAATGGCATGAAAAGTCAATTAGCGCATGGTGAAAAAGTTGCGAAAGAAGAAGCTGATAAAAGAAAAAGAGATGAAGCCAAATAAAATAGCTTTTTTACTGCCAAATTTCTTTACTGCGGCTTCTATTTTTTTAGGGATGCTAAGCATTATTAATGCATCAAATGGGGAATTTGAGGTTTCGGCATGGCTCATTATGGTTGCTACAATTTTTGATGGGCTAGATGGTAGAATAGCAAGGCTTACAAATACCATGAGTAATTTTGGGGCAGAGTTTGATTCTCTTGCTGATGTAGTTGCTTTTGGTGTTGCCCCAGCTATGCTTCTATTTTTTTATATTGGTCATGATTATGGAAGGTTTGGTTTTTTAGCGACAGCTCTCTTTGTAATTTTT
>FAXN01000081.1 GCA_001493195.1 Sulfurovum sp. enrichment culture clone C5 | reverse complement strand
GAGTTTAGAATATATTTGTTTGAGTAGGCAAGTTTTGGGTGTGGGTTTGTGTGTGAGTGGATGTTTAAATAATGCAAACACGAGGTACCACACGAGCAAAGCGAACTCAGAAAGAAAATCTAAATTTGGATTCCATTTGGTGGTCTCTTTAAGACATCACCTCAGGTTCTAAACCTACAAACAACAAGCAGTTGTTGTTTGCTTTACGGTTTTCATCCTCGCAGGAATGACGAAAAAGCATTAAAACTTATATTTCAACTGTGTATATACATATCTTCCAGGTTCATTAAGCACCATTGTATCCGTTCCACCAGCAAGCAATGTTAAATCTTTATAGCTATTTGATACTGCATAATCACTATCAAAAAGATTATCAACTCCAAACGCCAACTCTAAACCACTTCCTAGATTTTTAGTTGCTTTCAAATTAACAACATTATACCCCTCAAGTTTTTGTTCGCCATTTGCATCATCGATTCTACTCCATGGAGTAGCAACTATCAAATTACCTTCGACTTTAAATGTATCACTGTAATTATAAATAGCCCCAAGTATTGCTTTAAATGGAGGAATGTCTGGTAAGTTTGTATCTGTTTGTCCTGTCAATGGATCATCTTTTGTACCTCTTTGATAAGCTACAGAAGCATCTATAACTAAGTTTTCACCCATATAATACGCACCGCTCATCTCTATACCATAGATGGATGCATCCACATTTTCATATCTATTGCTTGTTCCATTATATGCTATAAAGTTATCTAACTTACTATAAAAAACTTTTGATTTTAAATCAAAGTTATCAAATTTCTTTTCAAACCCAAGGTCTATTTCGTTATTTGTTACATTATCCAAGTCAGGATTTCCTATAACAGTTCCTGTATTTGAAGTAAAATAGAGCTCTTTTGCATCTGGAACACGATTAGATCTTCCAAGACCAGCAAAAATCTTTAATGTTTTGTCTATGTCGTAAGTAGCGAGTGTATATGCACTAACATCATTAAAGTCTCTTGTTTTTATGCCGGCTCTCTCTATATCTGTATTGTCATATCTAGCACCAACTTCAACTGATAGATTGTCATTGATTTTTATTTTATCTTTTGCAAATATTGCTCTATTTAATGTATCAACATCATTTATGCTCTTAGTTGCTATTGGTGTTACAACACCTGTAGCAACAGCTGTTCTATAATATCTACCATCCCAATTTCTATTATTTGCATCAATTCCAGCTGTTATCTCGTGATTACTTATATCAAATTTATTTGTTAATTTAAGTCCCTCCATCTCTGTTTCTAAATGCGATGTCATATAGTTAGCTGCTCCTGCAACTCTATACTGGGTACTCATTGGATGATCTACTGTAGATCTAAATGCTTCAAGCGTTAATTTCTTTGAAAACTCTCCAAGATTTTTAGCTGTATAGTTAACATTGAAAATATTAGAATCATCATAAACAGCATCCATAGGTGTATTTGGATAAAGTACATTGTCACTTCTGTTCATTGTGTAACTTAACATCAACTCTTGATCAGGAGTTATATTCCAATACACTTTGCCCATAAGAGTTTTTTTAGAAAATGCATCCAAATCTTGATATGCTGCTTGATATTGATTCCCTGCTACTGCATTTCCAGATGCTATTGCGTTTGCGATTTGATCCACAAAGTCATCACCATTGCCATCTTTGTATTGTGCGCCGCTTTCTGATGAACCGCTAAGCAAAAATCTAACTTTTTCACCACCACCGCTGAGCATAAATGCGCCTTTTAAATAGTCCCAACTTCCAGCATTTATGCTGAGCTCTCCATGTGTTTCTTTGCTTGGTTGGAGTGTGTGTACTTTTACATCAGCAGAAAGTGAACCAAAATCAGATACATTAAATGGTCCTTCATTTATTTCTATAAAATCTATATTATTTGTAAGTACATGTGAGATAGGTGGATCCATACGATTTGGACATGCACCACAAACCTTTGCTCCATCAATTGTTACAGTGATATTATCTTTCTTTTGCCCGCGAATAAGTATGTCATTTGCTATACCACTTCTTCTTGAGATATTGATATTTGCTTTTTTCTTAGATAGTGCCTCACCGAGATCTGCTGACTTTATATCTTCGCCTCTTACATCTTTTACTATTGTTGTATTGGCTTTTTCTTCTACATCAATTGTTCCTAAACTCTCAGTTGCATTGATTGCTGTTATGCAGACAAGAGATAATCCTAGTATTCTAAATTTCATTTATTCCCCTTCTTAAAAATTAAAATATAAAATTATCAAAAGATTGTTAAGTGAATGTTAAATTGGTGTTAAATCTGTATTAAATTATCATCAAAAAGGAGTAGTAACTAAAAACAAGTATAAAAAGTCAAAAAATATACTTATTTTTAGTTTTTTACAAAGGGGTAATAGAAATATAACATTGAAATGTTAAGTGAATATTAACTTAACAAATTATTTTTGAAATATCTAAAATAACCATTGTTCCTTGATCTTCTTTGGAAATTATTGTTATATTTATACCTTCTTTATCACAATATTCTTTTACTATTGCAAGCCCTATGCCTTTTCCGTCGTTTTCGACATCTCCCTGATAATACCTATCATATATCTTTATAATTTGCGTATCATCCATTCCTATACCATTATCAATGATTTCTATAGTATTATTTTTCATTTTTATAGTTATTGGTTCATTTTTAGGAGAATATTTCATAGCATTTGAGACTATATTTTCTATCACTTGCTCAAAACCAATCTTATCCGTAATAAGCTCTACATTTTCAAGTTCAAAAATAAATTCATTTCTATCTTGATCCATAAAAGGCTCGCAACACTCTTTGATGACAATACCTGCATTGAATTTTTCTTTTTTGATTGGCTGTATCTCTTTTATAATATTGTAAACTAATGTTTCATAAAGTCTTTGAAGCCTCTTGCTGGCATGCTCTATCCTATCAGCTCTGGTTATATCTTTTTCAGATGAGAGATTTCGAGAGAGCATTTTCGAATTCGCCATTATTGTTGTAAGTGGTATATTTAGCTCATGTATAA
>FAXN01000080.1 GCA_001493195.1 Sulfurovum sp. enrichment culture clone C5 | reverse complement strand
CATTACAACTTGCGTCTGGTTTATGCCCTATTCCATCTGTAATTATAAGAATTGCTTTTTGACTCATTTAATATCTGCTTGTTTATGTTTATTTTTATTATATCAAAGTTTGATTTTACTTTGAATTATTTTTATTTTCAAAAATTTATAGTTTTAACTTTCTTTTTATAGATAATTATTTTGATAGAATTTCTACCTAGCTTAATATTTAAAAGGAATAGAATGGGATATGTTAGAGAAGTATGTGATTATTTAACCAGAACAAGTCCGGCTCAAGCTGAATTTTATCAAGCTGCTCAAGAGGTTCTTGTGTCATTAAGACCTCTTGTGGAAAAATATCCAAAATACAAAGAACATAAAATCATAGAGAGAATTGTAGAACCAGAGAGACAAATTTTATTTAGAATAAACTGGATTGATGACAATGGGAACATTCATGTAAACAAAGGCTATAGAATCGAGTTTAACTCAGCTCTTGGTCCATATAAAGGCGGACTAAGATTTCACCCAAGTGTAAATGCAGGAGTTATTAAGTTTTTAGGTTTTGAGCAAATTTTCAAAAACTCATTAACTGGTCTTCAAATTGGAGGCGGAAAAGGTGGAAGCGATTTTGATCCCAAAGGAAAATCAGACAATGAAATCATGAGATTTTGCCAAGCATTTATGAGTGAGCTATATAGACATATTGGTGCAACAACTGATGTACCTGCGGCGACATAGGAGTTGGAGGAAGAGAAATAGGGTATCTATTTGGGATGTACAAAAAACTTGCCAATTCTTATGAGGGTGTACTCACTGGAAAATCACTTCTTTGGGGTGGATCTTTAGCTAGAACAGAAGCAACTGGATATGGTTCTGTTTATTTTGCAAAATATATGCTTGAAGATAGAGGTAAAACACTTGAAGGCAAAAGATGTGTAGTATCTGGAAGCGGTAATGTTGCAATACATACTATAGAAAAATTATATCATCTTGGAGCAATTCCTATAACTTGCAGTGACTCAACTGGGATGATTTTAGATGAAGATGGAATTGATTTAGCACTTTTAAAAGAGTTAAAAGAAGTCAAAAGAGCACGATTAAGCGAATATATCAAATCTAGACCAAATGCAAAATACACACCTGTTTCAGAATATATGGAAGGAACAAATGGTGTTTGGAGTATTCCTTGTTTTGCTGCATTCCCAAGTGCTACACAAAATGAACTTAATGCACAAGATGCAAAAAATCTTCTTGCCAATGGTTGTATATGTGTAAATGAAGGAGCCAATATGCCCTCAAACCCTGAAGCGGTTGATATTTTTATAGAAAGCAAAATTGCTTATGGTCCAGGTAAAGCTGCCAATGCTGGAGGAGTTGCTACAAGTCAACTTGAAATGGCACAAAATGCCTCAATGCTAAGTTGGACTTTTGAAGAAGTTGATGCAAAGTTAGCTCAAATTATGAAAAATATTTATACAAATGCTAGTACAACGGCTGCTGAATTTGGAGAACCTACAAATTTAGTAATGGGAGCAAATATCGCTGGATTTAGAAAAGTGGCTGATGCCATGATAGAGCAAGGATTAGTTTAACTTCTAAAGTATTTAGGTATATTTTACTAAAAATATACCTTTATAGGGTATTATAAGCCCTATCTCCAGCATCGCCAATTCCTGGCAAGATATATTTTTTATCATTAAGCTCTTTATCAATTTGTGCGATATATATATCAACATCTTTGTGTTTTGAGCTAACAAAATCTAAGCCTTCAGGTGAGCCAATAATATTAAAACTAATTATTTTTACTGGATTTTTCTTTTTTATAATATCAATAGCATATTCGAGCGATCCACCTGTTGCAACCATTGGGTCCAGTAAGACTGCTACCTTACCTTCGAGGTCTGGAACTCTGTCATAAAATAGTTTACTCTCAAATGTCTCTTCATCTCTTTTTAATGCCAAAAAACCTGCTTTTGCATTTGGCATCATTTCAAGTACTCCATCAAGCATAGGAAGTGCCGCTCTTAGGATTGGGATAAAAACATATTTTTCTTCTTCAAGAAATAAAAATTCTTGTTCTCCTGCCCATGTTGGAGTTTTTCTAAAAACCATCTCTTCTTTTTCAAAAGCACTTACAGCTAACATTTTTGCTATTTCACTTATATAATTGCGAAATAAAAAACTTTCCAAATCAATATTTCTAATCTTTGATATATAATTTAAAATTAATGAATTTTCTATCTGTTTGATCATATTCAATCCTTTGTATAGTTTTTACAATCGTATCAAAAAATAATAATTTAGAACTTATGCTGAATTTAAAAAATATATCGCAATAATCAAGTTTATTTCGACTCCACAACTTCTCTTTTTCATTAAAATAATTGTAGAATTATACAAATTTCAAAACAAAGATATAAGATGCTTTATTTGTTGTCACAATTCCTGTCATTTAAACTTTTTAGCTACATTACTGTTAGAGTTGGGATTGCTTTTTTCCTTTCTTTATCTCTTGCACTTTTTTTGATGCCGAGATATATCCGATGGGCTATGGCAAAAAAAGCCAATCAACCTATAAATAAATTTGTTCCTGCACATGAAGGGAAAAAACATACTCCAACAATGGGTGGTGCTATATTTGTTTTATCCGCCGTTGTAGCAACATTGATAGCTGGTAATTTTACTAACATATATCTTATTGGCGGACTTATAACAATTGTCGGTTTTGCTTTTGTCGGATTTAAAGATGATTATGGCAAAGTTGCATCTGGAAATAATTTAGAAGGTTTAACTCCAAGAGGCAAAATGGGGCTTTTAATTCTTATATCGTTAATAGTTGTTGGGATTTTATATTATAAACATTTTCCAACTACACTTTATATACCTTTTTTGAAAACTCCTCTTTTTGATATGCATTTCATGGCGATTCCTTTTTGGGTTATAGTATTTTTAGCCACGACAAACGCTGTAAATTTAACAGATGGATTAGATGGTCTTGCAACTGTTCCATCGGCTATAGCACTTACAACACTTGGATTTATTATATACGCCACCGGGCATTCAGAAATGAGTAAATATCTACTCATTCCTCACATTACTGCTGTTGGTGAAGTTTCAATCCTAATTGGTGCCTATATCGGTGCGTTAATTGGTTTTTTGTATTACAATTGTTATCCTGCTGAAATTTTT
>FAXN01000079.1 GCA_001493195.1 Sulfurovum sp. enrichment culture clone C5 | reverse complement strand
AAGAGGTCAAAGAGTTTTTTTAATGGCGCCAATTCATCATCACTTTGAATTAAAAAAATGGGCTGAAAATAAAATAATTATAAGATTTTGGATGGTTGCATTTTTGGCAAATGTACTAGCTCTTATCACACTAAAATTTCGTTAATTGGGTATGAATGTTTAAAAATGAGATAAAACCAACTCTTCTAGGTTACGGAAAAACAACAAAAGCAATCGCTCAACTTCATGGCAATGGCTGTACATTTTTTGATGACAATACAAAAGAGGCTTTTCTTGATGATATGGGCAATCAAATTCTTCCTTCGCATCTATTTGATCCGGAATCAAGTAATCTAGAGGTTATGACACCAAGCTTCAAGCCTTCACATCCTCTAGTAATGAGTGCTAAAAATCTGTTAAGTGAATATGATTATTTTTTAGGTTTTGAAGAGAGAAAGCCATTTAATGTATGGATAAGCGGCACTAATGGGAAAACAACCACTACACAGATGCTTACGCACTTACTAGAAAAAAAAGGTGCACTAAATGGTGGAAACATAGGAACTCCTTTGGCAGAACTTGATTTCAATGCTCCTATTTGGATTCTTGAAACTAGTTCTTTTACGTTGCACTATACACACAAGGCATCTCCAAGTATATATCTTCTCCTGCCAATAACTCCAGATCATCTTGACTGGCATGGAAGTGCCGAAGGTTATACAGAAGACAAATTAAAACCTCTTCTTACAATGAGAGAAGGCGAAATGGCTTTAATCCCAAAAGGACTTAAATTGCCTCAAACAAATGCTTTTGTTGTAGAATATGACACTAATGAATTTTTATGCGACTATTTTGATATAGATATGTTTAAAATCAAATTCAAAGGTGCTTTTTTACAAGATGCACTACTCGCTATGGCTGTTGTGAAAGCTATGTTTGATGAAGTTGATTATGATTTAATCAATAACTTTGTCATAGAAGGACATCGCCAAGAAGAGTTTAAAGACTTTAAGGGAAGATTGTGGGTAAATGATTCTAAAGCAACAAATGTTGATGCTGCAATTCAAGCTATAAAAGTTTTTGGAGATAAACCTCTTCATCTCATCCTTGGTGGTGATGATAAGGGTGTAGAGCTTGATGAATTTTTTATGAATTTAAAACCATACAATCCAACCATATATGCTATTGGTGCAAATGAAGAAAAACTATTAAAATTATCAGAAAAGTTTGGACTCAAATCTTTTAGTTGTCATAGTGTGGTTAACGCAGTAAAAGAGATAGATAAAAATCATGATTTAAATTCTGTAGCACTTCTTGCCCCTGCTGCTGCAAGCTTGGATCAGTTCAGCTCATACAAAGAGAGGGGTGAAGTATTTATGGGTTGTGTAAAAAAACTTTCTTGATTTTATAAAGTTTATTTAGAAAGATTAAAAAAGTTTTGCACATCTAATGATGCAGAGCCTACAAGCACACCATCTACATTCTGTGTTGCAAGTACATTTTTTATATTTGAACTATTGACACTTCCGCCATACAAAAGAGGTTTATTGCATATTTTTTTGATTGCTTTGTGAGTTAAAGCTATTTGATCATTAGTAGCACTAACTCCTGTTCCGATAGCCCAAATAGGCTCATAAGCAATGATTAGATTTTCATAATTTATATCAATCGCATTAAATTGCTCTGCTAAAAATTCTATTACTTTTAGCTCGCCTTCTTTTCTCACTTCAAGAGGCTCACCTATACAGTAAATAATTTTAAAGTCATTATTTTTAAAAAATTCAAATTTTTTTGCTATAAACTCTTGTGATTCACCCAACAATACTCGTCTTTCACTATGTCCAATTAGAATTGTTTTTATACCAAACTCTTCAAGTTGTTCAAGACCAATTTCACCAGTAAATGCACCATTATTGACTGGATAGGCATTTTGAGAACCTATAGTAATTTTGCTAGCAGATGAGCACAAAGCACTAATAGGTGGAAAAATATAAAACTCATCACTGCTTTTTTGGGCGAGAGATTCCAATGCCAAAAGATACTCTTTTGTAGAAGCCCTAGTGTGATTTGTTTTGAAATTTGCTGCAAATATCATTTCAGTACCGCAATACCTGGAAGATTTTTACCTTCAATAAGTTCCAAACTAGCTCCACCGCCAGTACTTACAAAACTCATCTCTTCAATATCTCCAGCACGTGCTGTAACATCTGCCGTATCTCCACCTCCAACAATTGTAGTAGCATTACTTTGAGCAATATTGTGAGACATTTCTAAACTTCCTTTTGAAAATTTATCTATCTCATAAACACCCATTGGTCCATTCCACATAATTGTTTGTGCATCACCTAAAGCTTCTTGAAACAATTTACTTGTGGCTGGTCCTATGTCAAGTCCCATCCAATCTGCGGGAGTCTCTTGTATCGGCAAGTATTTAATCATTGCTTCACTACTAAATTTATCTGCAACAACCAAATCAACAGGCAAGTAAACTTTGACATTTCTCTCTTCTGCTCTTTTTAAAATACGCTTTGCATCTTTTATCAAATCATCTTCAACTAAAGATTTTCCAACTTCAAAACCTTTTGCTTTTAAAAAAGTAAATGCCATACCGCCGCCAATGATAATTTTATCAACTTTTTCTACTAAATTAACAAGGGCTTGTAATTTACCTGAAACTTTACTTCCACCCACAACTGCAACAAAAGGTCTAGTTGGATTTTCTATAACTTTATGGAAAAAAATAATCTCTTTATTCATCAAAAACCCAACAGCTCTATTTTCAGGCGCAAATTGTTGTGCCAATGCATATATAGATGCATGTTTTCTATGGCATGCACCAAATGCATCATTTATATAAATATCTGCCATACTAGCAAGCTCTTTGGCGAATGCTACATCATTACTTGTTTCACCTGCTTCATATCTTAGATTTTCTAAAAGTAATATCTCGCCAGCTTTTAGATTTGCTGCTTTTGTTTTAGCATCTTTACCTATAACATCTTCTGATATTTGTATCTCATCATCAAGTTTTAAAAGTTTTCTCAGTCTTAGCTTGACAGGTTTTAGTGAATATTTCTCTTCATAAACACCAGGGGTTGGTCTTTCATAATGTGATGCTAAAATAATTTTACAATCTCTATCTAAACAATATCGTATAGTTGGCAAAGCTTCTCTTATTCTTCTATCATCTGTGATATTTCCTTCATCATCTTTTGGAACATTAAAATCACATCTGATAAAAACTCTTTTACCTTCTATATCAATATCTTTTATAGTTTTTGGCATAAAAAATTCTCCTTCAATTATTTCTTACTTACTAGCACAGCCATATCAACCAATCTACAAGAGTACCCCCACTCATTATCATACCAGCTAAGCACTTTTACCATATTTTCGCCAATTACTTGTATGGTATCCATTGCTACAACTGTACTCATAGCCTCACCTATAAAATCAGTAGAAACTCTATAATCATTATCGATTCCCAAAATACCTTTATGGGTTGTATTGCTAGCTATTTCAAAAGCTGTTTTAACCTCATCAAGTGTGATGTTTTTTTCTAAAGTTACAGTTAGATCAACGATAGAAACATCAGCCGTTGGAACTCTTATGGATTGTCCATTTAATTTACCATTTAGTTTTGGCAACACTTTTCCTATAGCTTTTGCGGCACCTGTTGTGGTAGGAACTAGATTAGTTGCTCCAGATCTACCTTTTCTCATATCTTTTTTACTTGGCTTACCATCAAGTATTGGCTGTGAGCTTGTATAGCTGTGGATTGTTGTCATGAGTCCTTTTTTGATTCTAAAATTATCATCAAGCACTTTAACAAGTGGTGCTAGACCATTTGTTGTACAACTTGCATTCGATATAACACTTTCGCCTTTATATTCATTTTCATTTGCACCAATTACATAAGTTGCACTATCGTCTTTTGCTGGTGCAGAAAAAACAACTTTTTTTATCCCATTATCAAGAAATGGCTGAACAGACTCAGCTGTTAAAAATACGCCTGTACACTCCAATACAACTTCTGCTCCATAACTAGCAAAATCAAGCTCTTTTGGATCACGACTATTTAATATTTTTGCCTTAGTATTCCCCATATAAAGACAACCATCTTCAACTTTAACATCATTTCTGTTACCAAAGACACTATCAAACTTAAGACCATAGGCTATTTCATTATCACTTCCGCCACCTGCATTAAGTGCTACTAGTTCTATATCATCTCTATCTGATATGATTTTAGCTACACATTTTCCTATTCGTCCAAGTCCGTTAATCGCGACTTTTACAGCCATTGTATCTCCTAATTAATATTGTGATAAAATATAGGTAATTTTACTTAAATTAAGGTTATTTTTTGATTAAGAAGCTCAAAGTCGCAATATTTGGAGGTAGTTTCAACCCTCCGCACTTAGCACATCATCTTATTGCACAAAAAGCGTTAAAAGAGCTTGACATAGATTTATTGATCATACTACCTGCATATCAAAATCCACTCAAAAGCACATCTCCTATCTCTAGTGAACTTAGACTTGATTGGTGTAGAAAAATATTTGATGACAAAAAAATGCTTATAAGCTCGTATGAAATTGACAATAAAATTCATTATACGCATAAATCAATCGAGCATTTTAGTAAAATATACGAAATCAAATACCTCATCATAGGGTCTGACAACTTAAAAGATTTACCAAAATGGCACAATTTTGAGTTGATTAATGATACAATTACATGGATTGTATTTACTAGAAATGATACTTTGGTAGATACTAGCTTGCTAAAACGATATAAAGTCATTAAGTTTGATTTGCCTATTAGCTCAACAGAAATTAGGCAGAGCGGTGATTTGGAATATATTGACAGCAAGATAAAACACAGCGTAAAAAACATATTAGAAGGAAAATAAATTGACAGATATAGAGACTAGAATTGAACAAATTGTAAAAGTATTGGATGATAAAAAAGCAGAAGATATAGAGGTATTTAATCTTGACGATACAGACTACATAGCAAAAAAAGTGGTCATTGCCAACTCTCTTGGTGGAAAACACACACAGGCACTTTTTGACCATCTAAAAAATGAACTAAAACCAAAAGGTGAACAATTTTTAGCTTCAGATGTCAGCGATGAATGGGTAGTAGCAGATTTGGGCGATATTCTCGTACATATCATGATACCTCAATATAGACAAAGATACTCACTAGAAGAATTTTTAAGTGAACTTGCAAGTAAAAAAAGTGCACAATAGAGGGTGCGTAGGGTGGGTTTCCTAACCCACCAAAAATATCGTCATAATTATGACAAAATATTTAATGTCGCACTACTTTCTACCAATTTTAGTGGGCTGGGAAGCCCACCCTACAAAATGGATAATGTCAAAAAAACAAAATACTAAGCATTGCTCACTTTATATGAAAATTTTTGTAGCACAAAATACAATATCATAAACAATCCAATCATAGAAAAACTCATGATTTGCCCCATACTCATACCACAACAGATGATTCCAAGCTGAACATCTGGCATTCTATAAAATTCAACTACAAACCTTGCAAGTCCATACAATATTCCATAAATTGCTATAAGCGAACCATCAAATGGTTTCTTTCTTCTAATGACAAACAAAATGATGGCTATAACAATACCTTCTAAAAATGCCTCATAAAGTTGCGATGGATGACGAAGAATACCATCTACATATATTCCCCATGGTACAGTTGTCACATTGCCAACTAACTCTTGATTTAAAAAATTGCCGATTCTACCAAATACATACCCAACTGGGATTCCAAGTGCACTAATATCTAAGAGTTTATATAAATATTTTTCATTTTTCATGCCATAAAGAATAGTAGCTATCAAAGCTCCGATAACAGCTCCATGATAACTCATTCCTCTAATTCCGATAAAATTTCCATTCTCATCAAATGGACTAAATATAGAAAGTGGGTGTGAGATATAGTAATGAGATGGATCATAAAATAGCACAAATCCTAGTCTTGCACCCAAAATAACTCCGATTTCAACCCATATAAAATAATTATCAATGATATTTTCAGGAACACCTATTTTATCATGTCTATTAATCCATTTTGCAAACCAAAGGGCAGAAATGAGAGCAAGAACATACATAATTCCGTACCAATGAACTTTAACAAATCCCAAATTTAAGGCAACCGGATCAAAGTGTTCATATATGT
>FAXN01000078.1 GCA_001493195.1 Sulfurovum sp. enrichment culture clone C5 | reverse complement strand
TCGAGGATATATGGGTATAAATTTATCTGAGTTAGACGAAAAGTCATCACAATTTTACAGCTCAAAACAAGGAGCTATTGTAGCAGATGTAGAAGATAATAGCCCAGCATCAAAATCTGGTCTACAAAGAGGGGATCTTATAACAGCGATTAATGGAGCAGGCGTTGATTCACCTTCTACAATCCAAAGAATTGTTGGAGACAAAAAACCGAATGAGCAAATAACTATTTCTATAGAGAGAAACAAAATAAACAAAACTATACACTTAACCTTGGGCGATAGAGCAACAGCTGTGATACAATCTGGCATAGAGATAAAAGGCTTAAAGCTTAGCTCAATTACATCTCAAATGCAAGAAAAACTTGGACTAATGTCAAAAAAAGGTGCTATAATTACAGATATTGACCCAACAAGTAATGCAGCAAATGCTGGATTTAAAAGAGGAGACATTATAGTACAAATTGAAAATATACCCATAACATCACCAAACGATGCCAAAAAAATGCTAAACTCAAATTATAAAAAAAGAGTTTATGTAAATCGTCAAGGTGTTATTGGTATAATTGTAATATAACATAAAAAGGATTTCCCATAATCAATATACTACTAATCGAAGATGATTTGGAATTGGCTCAAATTTTAAGTAATTATCTTTCAAAACATGACATGAAAATAACAATTGCTGAAGAGCCTTTTATGGGACTTTCTTTGATTACTCAAAATGAGTTTGATTTGATTATACTAGATCTTACTCTCCCAGAGATAGATGGTTTAGAAGTAATCCCAAAAATTAGAGAAATATCAAATATTCCGATCATTATATCATCTGCAAGAGATGACATAACGGATAAAGTTATAGGACTTGAACGTGGAGCTGATGATTATATGCCAAAACCATACGATCCTAGAGAATTGGTCACTAGAATAAAAACTATTCTTAGAAGAACTCATGCGGCATCTACCCCAAAAGAAGCTGCACAAATATTTGAAATTGACTTGACAACTAGAATGGCTACTTTCAAAGATGAACCTCTTGAACTTACTGCAGCCGAATTTGATTTACTATCTATTTTATTTCAAAATAAAAATGCTCCAGTTTCGAGAGAACAACTACTTTATGAAAGCTTGCATATAGATGATGAAAGCTCTATAAAAAACATAGACGTTATTATTTCTAGAATTCGTCAAAAGTTGTCTAAAATAGATAGTGAACACTCCTACATAAAACCTGTAAGAGGTATAGGCTATATGCTCTCAACTCGTCAATGAAAAATCTCTCAGTTACTACTTTTATACATATTTTATTTTCATTAGCGATTACTATTGCAGTAGCCACGATTTTTCTTTTTTTATCATGGAATAAAAATAAAATCAAAATGGATGAAATGTACCAACACAAACTCATAGCTGATTCATTTTTATCAAACATAGAATTAGATATGAGCCAAGAGCAACTAAATAAACTTTATAAAAAGTTTGATGTACAAAATGTTGATTTGCAAACTGCGAAAAGCGAGATAGAAAACTTTGGTACTACCATATTTGGTGGAGAATCCGCTATTGGTACTATCAAGATATTTGATACTCCATCTGGTAACTATATATATATTCAAAGACTTGGATTTAATTTGATGTTAAAAGACAATAGATCTAAGAACTACATATCTACCATAGTAACGAGTTTATCTTTGGTTATTATAGGGATATTTATACTTCTATACTATGCTATATTGAAAAAATTAAAACCACTTAAAAAATTACATCGAGATATTGAAGAGTTTGCTAATGGTAATTTAAAAAAGAGGATAAGATACAAAAACGACGATGAAATAGGAAAAATTGCCAAAAGTTTTGATAATGCAATTTTATATATAAATGATTTGAGTGATTCAAAAAATTTATTTATGAGAAATATTATGCATGAACTAAAAACCCCTATAACAAAAGGGAAAATTTTAACTGAATCCATAGATGATGAAAATACAAAAAAAATGCTTGTAAAATCATTTGATAGAATGAATGAGCTTATAGCAGAAATTGCAACTATAGAAAAATTAACGTCTCAAAATTTCCAGCCATATCTTGAAATGACAACTATAGATAATGTCATAACAATAGCTCAAAACTTACTTTTAAATGAAAAAAATTGTGAGATAGAAAACATTGATAATCGCCCTATTTATACAGATATTAAACTTTTAAGTATTGCTATTAAAAATCTTTTAGATAATGGCATAAAGTATGGTTCTGACAAAATGGTAAAACTCAAAACAACACCAGAAGCTATAGAAATTATATCAAAGGGTGAGCAGCTCAAGCACCCACTAAAATACTATACCGAACCTTTCTCTCAAGGAGAAAAGAGAAATAGTGGATTTGGATTAGGGCTTTATATAGTCAAAAATATACTGGAAAAGATAAATTTGAAACTAAAATATAAGTATGAAGATGGATACAATATCTTTATTATAAAGCTAGTTTAGAACTAAACTTTTCATACCACCAGCAAAAGGCAAACATAAGTCCTGGGGTTTTTATGATGTCATCGTCATATATAACTTTTTTTGCCTCATTGACATCTATATATACTGTTTCTATAAATTCATCATCTACGCCACCACCATCGCTAACTTTCATGCTATTATTGACAGTTGCATAATATAGCACTTGTTTACTTCCTGCAAAACCAACAGAGGTATAAAAAGATGCTATTTTTTCTATTGCAGATACAGGAACACTGTATCCACACTCTTCTTCAATCTCTTCTTTTACGATCTCTTGTAATGTTAGGTTTTTATCAACTATCCCAGCACAAAGCTCTAAGCTTATCCCACTATTGTGTCCACTAGCATAAGTTGCTGCACGGAATTGCTTTACTAAAACAAAACTATTTTTATCTTCATGGTACAAAAGTACCGCTACGCTATCATGTGCTTTTACAATTTCCCAACTCTTTTTAACACCACTTTGCTCATAGGTAGCAAGTGATGTAAAAATAAATTTAGGATTTTTTAATGGTTTAAGAGAAAAGTTTTTTATATTCATTCTAAATCATTTTCTGATAATTTTCTCTTACTAGCATCATCTATCCAATCATATGTCTGCACGCCTGTATTGAGACGATAATTTATCATTTCACGATGTTTTATAGCATTTGGAATTGGTATTTTTTTAGTTTCATAAGTTTTAGTACTCACGGCATCTGATACTTTATCTAAAATATATCCCACAGACGATGATTCACCCCCTATAACACTCATCGGATCTATTGGTGAATTATTGAGATAAATACCCAAGTGCAAATGTGGTCCACTGCTTGTGCCTGTATTGCCACTATAAGCTATAACTTCTCCCTTACTAACATTATCTCCAACATTAGCCCTGAAGCCATCTAAGTGTGCATAAAGTGACATATAGCCACCGCTATGCTTGACTTTTACTGTTTTTCCATATCCACCCTCGGAACCTACAAATATAACAACTCCATCTTCAACAGACATGACAGGTGTTCCTCTCTTAGCGCCAAAGTCTGTTCCGAAATGTGGTCTATATATGTGGAGTACTGGGTGATATCTTCCATTTGAAAATGGTGATGTTATTCTTGTATTTCTCATAGGATATACAAAATTTAATTTAGACTTATAATTATTATTTTCGTTGGTTTTTTTTATGGTTTGTTTTCCTATGATTGGCTCATATATTACATAGGATACACTTTCAAATGCTTCATTATGACCATTCCCCTCTTCGTCAATATATACAAAAAACTCTTTATTTGGCTTTGTTATTTTAACTATGAGAATTTGTGGGCTGCCAGATAGTAGCCCTGCTAGAGATTTTTGTGAATATAAAAATGCTACTTTATCTCCTTTGCCAATCTTTGAGCTAAAACTCTTGAGTGCTTTTTGGAGTTTTTGAGTTAAGCTATTGTTGTGCGTATGGCTTGCTATATCGCTCCAAATACTATTTTTAATTGTTACATTACCAAAATAGACATCTTCTTTGAAGTTTATAGGAATTATAGAAAATTTAAATTCATTTGTTTGATTTTTTGAAATTTTGATTTGCAGTGTTGAACTTATAGGTATATAAACTTTTATTACTTTTCCACTATCATCTTTTACTTCATAAAAAACTTGACCACCTTTAATCTCTCCTACAACTTGCTTTTCAAGCTCATCTAGAGATTTGAGCAAATCAAGTGAAATACCATTTGATTGTAAATAATTTGTAAATTTCTGACCTTGTTTCCAATTTTGTTTTGTGACAACATTACCAAAAACAGATACAGAAATTAAAAGTACTAATAAAATAATTCTTGTCATAAAAATCCATATATCCAAATCCTAAGTATTAAAATTATAACCAAAAAAAGTAAACAAGCCATAAATGGGTAATTTTTAACATTTCATTAGTATAATCTTATTATAAAACAAAAATCAAGGAATGCTAATGTCAAAAATACTTATAGGCTTACTTTTTTCTTTACCACTATTCGCTGATCTGTTTCCAGTAACTACACAGAGTACAATTACAAATGCAAATAACAATATTTTACAAATTTCTCCAGCATTTCCAGTAAATGGTATGAGCGGGATAATAATCCATACTTACAAGGATGGAGCAAGTGCTGCTACAACTGCTGCTGTTCAAAATGAAAATGGTATTTTAACAATCATCGATTCACCATTGATGGAAAATGGCAAATTACCTCAAATCGCTACAAAAGCGATTGTTGGGGATAAGGTAATAGGTGGATATCTATATGACAATGTTCTTCTTCTTGCCCCAAATCAAAATACATACAATGAAATAACATCTAAATACAAAAAAAATTGGATAAACCCTGATAACTATGCATCATTTATTTCTCAAAAGAGAGATGGAGTTCCTACAAAAGAAAATCTATCATCTTTTGCTAAATCTTATCAAGTTGGACTTATCGCGATTGTAAAAAAAGATAGTATAGTTATATATGATCCACTAAGCCAAAGAATAATATCCAAAGAACCATTTGCAACACAGACACAAACACAAACTCCATTTTTTAGTAATTTTGAAAAAGTTAGAACTGGTTGGTTTGGAAGTACAGTAGATGAAAATTATTATACATTGATGGAGCAAATAAATTGATAGAAACTAAGCATATAGATGAATTGAAAAATATCGTAGGCAATGAAAATGTTTATAACGATAAAGCTCATTTAATTGCATATAGCTATGATGCCACGAGAACGAGATATGAACCAGATGCAGTAGTTTTTCCAAAAAACGAAGAAGATGTATCAAAAGTTTTAAAATACTGTAACGAAAACAAAATCATTATTACACCAAGGGGTGCAGGAAGTGGTTTTACTGGTGGAGCATTGCCTGCAAATGGAGGTATCATACTCGCTCTTGAAAAATATATGAATAAGATTTTAGAGATAGACATGCAAAATCTTGTTGCTGTTGTTCAACCTGGTGTTATCAATAAAGATTTACAAAGAGCGGTTGAAGAGGTTGGTCTATTTTACCCACCAGATCCTGCGAGTGAAGAGTACTCAACAATTGGTGGCAATGTCGGAGAAAATGCAGGTGGTATGAGAGCAGCAAAATATGGCATAACAAAAGACTATGTTATGGCTATGCGTGCTGTTTTGGCAAATGGAGATATCATAAGAGCTGGCAAAAGAACCATCAAAGATGTTGCTGGATATAACACAACTGGAATCCTCATAGCAAGTGAGGGGACACTAGCAGTTACTACAGAAATTACATTAAAGCTCATTCCAAAACCTCGTTTTACAAAAGCGTATATGGGAATATTTCCAAGTGTTGAAAATGCCATGAATGCTGTTTTTAAATCTCTCTCAGCTGGAGCGAATCCAGTAGCAATGGAATTTTTGGACTCACTTGTAGTAAAAGCTTTAAAAGAAAAACTTGGCGTTGATTTACCAGAAAATGCGGGGGCATTGCTCATAGGTGATGTTGATGGCAATGTAGAAGAAGAGGTTACCTTTCAGTTAAATACTCTTAAAAAATCATTCGAAGAAAATGGTGCTAGTAGTTTTGTGGTAGCCAATGATAGCAAAGAGAGAGATAAACTATGGTATGCCAGAAGAAATGCTTCTCAATCAATTACAATCTATGGTTCTAAAAAACTAAATGAGGATATATCAGTTCCTAGAAGCAAACTTCCACAAGCTCTCAAAGAGATATATACTATAGGAGAAAAATATGGCTTTAAAGTTCCATGTTTTGGACATTCTGGAGATGGAAATATACATGTAAACGTAATGGTAGATGGATCTAACCCCCAAGAGCTTGAAGACGGTCATAAAGCGATAGAAGAGATATTCAAGCTTGTTGTTGATATGGGTGGAACCTTGAGTGGTGAACATGGAATTGGACTCAGCAAAGCACCTTTTATGGAAATTGCATTTAACGAAAAAGAGTTAAATTTATTTAGATCTATAAAAAAAGCATTTGATCCAAACGGAATACTAAATCCAGGGAAAATGGGATTATAAAATCCAACAAGGAGTTATCATGAATGAAGATTTAAAAAAACTCCTTAGAAACTACTATATATTTATAAAAGATTTTTTTTATAAACTCTTTGATGACAAGATAGGCTACTATGCGTCTAGCCTTAGCTGGGATACGATGTTTGCTATCATTCCACTTATGGCAATTTTTGTTTATATATTTACGTCGATGCCAATTTTTGATATGCTATTTAAAAAATTTGAAATTTATCTATTTTCCATTATTGTCCCGTCTAATTCAAAATATATTTTAAGTTTTTTGGAGCAATTTTTAAATAATGCCGATCAACTTGGAATAATTGGATTTATATATATTGTTTTTGCTGTGACACTATTTTTTAAAACTTACGATTATATAGTCAATGATATTTTTGAAACCAAAAAAAGAAAATTTTGGAGTGCTATTAAAATTTATTTTATATTTTTTATTATCATATCAATAGTCGTAGTCGTATCAATTTATCTATCGTTTTTCATAGAAGAAAAAACAGAATCAAACTTTTTCATTGATTCACTTATGCCTTTTATTATTGCTTGGGGGATATTTTTTATATCATATCAACTCTCTCCAAATGCAAAAGTTACTTTTAGAGCATCAATCTCAAGTTCATTTATTGCCTCTTTTGTTTGGTTTTTATCAAAAAAAGCATTTATCCTTTATGTATACTATAATCAAACATACACAACTATTTATGGAAGCATCAGCATTGTTTTGTTTTTC
>FAXN01000077.1 GCA_001493195.1 Sulfurovum sp. enrichment culture clone C5 | reverse complement strand
ATGTATCTTGGGCGATATTTCTGCATGGCATGAGATTTTGTTATCTGTTAGACAAAGGCGAAGAGATAGAGTGAATATACAAAAGATAAAGCCAAAAGTGCAAAAAATAGATATCTGTAAAATATAGAAGCTATAGACAAAAAGAGATATAAAATCAATAAATATAATGGGAATATACTATCTTTAAGTTCATTTGGAGCAAAGTTTAAAAGCCAAATTAGCCAGCCATCTATCAATCCTCCAAAACCAATCGTATGCAAAAACATCATTGCAGGATAAAATATAACATAAATAAGTTCGAGAGGAATTGACAAAAGCTGATAAATTGATGTTTGTCCAAATATTGAATGCACAATTGGCTGCATCAACAAAAACATAGATATAGGCATTATGACAAATCCAACCAAATATTTATTTATATTTTTTGCGTGGTGAGCTACAAGCATTATATAAAATACCCCTGCGACCGAAAACCAAAAACTAATCGATACTAAGAATTTTGGATAAATGACTAAAAGGATACCAACAATAAAAGCTAAAAATGAAAAACTAACAAGCTCAAGCCCCATAATAAGTATCAGCCAACCAAATAAAACCATAGTATATGCACGTATAAGTGATGGAGAAAAATCGGTAAAATAAACATAAACCCCTAAAAACAAAAGAGCTATAAATCCTAAATCTATCACAGAGTATCTATGTGGGAAAAATCTGCTTTGCAAAGGTTTGTAAATGAGAGCTAAAATACCAAAAATAACACCCCACAAAATACTCAGATTAAATCCGCTAAGGGCTATTAGATGGCTTGCACCCAAAACTACAACTTTATCCCTTATCTCTTTTGTTAATGGAGTATTGAAAAATATTGCAGGATATATACTTGAAGTTATATTGTCATTGTGTTGATTTTTTATATTTTCTACTATTTCATCTTTGATATTTTTTTGAACAGGAATGGTCTCTTTTAGTTTGCTATCAACAAAAAATGCTCCTAAGAATTTTAAAAATGTTACATTTGAGTCTGGAAAAATTTCAACTCTAACTCTTTTT
>FAXN01000076.1 GCA_001493195.1 Sulfurovum sp. enrichment culture clone C5 | reverse complement strand
AAAAAATAGTATAGTTAAAACGAATGACTTAGCTGTTAAGAAAATTTGAGGTTTTGTTATCTTCATACATCAAATCGGTGGCAAACTTATCGAGCCCTCTTTTTGAAACTCTACTTCAATGCCATGAAATGTCTTTTTGGTTTTGGACAAATCATCCACAAATCTAGTAAAGTTTTTCTGAAATACAAGATCCACAGTTCCAGTTGGTCCATTTCTTTGCTTACCTATGATAAGTTCTGTCTCTTCTTCTGGTTTTTTGACATAATCACTTTTAAACTCTTTGCCTTCAGCTTTAGCTTTCATCTCTCTCTCTTTTTCTTTTGCTTCTCTGTAAACATCATCACGGTAAACAAAAAGGATTATGTCGGCATCTTGCTCGATAGCCCCAGATTCCCTGAGGTCACTCAGCATTGGTCTTTTATTTTCCCTGCTCTCTAACCCTCTATTTAACTGAGAAAGTGCAACTATAGGTATCTCAAGCTCACGAGCAAGTTGTTTTAAGCCTCTTGATATATCAGATATCTCTTGTTGACGATTTGATGAATTGCCACCTTCGCTACTCATTAACTGTAAATAGTCAATGAAAGCCATTGTAATTTCAGGATGTTTTGTTTTCAATTTTCTAAGCTTGCTTCTTACATGATGAATGGTTGCATATCCACCATCATCAACAAAAAGTTTTTTATGACTTAGTTCATTTGTTGCACTTACTACTCTACTCCACTCATCATCTCTCAGATTGCCTTGTCTTAAATTTTGAAGTCCTATAGAAGTTTTAGCTGACAATAGTCTTAACATAAGTTGCTCTGCTGGCATCTCTAGTGAAAAAAATGCTACGCCCTCATCTCTCTCTATCGCTTTAAGTGCCATATTTAAAACAAGGGCTGTTTTACCCATAGCTGGACGAGCAGCAACGATAACCAAATCTCCTTTACCGAGACCTCCAGTTTTATCATTTAGATTTAAAAATCCGGTGTCGATGCCGATAAGTTTTGAATTACCTTGTTTTTTTCTCTCTTCTATCTCATTAAGCGTTGATATTATTATATCTTTTGACTCTCTAAAATCATCATTTATACTCTCTTGGGTTATCTCATAAAGTTTTTTTTCTACCAAATTCATAACTTCATCACTTGGCAAATTATCTTCTACTGTAACTTTTTTTATCTCTGTAGCTAAAGTTACAATTGCTCTCTTGATAGATTTTGATTTTATTTCACCTGAATATGCTTTTGTATCTGTTATTGGATTTGAAGATAGTATTTCTAACATTAATGTTTCATCAAATTTGCCCATATCTTGGAGTTTAGATATCAAAAACTCTTCGCTTATAGGCTTATCTTCTCTAGCCAATTCTTCCATTGCTTTAAATATGTATTGATGAAATGGGAGATAAAAATCTTTAACTTTTAGGCTAGTTGCAATATCTTCAAATATTTGCGGGTCAAATATAATCGCACTCAAAACAGCTCTTTCTATATTTAAATTGTACATATGTTCCATATCAGTTAGCCTCTTTTATTTTTGCCATTTTTTCTACTTCCTCTATAAACCTATCAACAAGCTTGCTCTGTTCAAGTTTTGCTACTATCTCACCTTTTACCATCACAAGTCCACTACCTTTGCCATAAGCGATTGCTACATCAGCATGCTTTGCTTCTCCTATGGCATTTACTACACAGCCCATTACAGATACATCAAGTGGTGTTTTTATATGGCTAAGCCTCTTTTCTACTTCGCTAACTGCACTTACCAAATCAGCTTCTATCCTACCGCAAGTTGGACAAGAAATTATATTTACTCCATTTTTTGCTCTGCCACTATCTTTGAGTATTGCACGAGCAACTTTTATTTCTTCTTCAAGTTCCCCAGTGATAGACACCCTCATAGTATCGCCTATCCCATCGAGAAGTAACGCCCCTAAACCAATTGCTGATTTGATGGTAGCATGAAATATAGTTCCAGCTTCTGTTACGCCTAAATGAAAAGGATAATTATTAAGTGGTCTTAACATCCTATAAGCTTCTACAGTTCTATCAACATCACTTGCTTTAAGTGATACTTTTATATTTGTAAAATCCAAATCTTCAAGGTATTTTATATTGTACAATGCACTCTCAACCATACCTTTGGCAGTTGCGCCATATCTATCTTCAAACTCACTTTCCAAACTACCTGCATTTACCCCTACTCTTACAGGTAAATTTCTCTCTTTGCAAGCTTTTACAATCTCTTTTATGCGACTTTTCTCGCCGATATTGCCAGGATTAAATCTGATACAATCAACCCACTTCGCAGCTTCAAGTGCGAGACGATAATTGAAATGAATATCGGCGACTATTGGCAAACTTACCTGTTCTTTTATGCTCTTTAATGCCAGAGCATCTTCCATTGTAGGAACTGCCACTCTGACTATATCAGCCCCTGCAAAATGTAGTCTATTTATCTGCTCTACTGTAGCTTTGATATCCGATGTTTTACTATTTGTCATAGATTGTACTGATATAGGTGCATCTCCGCCTATCGCAACACCACCTACATATATTTTTTTAGTTGGATATCTATCTTTCATTTATTGCTTTCACTGTAAATTATTATGATTTTATCACAATTAAATATAAAGGAAGTTTTGAGTGTGAGTGTGAGTTTATGTGTCATTAGCGTCATTATCTATATCTATATTTCAATAATGCAAACACGAGGTACCTTATGAGCGAAGCGAACTCAGAGTGTTTGCGATTTTCTTTTGTTACTTTTCTTTATAAAAAGAAAAGTATTAGAAAAATCTATGAAAAATCAATTGCATCCATATCTATCTTTATTCCTAACATATTTATATTATGTAAAGCCTTTAGCAACTCTTTTTGCGAGTGTGATTTGAGTATGATGTGATACCTATATTTATTTGCAATTTTTTCAATTGGAGTTTTACCCTCCCCCACAATTTCAACTCTATCAAATTCACGCAATTTTTTACTAAGTAGAATTGTTAAATTTTTAGCCTTTGTTGCGTCTCTATTTTCTATGATAACTCTAGCCATTCTAGAGTAAGGTGGATAAAAAGCTGTTTTTCTAAACTCAAGTTCATCTTTGATAAACAATTCATAATCTTTTAGATATGGAGCAAAATAATCTTCATGTTGTGTTTGGATAAGAACCAATGCATCTCTATCTCTTCCGCTTCTACCTGCTATCTGAAACATCAAGCTTATTGCTCGTTCTTTTGCCCTAAAATCAGCCAAACTTAGTATATGATCAAGTCCCATAATGATTGAAAGAGTAATATCAGGATAATCATGTCCTTTGCTTATCATTTGAGTACCTACAAGTATATCTGTTTCTCTTTTTGATAAACTATCCAATAGTTGAGTTAGTTTTTTTGGAGTTGTTATACTATCTTTATCAAATTGGGCAATTTTTGCGTTTGGTAAATTTTCACTTATGACTTGAACTGCCTCTTTTGTGCCTATTCTATTTGAAGAGAGCGGTTCATATCCACAGGTTGTACATTTTGTGATTATAGGTTCACTATATCCACAATAATGGCATCTTAGACGACGATTATCTCTATGCAAAGCCATACCAACAGAACAAAATGGGCATTTATGAGTATTGCCACAAGATGGACAATGCAAATATTTAAAATTTCCCCTTGTTGGTAAAAATACTATAGCTTGTTCATTATTTTTTAGCGTTTGAGTTATGGCGTTTATTATATTATTGTTTATGCTATCGCCCTCTATAAACTTATATATTTTATCATTTTTACTATAAGCCTCATTAAGCCTTATGATAGGATAGTTTACAAAAGAATTAAGCGATGGTGTGGCACTAGCAAGTAAAACTTTGGATTTTAATTTTTCTGCTATCATCACTGCTACATCTCTAGCATGATATCTTGGAGTTGTCATAGCTTTATAGCTATCATCATGCTCCTCATCTACAATGATTAAACCAATATTATCCAATGGTGTAAAGAGTGCAGATCTTGCTCCTGCAATTATTCTTATACTTCCACTGTTTATGTCATCTAAGATTTTATTTTTGGCATTACGAGTAAGCTTTGAGTGCCAAAGTGCGATATTTTCTCCAAAATATTTGGATAATCTTTTTTTCATTTGTGGTGTTAGAGAAATTTCAGGCATAAGAAAAATTACATTTTTACCACTTTGAAGTGTGTCAGCTATCAAGTGTATAAAAATCTCTGTTTTACCAGAACCTGTCACACCAAAGAGAAGTGATTTCTGATGAGTTGTTATGGCGTTAAGTGCATTTTGTTGAGGTTGTGTGAGTGTGGGTAATGGGTGTGGGTGTGGATTTTCGTCACCTTGAACTTGTTCAGAATTACACTCTAAACATACACCAGCACTCACACTTTTTTTATGTGGTACAAAAAGTGCTAAGCTTTCCGAGAGAGTAGAAAAATAATACATTGCTATAAATTTGGCGATTTCAAGTTGTTTTGGTGTGTAATAAAGTAAAGTATCTTCTAAAATATCAGAAGTATCAAAATCAGGCTTTTGAACTTCATCAAGAATGATGGCATTTTTTACTGTATGTTTAAGTGGAACTTTGAGGATTGTACCTATTGCAAACTTAGTTTCACTTGCATAAGTTAACAATGGAGCTGATGATTTTGATAGTGCTAATTGGTAGTAATATATGATTAACTCTTTTGTTTTGATAAAAGAGATTATACCAAAAAATGTGATTATGTGTGTGTGAAAGTCATTACAAGGAGTGTAGCTACAATGCAACAATCCAATTAAATATGGATTGTCTCACATTTGTTTATAATGGCAAATACACACTCATTATTAACTAATAACTACTAGTTGCTATCTGCTCACTGATAAATTATTGTGTTAATAGCCTACAATCATTAGCATTTCCTGTGCATCTAAATTGTCCGCTGTAAGTTCCACCCGCATCTTGTATGGAAAAAGTCACTAGATTTCCGCTTATAGGCAATATATAAGTATACACAGGAGCTGCGGCATTCCAACAAGCACGACCTCCAGGAGCACAAATAGGTACAGTATTTCCCAATACTGGGCGACTAACTGGTGGGTTACCTCCAACACCTCCATCTAGACTAAACACAGTAAATGCACCAGCACCGTCTGCATTAAGTGATGTGATAGGGGTAAAATCACCTCTAAGTACTCTTAATTGTCTCTCTGTTGAGAGTGCTGCTCGGACAGAAGCTATAGTAGATTTTGCTTTTGCTATCTCGGCATCATCCCTAGTAGCAGCAAGTTTTGGAATAGCTACGCCAGCAAGTATCCCTATAATCACTATAACAAAAATAACCTCTAACAGTGTAAATCCGGATGACATATTTAATGTTTTTTTCATTGTGTTCAACCTTTATTATTTTACAATTTATATTGTAAGTATAACATAATTATTAATTTAAATAACGAAATATGGTATGAGTTTGATGTAGTTTTTATATTTTGCTTTTGAAATATTAATTATTAAGTATATTCAATATTTGCATGAATGAAGATTTAATTAAATTGTTTGAAGATAAAAAAACATTCTTGACTTTACGCCAAGAATGTAAATATGCAAAAACATATTTTATTTAAAATGTGGCGCCTTGACCAGCAAATACGCTAACATCAGTACCACCTGCTGTATGCAGTCCTTTTTGTTGTGCTATCGCTAGTGCAGTTGCACACACATTATTTCCTGCATCAGGACCATCCGTAACAGTAAGTGTTCTTTGTGTTACAGGTAAACCATTTATTGTAATATTTCTTGTACCCTCAGTAACAGTAAAACATTGTTCACCAGCATTAGTGCCTATATTAAATGTTGCCCCTGGACCAGTAGGTGTAGCATTTTTTGGCACAACATCTGTTACAACATCGTAAGTTGCCACAAGCCAAGCTCCATTAGGATTAGAAGTCGCATCTTCACCATTGGCTGTATAATAGTTTTTAACGTCTTCTGAAAATGTTCTAAGATTTCCTATTATTTGTGCTATTCTAGCATCATCTCTAGTAGCTGTTATTTTTGGTATAGCAACCGCTGCCAAAATTCCTATAATTACAATAACAAAGATCAATTCGATCATCGTAAAACCTTTTCTCATAATAACTCCTTTAATTGTTAATTTGAATTATAGAATACATATAAATGTGTTCTAATTGAAATTATAATACTTTTAAAATACAATGTCAAGTATTTGTGGAAAAATTGTGAATTTTTTTTAGTTAGTAAAGTTTATTATTTTAAAAAACAAGATAATGAAAAAGATTATTCGAGCTCTTTTATGAGTGTGTTTATCTCTTCATCGTATTCAAAACACTGTTTTGATACTTTTAAAAATGCTTTGAGTAACTTATCTGGGCGATTATCCTGATCTAGTAAAACTTCATTTTCTCTAAATTCTTCTAGTATAAAATCAGCAAAATCCTCTTCAAGCGCAAACTCGTACCTAGTTCCTGCTATGGTAACGGAAACTTTTTTTAACTCTTTTTCCATCATCTACTCCAACAGCTCTTCTATTTTTGCTACTATAGATTCTATCTCTTGGTCTTTTTCTGCCAACTCACCCCTCAAAGACTCTATCTCTTTTTGCATATTTGATATAGTAGATAAAAGCTCTTCATTTTTAGACTTTAACTCATCTTGAGATGCTCTTAGTGAGGCTATCTTTTCGCTAAGCTTTTCAAGTGCATTCATTTTCTGCCTTTGGTTTTGGTCTGTTTATTTGATATAATAACATAAATTATTTAAGTGTGTGTTATGAGTGTGGGTGTGGACAAAAAGTAAAATAACAAAAAATATAAATTGAAATAAAGAACTATAAAAATGAAACAAAAACTATTTGAACTAAGCTGTGCCTATTCTCCCTCTGGTGACCAACCCCAGGCCATAGAAAAACTTGTAAAATCTATAACTAGTGGCAACAGATATCAAACATTGCTCGGTGTTACAGGGTCAGGCAAAACATACACTATGGCAAACATCATACAGGCTACTCAAAAGCCAACTCTCATCATGACACACAATAAAACTTTAGCTGCTCAACTGTATAGTGAATTTAGAAGTTTTTTTCCAAACAATCGTGTAGAGTATTTTATAAGTTATTATGACTATTATCAACCAGAAGCTTACATCCCAAGACAGGATCTTTTTATAGAAAAAGACAGCTCCATCAATGAAGAGTTAGAGCGTTTGCGTCTTAGTACCACAGCATCGCTTTTGAGTCATAAAGATGTCATAGTCATCGCATCGGTTTCGGCTAATTATGGATTAGGATCTCCCGAAGAGTATAGCTCTGTAGTTCAAAATCTAAAAGTTGGTTCATCATATACTCAAAAAGAGATGTTACTTAGACTTGTAGAAATGGGATATGGACGTAATGACAACTTTTTTGACAGAGGCGACTTTAGGGTAAATGGAGATATAGTAGATATTTATCCAGCTTACAATGAAGAACAAGCCTTGAGAGTTGAATTTTTTGGCAATGAGATAGAAGATATGTACTATTTTGATACACTTACTGGAGAAAAAGGAGCAAGCGTAAAAGAGTTTACGCTCTATGCTGCAAATCAATTTATAGTGGGTAAAGAAAAATTAGCACTTGCTATGAAAAATATTGAAGTTGAACTTGGCTCAAGACTTGCCTTTTATGAAAAAGAAAATCGAATGGTTGAATACACAAGACT